>NZ_JBVIZF010000003.1:362763-825398 GCF_055591805.1 Streptomyces sp. NPDC041200 | reverse complement strand
CTGCTCCCGAACGTTCAGAACTTCCTCGATTTTTTCGCCGCTTCCGCAACCAACACCACCCCCCACCCGACCGCCCACCGCCTGCTCCTCACCCCCCGACCCCCCGCCACCGGGCCTCCCCCCGCCCCCGGGCCGTCGTACGTCATGGAGCGGGCGACGGGAATCGAACCCGCGTAGCCAGTTTGGAAGACTGGGGCTCTACCATTGAGCTACGCCCGCACGCGCCGCGCGTCGCCCAGGTGGGATCACCCGTGGCCGCGGCACGGGAAGCATCGTAGCGGGTCCGGGGCCTCTCCCGCACACCCTTGCCCACCGGTGGAATAACGGGGGGCCGGGGCGTCCGCGGCCATGTACCCTACGTGTCGCACCGACGGGGTGTGGCGCAGCTTGGTAGCGCGTCCGCTTTGGGAGCGGAAGGTCGTCGGTTCGAATCCGGCCACCCCGACCATCCACAGGCGTCAAGATCGCGTTGTGGGCCGCGTCATGCTTGCGGTTACTATGCAAGCTGCGCGTCTGTGTCTTTCTTTACCGGGCGCGATCCGCTGCGAAGCATCAGTGCGAGGCAGCAGAACACCACACGTCAGCCCCAAGGAGACCGAACCGTGAAGAGCGCCGTGGAGAACCTGAACCCGACCCGGGTTCGGCTCACTGTCGAGGTGCCCTTCGAGGAGCTCAAGCCCAGCCTCGACGCGGCGTACAAGAAGATCAACCAGCAGGTCACGGTGCCAGGCTTCCGCAAGGGCAAGATCCCGGCCCGCATCATCGACCAGCGTTTCGGCCGCGGCGCGGTGCTGGAGGAGGCCGTCAATGACGCCCTCCCGAAGTTCTACACCGACGCGGTCAACGAGGGTGAGCTGAACCCGCTCGGGCAGCCCGAGGTCGACATCACCGAGCTCAAGGACAACGAGCTGCTGACGTTCACCGCCGAGGTGGACATCCGCCCGTCGGTCGAGATCCCGGACTACTCCGGCATCGAGGTCACCGTCGACTCGGTCGAGGTCTCGGACGAGGACATCGACAAGTCGGTCGAGCAGCTCCGCGACCGCTTCGCCACCACCAGCCCCGTCGAGCGCGCCGCCGCCGAAGGCGACATCGTCGTGATCGACCTGGAGGCCAAGGTCGACGGCGAGGTGCTGGAGGACGGTGTCGCCGAGGGCGTCACCTACACCATCGGTTCCGGTGAGCTGCTCGATGGCATCGACGAGGCCGTGACCGGCCTGGAGGCCGGTGGCACCGCCACCTTCACCTCCGAGCTGAAGGGCGGCTCCGCGCAGGGCAACGAGGCCGAGGTCTCCGTCAAGGTGAACGAGGTCAAGGCCCGGGAGCTGCCCGAGCTGGACGACGACTTCGCCCAGCTGGCCAGCGAGTTCGACACCCTCGAGGAGCTGCGCGCGGACAGCCGCAAGCGCCTGGAGCAGTCGAAGAAGTACGAGCAGGCCACCCAGGCCCAGGAGAAGGTGCTCGACGCCCTCCTGGAGCTGGTCGAGGTGCCGATCCCCGAGAAGCTGCTCGAGGACGAGATCCAGACCCGGAAGCACAACCTGGAGCACCACCAGCTCGGCCAGATGGGCCTGAACCTGGAGTCCTACCTGGAGCTTCAGGGCAAGTCCGCCGAGGAGTTCGACGCCGAGCTCAAGGAGCAGGCGGAGAAGGGCATCCGGACCCAGTTCGTCCTCGACGAGCTGGTCAACAAGGAGCAGCTGTCCGTCGGCCAGGAAGAGCTGACCGAGCACCTGATGCGCCGTGCGCAGTCCTCCGGCATGAGCCCGGACCAGTTCGCCCAGCAGGTCGTCGAGGGTGGCCAGGTGCCGATGCTCGTCGGCGAGGTCGCCCGCGGCAAGGCGCTCGCGGTCGTGGTCGAGGCCGCCAAGGTCGTGGACGACAAGGGCGAGACCGTCGACCTCGACGACGAGGACGAGACCGCCGAGACGGTCGAGGCCGCCGCTGAGGGCACCGAGGCCGTGGAGGCGGACGAAAAGGCCGCCGACACCGCTGAGGCCGCTGAGGCCGCCGCCGAGGCTCCCGAGCAGGAGAAGGCGCAGGAGAAGGCCGAGGGCTGATCCTCGCCGCTCCGCAGCCCGTACGAACGGGCCCGAACGTCTGCACGCGTCCGGGCCCGTTCGTGTTCCGCGAAGTCTTCCGCGCGCTTTCCGTGAAGTGCGCTTCCACGAAGTCCGCTTCCGCGAAGTCGACAGGGGCGCGGAACCTGCGCTCAGAGCGAACAGGTCCTGATGCGGGATGGCGCCCGCCGACCAGCGCGTTAGGGTCCGTAGAGGGCAGGGAGTCTCGCAGGCCCGCCGGATAGCACCGGCCGTCCCGTCCCGAGCCCAGAAGAAGACGCTGAGACGGCCAGTCGCCGTCAGAGACGAGCAGGTGGATACGTGACGAATACGATGCCTTCCGCCGCCGGCGAGCCGACCGGCGGTGGCCTCGGCGACCAGGTCTACAACCGGCTGCTCGGTGAGCGGATCATCTTCCTCGGCCAGCCGGTCGACGACGAAATCGCCAACAAGATCACCGCGCAGCTGCTCCTGCTCGCCGCGGACCCGGACAAGGACATCAACCTCTACATCAACTCTCCGGGTGGCTCGATCTCGGCGGGCATGGCGATCTACGACACCATGCAGTTCATCCCGAACGACGTCGTCACCATCGCCATGGGTCTCGCCGCCTCGATGGGGCAGTTCCTGCTGAGCGCGGGCACCCCCGGCAAGCGGTTCGCGCTGCCGAACGCCGAGATCCTGATCCACCAGCCGTCCGCGGGTCTCGCCGGTTCGGCCTCGGACATCAAGATCCACGCCGAGCGGCTGCTGCACACCAAGAAGCGGATGGCCGAGCTGACCGCGTTCCACACCGGTCAGACCGTGGAGCAGATCACCCGCGACTCCGACCGCGACCGCTGGTTCTCCGCCGAGGAAGCCAAGGCGTACGGCCTGGTCGACGACGTCATGGCCTCGGCCTCGGGCGTTCCGGGCGGGGGCGGCACCGGGGCCTGAGCCCCGCCGTCCCGTTAGCCGACCTCCAGCCCTTTGATCGCCACAGGATGGTGAACACCCAGATGAACAACTTTCCCGGCAGCGGCCTCTACGACGGCCCGATGGCCGAATCGCGCTATGTCGTCCCGCGCTTCGTCGAGCGCACCTCCCAGGGGGTCCGGGAGTACGACCCGTACGCGAAGCTCTTCGAAGAGCGCGTGATCTTCCTGGGCGTCCAGATCGACGACGCCTCGGCCAACGACGTCATGGCGCAGCTCCTGTGCCTGGAGTCGATGGACCCGGACCGCGACATCTCGGTCTACATCAACTCGCCCGGCGGCTCGTTCACCGCGCTGACCGCCATTTACGACACGATGCAGTTCGTCAAGCCCGATATTCAGACGGTCTGCATGGGCCAGGCGGCGTCCGCCGCGGCCGTGCTGCTCGCCGCCGGTACCCCCGGCAAGCGGATGGCGCTGCCCAATGCCCGTATCCTGATCCACCAGCCGTACAGCGAGACCGGCCGGGGCCAGGTCTCCGACCTGGAGATCGCGGCCAACGAGATCCTGCGGATGCGGACGCAGCTGGAGGAGATGCTGGCCAAGCACTCCACCACGCCGATCGAGAAGATCCGCGACGACATCGAGCGGGACAAGATCCTGACCGCCGAGGAGTCGCTGGAGTACGGTCTGGTCGACCAGATCGTCTCGACCCGTAAGACCTCGGTCGGCCTGGGCTGAAGCCCGGGTCACCCGGCCCCCCTTGGACCGAGTCGGTCCAAGGGGGGCCCGAACCGGGGGCCCGGCAAGGTACCGTCATAGAGGGCTGGGGGCCGGCCCCGGAAACATCAAGCGGAAAGCTCGCAGCGCAAGCACCCGGTTCCGCGGAGCAAAAGCGGATCCAAGGCGAAGGGGAAGCACCTCGTGGCACGCATCGGTGACGGCGGCGACCTGCTCAAGTGCTCGTTCTGCGGAAAGAGCCAGAAGCAGGTGAAGAAGCTCATCGCGGGCCCTGGTGTGTACATCTGCGATGAGTGCATCGATCTCTGCAACGAGATCATCGAGGAAGAGCTGGCCGAGACCTCAGAGGTGCGGTGGGAGGAACTCCCCAAGCCGCGTGAGATCTCCGAGTTCCTCGAGGGCTATGTGGTCGGCCAGGAGGCCGCCAAGAAGGCCCTGTCCGTCGCGGTGTACAACCACTACAAGCGGGTCCAGGCCGGTGAGAACGGCAGCCACAGCAAGGACGACGGCATCGAGTTGGCGAAGTCCAACATCCTGCTGCTCGGTCCGACGGGCTCCGGGAAGACCCTGCTCGCGCAGACGCTCGCCCGGATGCTCAACGTTCCCTTCGCCATCGCCGACGCCACCGCGCTCACCGAGGCGGGCTACGTCGGCGAGGACGTGGAGAACATCCTCCTCAAGCTGATCCAGGCCGCCGACTATGACGTCAAGAAGGCCGAGACGGGCATCATCTACATCGATGAGATCGACAAGGTGGCCCGCAAGAGCGAGAACCCCTCGATCACCCGTGACGTCTCCGGCGAGGGCGTGCAGCAGGCGCTGCTGAAGATCCTTGAGGGCACGACGGCCTCCGTCCCGCCGCAGGGCGGCCGGAAGCACCCGCACCAGGAATTCATCCAGATCGACACGACGAACGTGCTGTTCATCGTCGGCGGTGCCTTCGCCGGTCTGGAGAAGATCATCGAGTCGCGGGCCGGTGCCAAGGGCATCGGCTTCGGCGCCACGATCCGCTCCAAGCGCGAGATCGAGGCGAGCGACCAGTTCCAGGAGGTCATGCCGGAGGACCTGGTGAAGTTCGGGATGATCCCGGAGTTCATCGGCCGGCTCCCCGTCATCACCTCCGTCCACAACCTCGACCGCGAGGCGCTGCTGCAGATCCTGGTCGAGCCGCGGAACGCGCTCGTCAAGCAGTACCAGCGGCTCTTCGAACTCGACGGCGTGGAGCTGGACTTCGACCGGCCCGCCCTGGAGGCCATCGCCGACCAGGCGATCCTGCGCGGCACGGGCGCGCGCGGCCTGCGCGCCATCATCGAAGAGGTCCTGATGTCGGCGATGTACGAGGTGCCGTCCCGCAAGGACGTGGCCCGCGTCGTCATCACCGAGGACGTCGTCCACTCGAACGTCAACCCGACGCTGGTGCCCCGCTCGCGCGGCACCGAGCCGGGTGAACGGCACGAGAAGAGCGCGTGAGCGCCGCGTAGAGCGCATACGAAGAGGGCCCGGGGAATCCCGGGCCCTCTTCGCGTCGCAGGCCGTCTGCGCGGCGCTCAGGCGGGCTTGCGGCTGTCCTGGTAAATACCCGCGGTCACCTTCGCGAAGGCTTCCATGTCGACGTCGGACGCGGAGGTGTTCTCCGCGTTGACGTCCAGCACCATCGCCGCGTCCGTCTCCTCCGCCCACGCACACGCCGGGGCGTAGATCCGGTCGTACATCTTGACGACCTCGCAGTCTATGGCGGGGCCGTCCGAGCCCTCCGGCCGGAACGTCTTGCGCTTCTGCTCGACCGTCGGGGAACCCTCGCCGTTCTCGAACCCCCGGAACATCCCGTCCCGGACCCGGTCGGGGTCGTTGATCTCCCCGTACATGCCGGAGAACGCGAGCCCCGAGTTCTCGTCGTCGGCACGCCGGTACTGGCCGAGGACCGAGGTCGCGCCCTTGGGCATGCTGTCCTGCACGCTGGTGCCCTCGTCCTTCAGCGCATCGGTGCCCTTGGCCAGGGTGTACGTGCCGTTGTCGAGCGTCTTCGGCGTGACGAGCCGTATCGCCTCGGGGCCGCTGTCGCCCCCGCCCGACAGCACCACCGCGCCGGTGATGATCGCCCCCACCACCACGAGCCCCGCCGCCGACATCGCGATGATCTTGGTGCGATTGCGGCCCGGCGCGGGCCCGGGCGGCACCGGGTACCCCGGCTGCGGGTGCTGCCCGTAGGGTCCCGCCTGCTGCGGATAGCCGTAACCGGGCTGGGGCGCCTGCGGATAGCCGTAACCCGGGGGCTGGGCATACGGGTTGGGCTGCGCGCCCCCGTACGGTCCGGGCCCGCCGCCGTAGGGCCCGCCGCCGTACGGACCGGGCGGCGGCGGTGGCTGGTTGTGGCTCATGGGTGTGGGGGTATCCCTCCGGACGGTGGACGGTGCGTGGACGGGGTGGTGCGGAGGCGCTACTTGGGGATCTCGACGCGGACGTCCTTGCGAAGCTTCGCGACGACGTCCCCGGCCTGGTCGAGCGACATGCCCCCGCCGGAGAGCACCGCGGCGGCGTCGGTCACGGTCACGAAGGCGACCGTGCTGTGGTCGCCCCACATGCAGATGGGGACGGTGAAGCCCTTGCTGCCCACGCCGCTCGCGCTGGAGCCGGACCCCGGGTTGATCTTGGCGTTCTGGCACTTGATGATGGCGTCGTCCGCCCCGGCGGGAGTCACCTTCTCGGGGCTGCCGACGAGTTCGGCCTTCCCGCCGCTGCTGTCGGTCGACGGGTCCTTGGTGGCCTCGTTCGCGATCTTCGAGAAGGCTCCGTCGACGACCGTCTCGGGGTCCTTCACCTCGCCCCAGACGCCCTTGAACTGCAGCTGTTTCAGGGTCATCCCGGACCCGGCCTTGTAGGTCGCGCCCGTGCCCTTCGGGTCCTGCACACCGAACTTCTCGAAGTCACTGGTGTCGCTGGAGGACATCGGGTCCTCGCTGCCCGGCTGCTTGGTGTACTCACCGGCCACGGTCTCCGGGGTGGTGATCTTGTACCGCTTGCCGTCGTCGGCGACCGCGCCGCCGCCGTCCCCGCCGCTGAACACCATGACGCCGCCGACCACCGCGGCCACCACGACCACCGCGCCGATGGCTATCGCCAGGCCCTTCTTCTTGCCGCCGCCCTGGCCCGGGCCCGGCTGGTACGGCCCCGGCATGCCCGGCTGGCCGTACGGCTGCTGGCCATAGGGCTGCTGACCGTACGGCTGCTGACCGTACGGCGGCTGCTGCGGCTGGCCATACGGGTTCGGGGGCTGGCCCGGCTGCTGCGGCTGGCCGTACGGACCGGGCTGCTGGGGCGGCTGCTGCGGGTAGCCGTAGCCGGGCTGACCGGCGGCACCGCCCTGTCCGTAGGGACCAGGCTGCTGGGGCTGCTGGCCGTAGGGGCCCGGCTGGTTGTAGCTCATTTTTTTCCCTCGTTAGGTTGTGCTGTTGTAGCTATTTGTCGATTTCGACACGTGCGTCCTCACGCACCTTGGCGGTCAGCTCCGCGGCGTCCTGCAGCGACATGCTGCCGCCGAGAACGGCCCCCGCCGGGTCCGCCAGCACCGCGACGCCCAGAGTGCTCTTGTCGCCCCAGACGCAGGCCGGTGCCTCCATGGATCCCTGATCCGACGTGAACTTCAGGGACTGGCACTTCATGACGTCCCCGTCGAAGCCGTCCGGCGAGAACTCCTGAGGCGTTCCCTTGGCCTGTGCGGTGCCGTTGTCCTGGAGCGCCTTGACGATGACCGCCAGGGCGAGGTCCGCGCCCCGCTTCGGGTCGGTCACCTCGCCCCAGACACCGGTGAACTTGAGCATCTCCTTGCCGTCGGTCTGGTAGTCGGCCGCCACCAGGTGCGGGTCCTTGACCACCGGGACCTGCTGGAGGTCCTTCTTGCCCGCCGCCGACAGATCGCCGTCGTCCGTGCCGTTGCCCTGACGCTGGTACTCGTCCGCGACCGTCTTCGGGGTCGTGAGCTTGTACGGTCCGCTGTCGCCGCCGAACAGCAGGAACGCCCCGGCCGTCAGCGCGCCCACGACCACCAGCGCGCCCACCGCCATGCCGACGGTCCGGCCCTTGCCGCGGCCACCGGGCGCGGCGGGCGGCGGCGTCGGCTGGCCGCCGTAGAAGCCCTGCTGCGGGGCCTGCGGGGCCTGCGGAGGCTGCTGGGCGTAGGGGTTGGCCGGGGCGCCGTACGGGGGGCCGCCGCTGTACGGGTTGGGGCCCGCGTAATCGCCCTGCTGCCCCGGCTGCTGCCCCGGCTGCTGTCCCGGCTGCGGGTGACCGTAGCCGGTCGGCTGCGCGTACGGATTCGGCACTGGCGGCTGGCCGGCGCCGTGAGGTCCCGGCTGTGCCCCGTAGGGACCGGGCTGCGGCGGCGGCTGCTGATAGCTCATCGTGCCTCTCCTAGAAGCGCATGACAGGTCCTGAACATCCTTCCCGACGCGTCTCGGCGGCGTTGCGGCGGGGCCGCAACGGGTTCGTAACGGAGTCCGGGCGCCCTTTAGACTGCGGGGGTGACCGAGAACTCTCAGCAGCGCCCCGACAGCGGGCCGAACAGCCACCCTGAACTGCCGACCCAGTACGCGCCGGCCGACGTAGAGGGGCAGCTGTACGAGCGCTGGGTAGAGCGCGGTTACTTCGAGGCGGACGCCAAGAGCGGCAAAGAGCCGTACACGATCGTCATCCCGCCGCCCAATGTGACCGGATCGCTCCACCTGGGCCACGCCTTCGAGCACACGCTCATCGACGCGCTCACCCGCCGCAAGCGGATGCAGGGCTACGAGACGCTGTGGCAGCCGGGCATGGACCACGCCGGTATCGCCACCCAGAACGTGGTCGAGCGCGAGCTGGCCAAGGAGGGCGCCTCCCGGCACGACCTGGGCCGTGAGGCGTTCATCGAGCGCGTGTGGCAGTGGAAGAACGAGTCCGGCGGGCAGATCTCCGGCCAGATGCGGCGGCTGGGCGACGGCGTCGCCTGGGACCGCGAGCGCTTCACCATGGACGAGGGGCTGTCCAAGTCCGTCCAGACCATCTTCAAGAAGCTCTACGACGATGAGCTGATCTACCGGGCCGAGCGCATCATCAATTGGTGCCCCCGCTGCCTCACGGCCATCTCCGACATCGAGGTGGAGTACCAGGACGACGACGGCGAGCTGGTCTCGATCCGGTACGGCGAGGGCGACAACGCGATCGTCGTCGCGACGACCCGCGCCGAGACGATGCTCGGTGACACCGCGGTCGCCGTCCACCCCGATGACGAGCGCTACCGGCACCTGGTCGGCACCGAGATCGAGCTGCCGCTCACCGGCCGCCGTATCCCGGTCGTCGCCGACGAGCACGTCGACCCGGAGTTCGGCACCGGCGCGGTCAAGGTCACCCCGGCCCACGACCCGAACGACTTCGAGATCGGGCAGCGCCACGGCCTGCCGAACCTCGCCGTCATGGACGAGCACGCGATCATCACCGCACACGGTCCCTTCCAGGGCCTGGACCGGCTGGAGGCGCGCAGCGCCATCGTCGGCGCGCTGCGCGCCGAGGGCCGGATCGTGGCCGAGAAGCGCCCGTACACCCACTCCGTGGGCCACTGCTCGCGCTGCAAGACCACGATCGAGCCGCGGCTGTCCATGCAGTGGTGGGTCAAGGTCGGCCCGCTCGCCAAGGCGGCGGGCGACGCCGTCCGCGACGGCCGGGTCAAGATCCACCCCGAGGACATGTCGAAGCGCTACTTCGACTGGGTCGACAACCTCCACGACTGGTGCATCTCGCGCCAGCTGTGGTGGGGCCACCGCATCCCGGTCTGGTACGGGCCGAACGGCGAGGTCGTCTGCGTCGGACCGGATGAGGAGCCTCCGGGCGGCGAGGGCTGGCGCCAGGACAGTGACGTCCTGGACACCTGGTTCTCCTCCGGCCTGTGGCCGTTCTCGACCCTCGGCTGGCCCGAGCAGACCGACAGCCTGGCGAAGTTCTATCCGAACTCGGTGCTGGTCACCGGCTACGACATCCTCTTCTTCTGGGTCGCCCGGATGATGATGTTCGGGCTGTACGCGATGGACGGCACCCCGCCGTTCCACACCATCGCCCTGCACGGGATGGTCCGCGACCAGTTCGGCAAGAAGATGTCCAAGTCCTTCGGGAACGCGGTCAATCCGCTGGACTGGATGGACGCCTACGGCTCCGACGCCGTCCGCTTCACCCTCGCCCGCGGTGCCAACCCCGGGGTGGACGTGCCGATCGGCGAGGACTGGGTCCAGGCGTCCCGTAACTTCGCCAACAAGATCTGGAACGCGACCCGCTTCGCGCTGATGAACGGCGCGACGGTCGAGGGCGAACTGCCCGCCCCCGAGCGGCTGTCGGCCACCGACCGCTGGATCCTGTCCCGGCTGAACGAGGTCGTCGCGGACGTCGACGCGTTCTACGACGACTACCAGTTCGCGAAGCTCTCGGACACGCTCTTCCACTTCGCGTGGGACGAGGTCTTCGACTGGTACGTCGAGCTGTCCAAGACCACCTTCCAGAAGGGCGGTCCGGAGGCCGACGCCTCGCGGCGCGTCCTCGGCGAGGTCCTGGACGTCACGCTGCGGCTGCTGCACCCGGTGGTCCCGTTCGTCACCGAGAAGCTGTGGACCGCGCTCACCGGCCAGGAGTCGGTCGTGATCGCCGACTGGCCGAAGGACAGCGGCTTCCGCGACGAGGCCGCCGAGCGGGAGATCGAGAACCTTCAGCAGGTGGTCACCGAGGTCCGCCGGTTCCGCGCCGACCAGGGTCTCCAGCCCGGCCAGAAGGTTCCGGCCCGGCTTGAGCTGTCCGGCACGTCGCTCGCGGCGCACGAGGACGCGATGCGCTCCCTGCTGCGCCTCCAGCCCGCCGGGGACGACTTCACCGCCACCGCCTCGCTGCCGGTGGCGGGCGCGACCGTGGCCCTGGACCTGTCCGGCGCGATCGACGTCGAGGCCGAGCGCAAGCGGCTGGCCAAGGACCTCGCCGCGGCCGAGAAGGACAAGGCGCAGACCACGGCCAAGCTGTCCAACGAAGGGTTCCTGGCCAAGGCGCCCGACCACGTGGTGGAGAAGATCCGCGCCCGCCAGACGACCGCCGAGGCCGACATCGCCAGGATCACCGCGCAGTTGGCGTCCCTGCCCCAGGGCTGACCCCAGGCCTGACCACCCGGCCGGTACCGCGAGCGCTCCCGCCCTTCCCAGGCGCGGGGGCGCTCCGTGCTTCCCGGCGTGCCCCGGGCCGGTGTGCGATGTCCCACAGTGGGGCCGCGGGAGGCCATCCGTAGGCTGCGCCGGGAACCCATGGCCGCCGTCCGGGAGTTATCCACCCGTACGTCCCGGAAGGAGCTGCCCCCTCCCATGAACAAACCGCTGCGGCGCGCCTCGGTCTTCTCCCTGCTGCTGGTGCTGGCCCTGCTCGCCTGGGTCACCTATGTCCAGGTGGTGGAGGGCGCCGAATTCCGGGACGACTCCCACAACCAGCGGACGGCCATCAGTCAGTACGCCAACCCGCTGGGCAACATCATGGCCGGTGGCAAGCCCATCACCGGCTCCACCGCCACCTCCGGCGATCTGAAGTTCAAGCGGACCTACCACGACGGGAAGGTCTACGCCCCGGTCACCGGCTATGCCTCGCAGTCGTACGGCAGCAACCAGCTGGAGGCCCTGGACCGGTCGGTGCTCGACGGATCCGACAGTCGGCTGAAGAACCCCCTCGAGGCGCTGACCCGGGAGCCGTCCAAGCCGGGGGACGTGATGACCACGATCGACCCGGCCGTGCAGAAGGCCGCGTACAAGGGGCTGGGGCACAACACCGGCGCGGCCGTGGCGATCGACCCGGAGACCGGCGCGGTGCGCGCCCTGGCCAGCACGCCCTCGTACAACCCGGCCGCCTTCGCCGGGTCCGACACCTCGGACCAGAAGGCGTGGCTGAAGCTGACCAAGGACAAGGACCAGCCGATGCTGAACCGGGCGCTGCGCCAGACGTATCCGCCGGGGTCGGCCTTCAAGCTGGTGGTCGCGGCGGCCGCCCTGGAGGACGGGCTGTACTCGTCGGTGGACGAGCCGACCAAGAGCCCGGACCCGTACCGGCTGCCGGGCACGGTCACCGACATGAAGAACGAGAACGCGTCGGCGCCCTGTGAGAACGCGACGATCCGCACGGCCTTGCAGTACTCGTGCAACACGGTCTTCGCGAAGCTGGCCGTGGATCTCGGCGAGGACAAGCTGGGGGACGAGGCAAAGAAGCTGGGCTTCGACGACTCCGAGCTGGACATCCCGGTGCGCGCCGCGAAGAGCGTGTACCCGAGCGGGATGGACAAGTCCCAGACGGCGCTGACCGGCATGGGCCAGTTCGACGTGACCGCGACGCCGCTGCAGATGGCGATGGTCACCTCGGCCATCGCGGACGACGGCAAGCTGATGAAGCCGTACGAGGTGGACCGCACGACGGACGGCAACGCGACCGCGCTGGACCAGACCGACCCGAAGACCTTCACCCAGGCGATGTCGAAGTCCACGGCGGAGGAGCTGCGGTCGGCGATGCGGACGGTCGTGGAGAAGGGCACGGGCACCAACGCGCGGATTCCCGGGATGCAGGTCGGCGGCAAGACCGGCACCGCGCAGCACGGCGAGAACAACAGCGGTAATCCGTTCGCGTGGTTCGTGAGTTACGCGGATGACGGCAGCGGCCACAAGGTCGCGGTCGCGGTGGTGGTCGAGGACAGCGACGCCCCGCGCGCGGACATCTCCGGCGGCGGCCTGGCCGGGCCGATCGCCAAGTCGATGATGTCCGCCGCGGTGAAGAGCGGGGCGGCGTCCTGAGGGCGCCCTCGCGGGACCGCATGGGCGCTTCCGAGGCCTGTCAGGGGTGGCTCGTAGACTGGGCGGTGTGAGCGAGCGCCCCCAGAACGAACCGGACGAACAGAACGAACCCGATGATTTCGATGACATCGTCGGAGCCGAGACGGACCGCGACCCCGATCTGGCGGTGATCGAGGCCGGCAGCCGGACGCTGCGCGCGCAGTCGGGCCCGCCGGAGGGCGACGGCATTCCGGCCCGCCCCTCCGACCCCGAGGTCGACCGCAGGCTGCGCGAGGTGGAGGAGGAGCTGGCCACGCGGTGGGGCGAGACCAAGCTCGACCCCTCGCTGGTGCGCGTCGAGGCGCTGCTGGACATCCTCGGCTCGCCGCACCGCGCCTATCCCTCGATCCACATCACCGGGACGAACGGCAAGACCAGCACGGCCCGCATGATCGAAGCCCTGCTGGGCTCCTTCGAGCTGCGCACCGGCCGCTACACCAGCCCGCACGTGCAGTCCGTCACCGAGCGGATCAGCCTGGACGGGGCACCGATCTCCGCCGAGCGCTTCATCGAGACGTACGAGGACATCGCGCCGTATATCCAGATGGTCGACGACCAGCAGGAGTACCGGCTGTCGTTCTTCGAGGTGCTCACCGGCATGGCGTACGCGGCCTTCGCGGACGCGCCCGTGGACATCGCGGTCGTCGAGGTCGGTATGGGCGGCACCTGGGACGCCACCAATGTGATCGACGCGGACGTCGCGGTGATCATGCCGATCTCCCTGGACCACACCGACCGGCTCGGCACCACTCCGGAGGAGATCGCGGCCGAGAAGTCCGGGATAGTGAAGCAGGACGCCACGGTGGTGCTCGCGCAGCAGCCCGTGGAGGCCGCTTCCGTGATGCTCAAGCGCGCCGTCGAGGTGGATGCCACGGTGGCCCGCGAGGGCATGGAGTTCGGGGTGGTCTCCCGTGAGGTGGCGGTCGGCGGCCAGCTGCTGACGCTGCGCGGCCTCGGCGGTGAGTACCCCGAGATCTTCCTCCCGCTGCACGGCGCCCACCAGGCGCACAACGCGGCGGTGGCGCTCTCCGCCGTCGAGGCGTTCTTCGGCGTCGGCTCCCAGCACGCCCGGCCGCTCGACCTGGACACCATCCGCTCCGCCTTCGCCTCCGTCAGCTCCCCGGGCCGGATGGAGGTGGTGCGCCGCAGTCCGACCGTGGTGCTGGACGCCGCGCACAACCCCGGGGGCGCCCGGGCGGCGGCCGAGGCGGTCACCGAGGCGTTCGACTTCAGTCGGCTGATCGGTGTGGTCGGGGCCAGCGACGGCAAGGACGTTCGTGGGCTATTGGAAGCATTTGAGCCGATTTTCGCCGAAATCGTGGTGACCCGTAATTCCAGCCATCGCGCGATGGACGCCGATGAGTTGGGCGGGCTCGCCGTCGAGGTGTTCGGCTCCGAGCGGGTGCAGGTCGAGCCCCGGCTGGACGACGCCCTGGAGGCCGCGATCACCCTCGCCGAGGAGGAGGGCGAATACGCTGGTGCGGGGGTGCTGGTCACCGGGTCGGTCATCACGGTCGGCGAGGCCCGGCTGCTTCTGGGAAAGGGCTGAAATGCGGACGCTGTGCGCCTCCACTCTGATCGGTGAGTTCTTCGTGATCGGCTTCGCAGGACTGGTCGCGATGAAGGTGTCCGGTCTGTCGGTGGGCACCGTGTGGACGGTCTGCGGTATCGCCATGGCACTGTGTGTACTGCTGTGCGGGATGCTGAGCCGTCCCGGGGCGGTGCAGATCGGCTGGGCCCTGCAGATCGGACTGGTGCTGAGCGGCTTCGTCGTGACCACCATGTTCATCCTCGGCGTGGTGTTCGCCGCGCTGTGGTGGGCCTCGGTCCACTTCGGCCGCAAGGTCGACCAGGCGAAGGAGCGGTTCGCCGCGGCCTCCGCCGCCTCGCCTGACGCTGCGTGACGTGGCCGACGATCACCCATGTAGCCTCAGCCGCACAGCTTCACCCGCATGCCACTTCTTCTATGTCACTGCCAAAGGAGCCCGCACCGTGAGCCAGCGCACGCTCGTCCTTCTCAAGCCCGACGCCGTACGACGCGGACTGGTGGGCGAGATTCTCGGCCGGATCGAGCAGAAGGCGGGCTGGACGATCTCCGCCCTGGAACTGCGCCAGCTGGGCCGTGAGCTTCTGGAGCAGCACTACGCCGAGCACGTCGGCAAGCCCTTTTATGAGCCCCTGGTCGAGTTCATGTCCTCCGGCCCGGTCGTGGCGCTGGTCGTCGAGGGTGAGCGCGTGATCGAAGGCGTCCGGGCGCTGGCCGGACCGACCGACCCGATCGCCGCGGCGCCCGGTTCCATCCGTGGCGATTTCGGCACCATCGTTCGGGAAAATCTGATCCATGCCTCGGACTCCGAGGAGTCGGCCGAGCGGGAAATCAAGATTTTCTTTCCCGGTCTCGCCTGATCTCACCTGATCTCGTCCTGATCGATCATCAGCTGGTCACACCCCTGCTGACCTGGGGGCGGTCGAATTTCTCGGCCGCCTCTTGGCATATGCGAGCCGATCGGGGGAACGCATCTCCGCGACACGACGTCACCATTAGAGGGGGCGGGCTCGTGTTCTGCTGACAATGGCGGAGGACCCCCGCAGCGTGTTCGCGCGGGCGTGACTACGATGAAGCTTCCGCGCCTCGCAGCGCACCACATCCTGCCGACCTCAAGCAAGCAATCGCTCCAGCAGGGAAGGCCTGACGTATCCTCATGGGGAACAACATGTCGTTCATCGGCCGTGACATGGCTGTCGACCTCGGGACCGCCAACACGCTGGTGTACGTCAGGGGCCGCGGGATCGTCCTCAACGAGCCATCCGTCGTCGCCATCAACACCAACACCGGCGGAATTCTCGCCGTGGGCGCCGAGGCAAAGAAGATGATCGGCCGCACCCCTGGCAACATCGTCGCCGTGCGTCCGCTCAAGGACGGCGTTATCGCCGACTTCGAGATCACCGAGCGGATGCTGCGGTACTTCATTCTGAAGATCCATAAGCGCCGCTATCTGGCCCGGCCCCGGGTGGTCGTGTGCGTTCCGTCCGGTATCACCGGAGTCGAGCGCCGCGCCGTCATCGAGGCGTCCACGCAGGCGGGCGCCCGCCAGGTGCACATCATCGAAGAGCCCATGGCCGCGGCCATCGGCTCCGGCCTGCCGGTCCACGAGGCCACCGGCAACATGGTGGTGGACATCGGCGGCGGTACCACCGAGGTCGCCGTCATCTCGCTCGGCGGCATCGTCACCGCCCAGTCGATCCGGGTGGCCGGCGACGAGCTGGACAACGCGATCATCCAGCACATCAAGAAGGAGTACAGCCTCCTCCTTGGCGAGCGCACCGCCGAGAACATCAAGATCACGATCGGCTCGGCGTTCGAGAGCGAGGAAGAGGAGCACACCGAGATCCGCGGCCGTGACCTGGTCAGCGGGCTCCCCAAGACCGTCGTGATCTCCGCCGCCGAGGTCCGCAAGGCCATGGAGGAGCCGGTCAACTCCATCGTCGACGCGGTCAAGACCACGCTCGACAAGTGCCCGCCGGAGCTGTCCGGCGACGTCATGGACCGCGGCATCGTGCTCACCGGTGGCGGCGCGCTGCTCCGCGGCCTCGACGAGCGGCTCCGCCGCGAGACCGGCATGCCGATCCACATCGCCGAGGACCCGCTGGATTCGGTGGCGCTCGGCTCCGGCAAGTGCGTGGAGGAATTCGAGGCGCTCCAGCAGGTGCTGGACGCCCAGCCGCGCAGATGACAACCAGGCGGATCGGCCGTACGGGCGGTGTGTCGCCCGTACGGCGCATCGGCGGATCCGCTGATATACAGGCATAAGGCTCCTTAAGGACCGGACGGCCACAACGAGATCGGGACCGGTCCGACTTCGACGAGGAAGGCACGTCGCCGCACGTGAGGGACACACGAGAGAGCCGGCTGCTCCTGGTGCTGCTGATCGCCATCGCGTTCGCACTGATCACGGTGGACATCCGCGGCGGCGAGGACTCGCCCCTCGACGGCGCCCGGCAGGGCGCCGCTTCCGCCTTCGGCCCGGTGGAGGACGGCGTCGCGAACGCCGTTGATCCCGTCGGTAACGCCGTGGCCGCCATCCGGGACTCCGACGCGCGGCACAACCGGATCAGTCAGCTGGAGCAGGAGAACACCAGACTCAGGCAACGGCTCGGCAGCGACGACCGCAACCGCGCCCGGTCGGTGGAACTCGACAAGCTGCGCCGGGTCGCGGGTACCGGTCAGTACGGCATCAAGGGCGCCGAGGTCATCGGCATCGGCGCCGCCCAGGGCTTCTCCTGGACCGTCACCCTCGACGTCGGCAGCGACGACGGGATCCAGCGCGACCAGACGGTCATCAACGGCGACGGACTCGTCGGCCGGGTCACCACGGTCGGCCCCTCCACCTCCACCGTGCTGCTCGCCATCGACCCCGACTTCACCGTCGGCACCCGGATGGAGAAGTCCAGCGAGCTGGGCTTCGCCACCGGCCGCGGCGACCGCTCCCTGCACGTCCAGCTCCTCAACGGCAAGGCGAAGATCAAGAAGGGTGACCGGCTCGTCACCTTCGGCTCCCAGGCCGACAAGCCGTTCGTGCCCGGCGTCCCGGTCGGCAAGGTGGTCCGCGTCGACCCCACCGGCGGCGACCTCACCCGCACCCTGCAGGTGCGCCCCTACGTCCGCTTCAGCAGGCTGGACATCGTCGGCGTGGTCGTCCAGCCGCCGCGCTCCAACCCGCGGGACACCGTGCTGCCGCCCAAGCCCGCGAAGCCCAAGCCGGCGCCCACGGTCACCGTCACGGCCACCCCCTCCGCCACCGCCACGAACCCGGCCAACAGGAGCTGACCGATGCTGCGCCTCAACCGTGTCCTCCTGTCCACCGTCCTCGTCGTCGTCGCCCTCGTCGTCCAGATCTGCGTCCTCGCCCGGCTGCAACTGCCCGGCGCCGTCCCCGACCTGCTGCTGCTCGTCGTCCTCGGCCTCGCGCTGGTCTACGGCCACACCGGCGGCGCCCTGGTCGGCTTCGGCGCCGGACTGCTCGCCGACCTCGCCCCGCCCGCGGACCACGCCGCCGGGCGCTATGCCCTGGTGCTGTGCGTCGTCGGCTATCTGGCGGGGCTCGCCAAGCCCGAGAGCGGCCAGCTCCGGTCGGCCACCGGGCCGATGGTGGTGGTCGTCGCGGCGGCCATCGGCGCCACCCTGCTGTACGCGGGGGTCGGCATCCTCGTCGGCGACGACGCGGCCCGCCACGTGGGCCTGGGACAGCTGCTGTTCACGGCCGCCCTGTACGACCTGCTGCTGGCGCCCTTCGCGGTGCCGCTGATCATGGGGCTGGCCAGACGCGGGGAGAACGACCGGATGGCCGACAGCTCCGGCGGCACCGGCACCGAGAGCGGCACCCGCTGGATCACCTCGGCGGGGAGCGTCCGGGCCGGGCGGATGAGCCGGTTCCGGCGCCCGGGCCGGGCCGCCCGGTTCGGCGGCCAGGGCGGCGGCCTGCTGACGAAGGCGACGAAGCGGACCGGCCGGATCAAGCTCAAGGGGGTCAAGCGCCTGTGAGCAGCCCCTTTCCACCGAGCAGCGCCGCCCTCCGCCCGGCCGTCGCAGCCCTCCCGTCTCCCGCCTCCACCCTCAACGGAGCGCCATGAGCAATATCCCGGAGACCGGACGGACTCCCCGGGTCACCGTCCGCCTCGTCGCCATCCAGATCCTCGTCTTCTCGCTGCTGCTCACCCTCGGCGGACGTCTCTGGTACCTGCAGATCCGCAACGGCGACGAATACACCGAGAAGGCCGCCAACAACCACGTCCAGCAGGTCGTCCACCCGGCCGTCCGCGGTTCGATACTGGACGCCCGCGGGGTGCCCCTCGCCGACAACGAGACCCGGCTCGTCGTCTCCGCCAGCCGCACCGCGCTGATGAAGGAGCCGGACGACGGCGAGGCCGTCCTCACCCGGCTCGCCGGCGTCCTCCACATGAAGCCCAAGGACGTCAAGGACAAGGTCCGGCTGTGCGACGCCGAGACCCCGCAGCCCTGCTGGAACGGCTCCCCTTACCAGCCCATCCCGATCACCGACGAGGCCAGCGCCAAGCAGGCGCTCCAGATCCGCGAGCGCGAAGAGGACTTCCCCGGGATCAGCGCCGAGCCCACCGCCGTCCGCCGCTACGCCGCCCCGGCCGGTTCCAACGCCGCCCAGGTGCTCGGCTACCTCTCGCCGGTCACCGACGAGCAGATCAAGAAGGCCGAGCACACCAAGTCGCCGCTGCTCCGCTCCGACCAGGTCGGCTCCAACGGGCTGGAGAGCGAGTACGACAGCAAGCTGCGCGGCAAGGCCGGGGTGACCCGCTACGAGGTCGACAACCTCGGCCGCGTCATCGGCCAGCGGGAGAGCCAGCAGGCCCGGCCCGGTGACAACGTCGTCACCAGCCTCGACTCACGCGTCCAGGCGGTCGCGGAGAAGGAGCTGGAGCAGGCGATGAAGGACGCCCGCAAGCAGTACGACCGGAACACCGGCACGAAGTACAAGGCGGACTCGGGCTCGGTCGTGGTCATGGAGGCCAAGACCGGCCGGGTGGTGGCGATGGCGTCGAACCCGTCGTACGACCCCAACGCCTGGGTCGGCGGCATCTCCGGCAAGGACTACAAGAAGCTCACCGGCAAGGACAGCAACTACCCGCTGCTGAACCGGGCGATCCAGGGCCAGGCGGCCCCCGGCTCGATCTTCAAGGTGATCCCGACGACCGCGGCGGTCAACGCCGGGTACGGGTTCGACGGTCCCTACGCCTGCACCAGCTCGTTCAACATCGGCGGCCAGGTCTTCAAGAACTTCGAGTCCGAGAACCACGGCGGGATCAGCCTCGGCCGCGCGCTGGAGGTCTCCTGCGACACCGTCTTCTACCGCCTCGCCTACGAGCAGTGGAAGAAGGACGGCGGCAACAAGCCCAAGAAGAACCCGGGGGACTGGTTCTACAAGACCGCCCACCAGTTCGGCCTCGGCAAGGAGACCGGCGTCGACCTCCCCAACGAGGTCAGCGGCCGGGTCCCGGACCGCCAGTGGAAGAAGGACTTCTGGAAGGCCAACAAGGACGCCTGGTGCAAGAACGGCAAGAAGGACGGTAGCTACACCCAGCGGCTCTCCTACGAGAACTGCCTCGAAGGCATGAAGATGCGCGCCGGTGACTCCGTCAACTACTCGATCGGCCAGGGCGACACCCTCGTCACCCCGATCCAGATGGCCACCATCTACGCGGCGATCAGCAACGGCGGCACGCTCTACGACCCGACCGTCGGCAAGGCGATCGTCAGCCCGGACGGCAAGCACATCCAGGAGATCAAGCCCACGTCCCACGGCAAGCTGCCGTTCAAGGGCGACACGCACAACCGGATCGACCAGGCGCTCGCGGGCGTCGCCACCCGGGGAACCGCCGCCTGGCGGTTCCAGGGCTGGCCGCAGGACAAGATCCCGATGCACGCCAAGACCGGTACCGCCGAGGTCTACGGCAAGCAGACCACCTCCTGGTTCGCGACGTACACCAAGGACTACTCGGTCGTCATGACGATCTCGCAGGGCGGCACCGGTTCCGGTGCCTCGGGCCCGGCCGTGCGCAAGATCTACAACGCGCTGTACGGGGTCGACGCCAAGGGCGGGATCAACAAGAAGAAGGCACTGCTGCCCACGCCGCAGGCCGACCTTCCCAAGATCTCCTCCGACGGCTCGATCGAGGCCCAGCCGGTGGGCAAGCCGTTCGCCCTGCTCGGCGACACCAGGCGGCGGGGAGGTGAGCGGCAGTGAGCGCCTCGACCCACGGCTACTCCGTCCCCCGCTTCGCCCCCGAGCGCAGCACCTGGCGCAAGCTCATGGCGCGCGACTCACTCGTGCGCCGCCTGGACTGGGTGCTGCTGCTCAGCTGCCTCGCGCTGTCCGCGATCGGCGCCGCGCTGGTCTACTCGGCGACCCGCAACCGCACCGAGCTGAACCAGGGCGATCCGTACTACTTCCTGGTCCGGCACGCCCTGAACACCGGGATCGGGCTGCTGCTCGCGATCGGCACCATCTGGCTCGGCCACCGCACCCTGCGCGGCGCGGTGCCGGTGCTGTACGGCCTGTCCGTCATCCTCGTCCTCGCCGTCCTCACCCCGCTGGGCTCGACGATCAACGGCGCGCACGCGTGGATCGTGGTCGGCGGCGGGTTCTCCCTCCAGCCCGGCGAGTTCGCCAAGATCACGATCATCCTCGGCATGTCGATGCTGCTGGCCGCGCGCGTGGACGCGGGCGACCGGCTCAGTCCCGACCACCGCACCGTCGTCCAGGCGCTCGGCCTGGCCGCACTGCCCATCGCGATCGTGATGCTGATGCCGGACCTCGGCTCGGTGATGGTCATGGCGGTGATCGTGCTCGCGGTGCTGCTCGCCTCCGGCGCGTCCAACCGCTGGATCGCCGGACTGATCGCCACCGCGGTGATCGGCGCGCTGCTGATCTGGCAGCTGCACATCCTCGACCAGTATCAGATCGACCGCTTCGCCGCCTTCGCCAATCCCGCCCTGGACCCGGCGGGCGTCGGCTACAACACCAACCAGGCGCGCATCGCGATCGGCTCGGGCGGCCTCACCGGCAAGGGGCTCTTCCACGGCACCCAGACCACCGGCCAGTTCGTGCCCGAGCAGCAGACGGACTTCGTCTTCTCGGTCGCGGGGGAGGAGCTGGGCTTCCTCGGCGCGGGCCTGATCATCGTGCTGCTGGGCGTCGTCCTGTGGCGTGCCTGCCGGATCGCCCGGGGGACCACCGAGTTGTACGGGACGGTCGTCGCGGCCGGGATCATCGCCTGGTTCGCGTTCCAGTCGTTCGAGAACATCGGGATGACGCTGGGCATCATGCCGGTCGCCGGTCTGCCCCTGCCCTTCGTCTCGTACGGCGGCTCGTCGATGTTCGCCGTATGGATCGGAATCGGACTGCTCCAGTCCATCCGGGTGCAAAGGCCCGTATCGGCCTGATCAGGACGCGGGGGACTCCCGTGAAAGGTCCCGGGCGACTACATTCACGCCATGGTGGACATGATGCGGGAGATCGAACGCAAGTACGAGACCACCGATGACGGCGCCCTGACCGGTGCCCTTCCCGAGCTGGCCGGGGTCGCCGGAATCGCGCAGGTCAGGGACCAGGGCGCCGTCACGCTCGACGCCACGTACTACGACACCCCCGGGCACCGGCTCGCCGCCGACGGCATCACCCTCCGCCGCCGCACCGGGGGCGACGACGCGGGCTGGCACCTCAAGCTGCCGGTGGGCCCGGACGTACGGGACGAGATCCGCGCCCCGCTCTCGGACGCACTGCCCCCGCACCTCGCGAGCCTCGTACGCTCCCGCGTCCGCGACACCGGCCTCGTACCGCTCGTCCACCTGCTGTCGGAGCGGCACGTCCACCATCTCGTGGACGGCGACGGCACGCTGCTCGCCGAGCTGTCCGCCGACCGGGTCACCGCACGACGGCTGGCCCCGGCCCCCGGCGACCCGGTGAGCTGGACCGAGGTCGAAGTGGAACTGGCCGAGGGCGGCGACCCCGCGCTGCTCGACACCCTGGAGCCGCGGCTGACGGACGCCGGGCTGCGCCGCGCCGACCTCCCCTCCAAGCTCGCCCGCGCCCTGGCCGAAACCGACCCGCGCGACGGCGGCCAGACGCTGGAGAAGAAGCCCGGCAAGAGGGGCGGCAAGCAGGGAAAGAAGGACGCCGGGAAGAAGAAGGCCGCCAGGAAGGCCGAGGCCACCGCCGGTGACACCGTCCTGGACTACGTACGCCGCCAGATCACCACGATCGTCACGCTCGACCCCGCCGTACGCCTGGACACCCCCGACTCCGTGCACCGCATGCGGGTAGCCACCCGCCGCCTGCGCAGCGCCTTCCGCTCGTACCGCAAGGTGCTGGACCGCACCGTCACCGACCCCATCGGCGCCGAGCTGAAGTGGCTGGCCGCCGAGCTGGGCATCGACCGGGACCGCGAAGTGCTCACCGCGCGCATCGGCGAACGGCTCGCCGAGGTCCCCGTCGAACTGCGGCTCGGCCCCGTCGCCGGCCGGCTGAAGATCTGGTCGCACGCCCGCCGCACCGGTTCCCGCGACCGGCTGATCGGCGTCCTGGACGGCGAGCGCTATCTCGCGCTGCTCGGCACCCTCGACGCGCTCCTGGCCGCCCCGCCGCTGCGCGGGGCCGCCGCCCGCCCGGCAGCCGAGGTGATCCGCAAGGCCGTGCTGCGCGACTACGAACGGCTCGCGGACCGCCTGGAGCCGGTCCTGGACGCCCCCTCGGGGCCCGACCGCGATGTCGTCCTGCACGAGGCCCGCAAGGACGCCAAGCGGGCCCGCTACGCCGCCGAAGCGGCCCGCCCGGCGCTCGGCGCGCCCGCGAAGGCGTTCGCGGGGCTCATGACCGAGGTGCAGGAGCTGCTCGGCGACCACCAGGACAGCGTGGTCGCTCGGGAAGCGCTGCGCGAGCTGGCCGTCCAGGCGCACGCGGCGGGGGAGTCCACCTTCACCGTCGGCCTGCTCTACGGCCGCGAGGAGGCCCGCGCTGCCGCCCGCGAGCGCGAACTGCCCGGTCTGTGGGCCGAGGTCTCCCGCCGGGAGCACCGGGCGGCCCTGCAGAACTGACCGTGGCGTAGCGGCCGGGAAGGGACCGGTACGCTTGAGGGTCACCCCTGTCCGCGCACGAAGGTTACTGATGTCTGTCGAGTCGGTCTTCCCACAGCTCGAGGCCCTGCTCCCCCATGTGCAGAAGCCGATCCAGTACGTCGGCGGTGAACTGAACTCCACGGTCAAGGCCTGGGACGAGTGCGACGTCCGCTGGGCGCTCATGTACCCGGACGCCTATGAGGTCGGGCTGCCCAACCAGGGCGTCATGATCCTCTACGAGGTGCTCAACGAGCGCGAGGGCGTGCTCGCCGAGCGTACGTACAGCGTCTGGCCGGACCTCGAAGAGCTGATGCGCGAGCACAAGGTGCCGCAGTTCACCGTGGACGCGCACCGCCCCGTCAGCGCCTTCGACGTCTTCGGCGTCTCCTTCTCGACCGAGCTGGGCTACACCAACCTGCTCACCGCGCTCGATCTCGCCGGTATCCCGCTGGACGCCGCCGACCGCACCGTGGACCACCCGGTCGTGGTCGCGGGCGGCCACGCCGCGTTCAACCCGGAGCCGATCGCGGACTTCATCGACTGCGCGGTGATCGGCGACGGCGAGCAGGCCGTCCTGGAGATGACCGAGATCATCCGGGCCTGGAAGGCCGAGGACCGCCCCGGCGGCCGCGACGAGCTGCTGTTCCGGCTCGCCCGTACCGGCAGCATCTACGTCCCGAAGTTCTACGACGTGGAGTACCTGGCCGACGGCCGGATCTCGCGCGTCATCCCCAACCGCTCGGGCGTGCCGTGGCGCGTCTCCAAGCACACCGTCATGGACCTCGACGAGTGGCCGTACCCGAAGCAGCCGCTCGTGCCGCTCGCCGAGACCGTGCACGAGCGGATGTCGGTGGAGATCTTCCGCGGCTGTACCCGCGGCTGCCGTTTCTGCCAGGCGGGCATGATCACCCGCCCGGTGCGCGAGCGCTCCATCACCGGCATCGGCGAGATGGTCGACAAGGGGCTCAAGGCCACCGGTTTCGAGGAGGTCGGCCTGCTGTCGCTCTCCTCCGCCGACCACACCGAGATCGGCGATGTCGCCAAGGGCCTCGCCGACCGGTACGAGGAAGACAAGATCGGCCTGTCCCTCCCGTCGACCCGGGTGGACGCCTTCAACATCGACCTGGCCAACGAGCTGACCCGCAACGGCCGCCGCTCGGGCCTCACCTTCGCCCCCGAGGGCGGCTCCGAGCGCATCCGCAAGGTCATCAACAAGATGGTCTCGGAAGAGGACCTCATCCGTACGGTGTCCACCGCCTACGGCAACGGCTGGCGGCAGGTGAAGCTGTACTTCATGTGCGGCCTGCCGACCGAGACCGACGAGGACGTGCTGCAGATCGCCGAGATGGCGACCAAGGTGATCGCCAAGGGCCGTGAGGTGTCCGGCAAGAACGACATCCGCTGCACCGTCTCGATCGGCGGGTTCGTCCCCAAGCCGCACACCCCGTTCCAGTGGGCGCCGCAGCTCAGTGCCGAGGACACCGACGCCCGGCTGGAGAAGCTGCGCGAGCGGATCCGCGGCGACAAGAAGTACGGCCGCTCGATCGGCTTCCGCTACCACGACGGCAAGCCCGGCATCGTCGAGGGCCTGCTCTCGCGCGGCGACCGCCGGGTGGGCGCGGTCATCCGCGCCGTCTACGAGGACGGCGGCCGCTTCGACGGCTGGCGCGAGCACTTCTCCTACGACCGCTGGATGGAGTGCGCCGAGCGCACCCTGCCCGAGGTCGGCCTTGACGTCGACTGGTACACCACCCGGGAGCGCACCTACGAGGAGGTCCTGCCCTGGGACCACCTCGACTCCGGTCTCGACAAGGACTGGCTGTGGGAGGACTGGCAGGACTCGCTCGACGAGACCGAGGTCGAGGACTGCCGCTGGACCCCGTGCTTCGACTGCGGCGTCTGCCCGCAGATGGACACGTCCATCCAGATCGGTCCCACCGGCCGCAAGCTGCTGCCCCTGTCGGTCGTGAAGTAGCCCGGGCGGAACCCGGGCAGAAACAGCCCTCGGGCAACCGGCCGGTCACAAAGTACGCTGGAAGGCGCACGGGCCGCACAGGTCCGTGCGCCGAAAAGCGAAGAAGCACAAGGAGACAGTCCCCTGGGCAAGCGACAGCCCGAAGGCCCGCCGCCCGCACCCGCGGTGCAGCGCATTCGTTTGCGTTACACCAAGCGCGGCCGCCTCCGGTTCACCAGCCACCGCGACTTCCAGCGCGCCTTCGAGCGGGCGCTGCGCCGCGCAGAGGTGCCCATGGCGTACTCGGCGGGCTTCACCCCGCACCCCAAGGTGTCGTACGCCAATGCCGCACCCACCGGCACCGGCAGTGAGGCCGAGTACCTGGAGATCCAGCTCACCGAGGCGCGGGAGCCCGAGACGCTGCGGACGCTGCTCAACGAGTCGCTGCCCGACGGCCTCGACGTCACCGACGCCGTCGAGGCCCGCACCTCCGGGCTCGCCGACCGGCTCCAGGCGTCCGTATGGGAGATCCGGCTCGACCGGGTCGCCCCGGCGGAGGCCGAACGGGCCGTGGCCGCCTTCCTGGAGGCCGAGACCGTCGAGGTCGAGCGCCGGACGAAAAACGGCATGCGCACCTTCGACGCCCGCGCCGCGGTGGCCCGCCTGGAAGCGTCCGCGGGTCGGGGCGATAGGCCTGGCGACGATGGCTGTGCGATACTGCGGCTGGTAGTACGGCATCTGACACCTGCCGTGCGACCCGACGACGTCCTGTCCGGTCTCCGCGCCACGGCCGACCTGGCGCCGCCGGTCCCCGCAGCGGTGACCAGGCTGGCGCAGGGGCTGCTCGATGAGGAGTCCGGCACGGTGACCGACCCGCTCGCGCCCGATCGCGAGGCAGTTCAGGCCGCCCCACCCACGGCCGCCGAGCTGACCGCCGCGATGGCGGCGCCGGAAGGTTCCGCGTAAGGACCGCCGTCGATGCGCCGCCCAGGCACTTGGGAGCCACCCGGGTCCGGCAGGCGCACTGACCAGGAGACTTTCGCCGGTCCCGGCCCCGAAAACCGGCCCGGCGAGCGATACGACAGCTCCCGTGCGGCGCCCGCGCCCCGGACGGCGGAACCCGCGCAGCGCGTGGGGTCCGGCCGGAAGCAGGCGCGGCGCCCGGGAGCGTGACGGGAGAACCGCCCGCATGCTCGAGCCCATTGAGCCGACCGAACCTATCCAGCCCCAGGCACAAGCCGCGCCCCGCGCCGCCGCCTCCGGGGATCCCACTTCACCCAGCGACACCCTGCCGCCGCGCCGCCGCCGCGCCGCCTCCCGGCCCGCCGGTCCGCCGGTCGGCGCCGTGAGTGACGCCGAGGTGACGGCGCCCGCCGTACCGGCCATACCGGCCGAGTCGATCGCCGCCGGCGCCGCCGTGGCCGCCGCGGAGGCGTCCACCGCTTCCGTCGCCTCCGACGCTTCCGACGGTGACACCGCTTCCGCCGCTCCGCCCGCCCGCGCGCGCCGCCGGGCGACGCGCAAGACCGCCGCCCCGGCAGGTGCGCCGGAGGCCGCGGAGACCGTCGTCACGGCGGACGCCCCCCGGGCCGCCGAGCCCGCCGGGATCCCGGCCGCCGATCCGGAGCCCGCCGCCGAGCCCGCGCCGCCCGCCCGTGCGCGCCGCCGGGCCACCCGCAAGGTGACCGCCCCGGCCGGTGCGCCGGAGGCCGCCGAGACGGTGGTGTCGGCGGAGGAGCCCGCAGCGGCCGAGGCCGCCGCCGAGCCCGCGCCGCCCGCCCGTGCGCGCCGCCGGGCCACCCGCAAGGCCGTCGCTCCGGAGGGCGCCCCGCAGACGGAGCCCGCCAACGTGGACGCGTCGTCTGCGGCGGCCGCTGGTGGCAGTGGCGACGAGGACACCGCCCCAGCCGCAGTCGCAGCCGACGCCCCGGCCGACGAGGCGCCCCGTGCCCGTACGCGCCGCCGTGCCGCCCGTAAGGCGACCGCCGCGGCCGGTGCGCCGCAGACCGCCGACGACGAGCCGGGCGCCGAGGCCGCGGAGGCCACTGAGCCCGCTGCCACCGAGGCCGAGGCCTCCGCGGAGGCCGCGCCGCCCGCCCGTACCCGCCGCCGGGCGACCCGTAAGACGGCCGCCGCCGCGGCCGAGGCCACTGAGGCCACCGAAGAGCCGACTCCCGAGCCCGCCGCGGCCGCTTCGGAGGAGAGCGCCGAGGAGGCGCCGCGCGCCCGCCGCCGCCGTGCCACGCGCAAGACGGCCGCCGCCGAGGAGCAGCAGTCCCAGCCGCAGGCCGCCGCCGAGGCCGCCGAGCCCGAGGCCGAGCCGGAGACCGCGCCGCGCGGTGGCCGCCGCCGGGCCGTGCGCCCGCCGACAGCGGTGTTCCAGGCGCCGGTCTTCACCGAGCCGGTCTTCCAGACCCCGGAGAGCGCCGCCGCCGAGGCCGCCGCGTCCGCCGCGGAAGAGGCCGACGAGGCCGAGGAGACCGAAGAGCAGGACAAGACCGCGGCCGCCGAGCCGGTGGCCCCCGCCGCGGGCGGCCGCCGTCGTCGCCGCCGCCGGGGCGAGCCCGTCGAGGAGCGCCCGGCGGAGGCCGAGGAGCCCGCCGCTGCCGCCGAGGAGGCCGAGCAGCAGGACGACCGCGCGGCCGACCGTGAGCAGGGCGACGAGGAGTCGGGCGACCGCCCGGCCCGCCGCCGTCGCCGTGGTGGCCGTCGCCGCCGCCGGGGCGAGGCCGCCGACGCCGAGGGCGCCGAGGGCCGTTCCGAGGGCGAGGACGGCGACCGCTACGAGGACGAGGCGCAGGCCGAGGGCGAGACCGGCGAGGAGCCGGGCGCCGCCGACGAGGAGGGCGCCGAGGCCGGTGAGTCCGCCGGTGGCAGCTCCAGCAGCCGTCGCCGCCGCCGTCGCCGCCGTCGCAGCGGGGACGGCGCCGAAGCGGAGTCGGGCGGTGACGACCCGGAGCGTACGGTCGTCAAGGTCCGGGAACCGCGCGAGCGGCGCGCGAAGGACACCGAGTCCAGCTCGGACGAGGTGCAGTCGATCAAGGGCTCCACGCGTCTGGAGGCGAAGAAGCAGCGTCGCCGCGAGGGCCGTGAGCAGGGCCGCCGCCGGGTGCCGATCATCACCGAGGCCGAGTTCCTGGCCCGCCGTGAGGCGGTCGAGCGGGTGATGGTCGTCCGGCAGAACGGCGAGCGCACCCAGATCGGCGTGCTGGAGGACAACGTCCTCGTCGAGCACTTCGTCAACAAGGAGCAGGCCACCAGCTACGTCGGCAACGTCTACCTGGGCAAGGTCCAGAACGTGCTGCCGTCGATGGAGGCCGCCTTCGTCGACATCGGCAAGGGCCGCAACGCCGTGCTGTACGCGGGCGAGGTCAACTTCGAGGCGCTGGGGCTCACCGGCGGTCCGCGCCGCATCGAGACCGCCCTGAAGTCCGGGCAGTCCGTGCTCGTCCAAGTCACCAAGGACCCGATCGGCCACAAGGGCGCCCGGCTGACCAGCCAGGTCTCCCTGCCCGGCCGCTACCTGGTGTACGTCCCCGAGGGCTCCATGACGGGCATCAGCCGCAAGCTGCCCGACACCGAGCGCGCCCGGCTGAAGCAGATCCTCAAGAAGATCGTCCCCGAGGACGCGGGCGTGATCGTGCGCACCGCGGCGGAGGGCGCGAGCGAGGACGAGCTGGCGCGCGACGTCCAGCGGCTGCAGGCTCAGTGGGAAGAGATCAAGAAGAAGGCGAAGAGCGGTAACGCGCCGACGCTCCTCTACGGGGAGCCGGACATGACCGTCCGGGTCGTCCGCGACATCTTCAACGAGGACTTCTCCAAGGTCATCGTCAGCGGCGAGGACGCCTGGCAGACCATCCACGGCTACGTCCAGCACGTCGCGCCCGACCTCGTCGACCGGCTCCAGAAGTGGAACTCGGACGTCGACGTCTTCGCCACGTACCGGATCGACGAGCAGCTGATGAAGGCGCTGGACCGCAAGGTCTGGCTGCCCAGCGGCGGTTCCCTGGTGATCGACCGGACCGAGGCGATGGTCGTGGTCGACGTCAACACCGGCAAGTTCACCGGCCAGGGCGGCAACCTGGAGGAGACGGTCACCAGGAACAACCTGGAGGCGGCCGAGGAGATCGTGCGTCAGCTGCGGCTGCGCGACCTCGGCGGCATCATCGTGATCGACTTCATCGACATGGTGCTGGAGTCCAACCGCGATCTCGTGCTGCGGCGGCTGCTGGAGTGTCTGGGCCGCGACCGTACGAAGCACCAGGTGGCCGAGGTCACCTCGCTCGGCCTGGTCCAGATGACCCGTAAGCGGGTCGGCCAGGGCCTGCTGGAGTCGTTCTCCGAGTCCTGCGTCCACTGCAACGGCCGTGGCGTGATCGTCCACATGGACCAGCCGACGGCGGTCGGCGGCGGTGGCGGCGGCAAGCGCAAGAAGAAGAAGTCGTCGGCGGCCGGTGGCCAGCAGGCGCCCGCGCCGGAGGAGACCGCCGAGGCCGAGACGGTCGCCGAGGCCGCCGAGGAGATCGCGGCGGAGGTCGCGGAGCCGAAGGCGCTGCCGGAGCCGGTCTTCGCGGCCGACGAGGAGCTGTACAGCAGCGCCGCCGAGGCCGAGGCCGCCGCGGGCCGTGGGCGTACCCGGCGCCGGGCGACGCGCAAGGTGTCCGCCCCGGCGGGCGCGCCGAAGAGCGCCGGGCAGCCGGAGGCCGTGGTCGTCGCGGCGGACGAGCCGAAGGCGGAGGCGCCCGCCGAGGCGCCCGAGGCCGCCGCTCCCGCCCCCGAGCCGGAGGTGGCTGCCGAGCCGGAGGCCGCTCCCGCGCCGCGTGCGCGCCGCAGGGCGACCCGTAAGGTGTCCGCTCCGGCGGGCTCGCCCACGGGCTCCGAGGACGCCGCCGTGGTGGTCGTCAGCGCTCCCGCGGGGGAGCAGGCGAAGCCGGAGGCCGACGAGCCGGTGGCGGCGCCCGCCGACGGTGAGGCCGAAGCCGGGGGCGAGGCTCCGGTGGACGGCGAGGCCAAGGCACCGGCGAAGAAGACGGCCCGTAAGACGGCTGCCAAGAAGGCGCCCGCGAAGAAGGCACCCGCCAAGAAGACGGCCGCCAAGAAGACCGCGTCGAAGACGACGACGGCCAAGAAGACGACCGCGAAGAAGACGACGGCGAAGAAGGCGACCACCAAGAAGGCGGCGTCGAAGAAGACCGCGGCGGCGGAGCAGCAGACGCCGCAGTCGGTCTCGGCCTCCGCCGACGACTGAGCCGGACGCATACGAGAGCCCGGAGGCCCCCCGCGCACGTGCGTAGGGGGCCTCCGGGCTCTGGTAACCTTGACCCTCGGCGTCCTACGCCAAGCCCCTGAGCACATCCCTCCCGCCCGGCGGGAGAGGCCGTTCGGCCGATGCTGAACCACGCAGAACCGCGAGGCATCACTCGGTTGTCATGACCTTCGTGGGTCATGGAGAGCGGCTGGCATCAGAGGTCCCGTTTACTAGCGAGAGAGTGAGAACCGCGTGTACGCAATCGTGCGCACCGGCGGCCGCCAGCAGAAGGTAGCCGTGGGCGATGTCATCGAGGTCGACCGCATTGGAACCAGCAAGGTCGGCGACACCGTCGAGCTCTCGACTCTGCTCGTTGTCGACGGCGATGCCGTCACCAGCGACCCGTGGGTCCTGGCCGGTGTGAAGGTTCACGCCGAGGTCGTTGACCACCACAAGGGTGCCAAGATCGACATCCTGAAGTACAAGAACAAGACCGGTTACCGGAAGCGGATCGGCCACCGCCAGCTGCACACCGCGCTGAAGATCACCGGCATCGACTCGGCTGCGAAGTAAGGGACTGAGGAGACATGGCACACAAGAAGGGCGCATCGTCCACTCGGAACGGTCGCGACTCCAACGCCCAGCGGCTCGGGGTCAAGCGCTTCGGCGGCCAGGCCGTCAACGCGGGTGAGATCCTCGTCCGCCAGCGCGGCACGCACTTCCACCCGGGCACGGGCGTCGGCCGCGGCGGCGACGACACGCTGTTCGCGCTGGCCGCCGGTGCGGTGCAGTTCGGCACCCACCGTGGCCGCAAGGTCGTGAACATCGTCCCGGTCGCCGAGTAATCTCGGCCCCGGCACGACGCCACACACCTTTCCGAGGGCGGACCGCTCTTCCCCGTGACGGGGAAGCGGGTCCGCCCTCGGTGCGTTACGCCTGGTACGCAGGTAACGACGACACATCGACCCCGTACGTAACTGGAGGCACCCGTCATGACCACCTTCGTGGACCGCGTCGAGCTGCACGTCGCCGCGGGTAACGGAGGCCACGGCTGCGCCTCCGTGCACCGCGAGAAGTTCAAACCGCTCGGCGGCCCGGACGGCGGTAACGGTGGCCGGGGCGGCGATGTGATCCTGGTCGTCGACCAGTCGGTCACCACGCTGCTCGAGTACCACCACAGCCCGCACCGCAAGGCCACCAACGGCAAGCCCGGCGAGGGCGGCCACCGCTCCGGCAAGGACGGCAGCGACCTGGTCCTGCCGGTCCCGGACGGCACCGTCGTCCTCGACAAGAAGGGCAATGTGCTCGCCGACCTGATCGGCGAGGGCACCACCTACATCGCCGCCCAGGGCGGCCGCGGCGGCCTCGGCAACGCGGCCCTCGCCTCGGCCCGGCGGAAGGCCCCCGGCTTCGCGCTGCTGGGCGAGCCGGGCCACACCGGGGACGTCGTCCTGGAGCTGAAGACCGTCGCGGACGTGGCCCTCGTCGGCTACCCGAGCGCCGGCAAGTCGTCGCTGATCTCGGTGCTCTCGGCCGCCAAGCCGAAGATCGCCGACTACCCCTTCACCACCCTGGTGCCCAACCTCGGCGTGGTGACGGCCGGTTCGACCGTCTACACCATCGCGGACGTGCCCGGTCTGATCCCGGGCGCCAGCCAGGGCAAGGGCCTCGGGCTGGAGTTCCTGCGCCATGTCGAGCGCTGCTCGGTGCTGGTGCACATCCTGGACACCGCGGTCCTGGAGTCCGAGCGCGACCCGCTGACCGACCTCGACGTCATCGAGGCCGAACTCGCCGAGTACGGCGGTCTGGAGGACCGGCCCCGGCTCGTCGTCCTCAACAAGGTCGACATCCCGGACGGCAAGGACCTCGCCGACATGATCCGCCCGGACCTGGAGGCCCGCGGCTACCAGGTCTTCGAGGTCTCGGCCGTCGCCCACCTCGGGCTGAAGGAGCTGTCGTTCGCCCTCGCCGACATCGTCGGGACGGCGCGGGCGGCCAAGCCGAAGGAGGAGGCGACCAGGATCGTCATCCGCCCGAAGGCCGTGGACGACGCGGGCTTCAGGGTCGTCGCCGAGGACGGTTTCTACCGCGTCGTGGGCGAGAAGCCCGAACGCTGGGTCCGTCAGACCGACTTCGCCAACGACGAGGCCGTCGGCTATCTCGCCGACCGGCTGAACCGCCTCGGAGTCGAGGAGGAGCTGATGAAGGCGGGCGCCCGCGCGGGCGACGAGGTCGTCATCGGCCCCGAGGAGAACGCGGTCGTCTTCGACTGGGAGCCGACGCTCGCGTCGGGCGCCGAGATGCTGGGCCGCCGAGGTGAGGACCACCGCTTCGAGGCCCCCCGCCCGGCGGCGCAGCGGCGCCGCGACCGGGACGCGGAGCGGGACGACGCGGACGAGGAGTACGAGTCGTTCAAGCCGTTCTAGGCCGGTTTCGGGGCGCGGGCGGGGCGGGCTGCCTCCGTCACGCGCCCTGACGGCCCCTGTCGGCCGCGAGCGGCCGGTGCCACGGCGAAGGGCCCGGGAGCGATGCTCCCGGGCCCTTACGCGCGCTGTGGCGCCTCAGCCGTCTCGGACCGGCGGTCCAGGCGGTCTCAGACCGTCGCCGTCTCCTCCGGCTCCGACGGCCCGGCCTCCAGCTCCGTCTCCTCGGCCGCGTCCCGGGCCTCGCGCTGCGACGGGATCTCGTCGGCCAGCCGCGTGGCCATCCGCGCCCGCCGCTCGTCGGCCAGCCGGGCCAGCTTCTGCGCGGCCTGGTCGAAGCGCACCAGGGACGGCGGGTCGGACGGCCCGAGCAGGTGCACCTTCAGCTCGGCGCGGGCGGCCGCGAGGGTGTCGTTCTCGGGCTCGCGGACGGCCTCCAGCAGCTCCGGAACCTCCGACGCCTCGGGCGTGAGGATCGTGGCGGCGCGCACCGTCGGGAAGTTCGCCCGGAACTCCTCCTCGGTCAGCCCGCTGGTGTTCGCCACCGCGTACGGCTTCTCGCTGGTCAGGTAGTCCGAGACGACGCTCGACACATCGCTGATCAGTACGTCGGCCTGGTTGAAGCAGGTGAAGATGGCGGGCCGCGGGCCGGTGACGACCTGGTGCTCCCACTCCGGCAGCGACGCCCAGTAGGCGCTCTCCCAGGCGGCGGTGGCGGCCGCGACGCCCGCGGCGCGGTTGTCGTCCGGGGTGCCCTGGAGCCTCATGCGCTCGATCTCGTCGGCGCTGCGGCGGAAGGCCCTGCTGGTGAGCTGGTTCAGCTCCTCGGCGCGCCGGTTCAGCTCGGCCGCGGCCTCGGCGGGCGGACGGGACCCGCCGCGCTGGGTGTTCGCCTCCGCGATCATCGCCTTGATGCGATCGTTGGCGCGCCCGGCCCGCCGGTCGACGGAGCCGGTCATCGGGTGCGGCTTGTACAGCAGCCGCACCTTGGGGTCGGCGAGGAGTTCGCGGACGATGTTCTCGCCCGCCAGGATGACCGAGGTGTTGCCCGGGTTGCCGTCCCAGCCCTCCCAGGTCGGCGCGTACAGCACGGTGGTGTACTCACCGGTCGGGACGCCCGCGTAGGGGCGGATCGGCGCCAGCTGCGGGCGGCCGACCTCCACCACGTCCTTGTCCTCGACGCCGATGTCGGCGAGCTGGTAGCGGTCGCGCGCGGCCGGGCCCGCGACCCACACCTCGTCGTACGCCTTGGCGTACGGGTTGCAGCTCGAGAGCTTGTCGCTCTCGCCGTGGTTGATGAACGCGTGCTTGATCGAGGGGATGCGCAGCACCTGCGAGGTCTTGCCCGAGTTGGCCGGGTGCAGCAGCACCTTGAGCGTCGAGTGCTCGATGCGCATCAGATGGGCGACCTTGGGGAGGCAGATGATCGGGACGTCCGTCGCGTCGATCTTCTGCACCATGAACCGCTCGCGCAGCACGATGATGGGGTTGCCCTCGAGCGCGGCGAGCGTGGAGAGCCACATGTTCGCCTGGTACGCGGAGCTGGTGCCGCCGGAGAAGTACATCCCCACGGTCGGCTGGTACTCGGCCAGCCAGGTGTCGAGCCACTCCAGGGCCTTCGCCTCGCTCACCGCCCGCTTGCGCGGCAGCAGCCAGGTGGCCAGGTGGACGGTACCGGCGATGCCGATCAGCAGGGCGATCGCGAGGCCGACGGCGCCCCAGACGCCGTTCTTGGTGCCGGCCGTCAGCAGTAGACCGGCGGTGGCGGGGGCGGCGAGCCGCAGGATCCGGCGGCCGTGCTGGCGGGAGAACAGCCGCGGCGGGGCGTCGCTCAGCCGCAGCGCGGACGCGTCGATGTTGCGCGTGACGAACGGCAGCTGCCGGGTGCGGCGCACCATTATGGCGGCCGCCTGGCAGGCGAAGTGCACCACATAGAACAGCAGCAGCCCGACGGTCAGCGGCGCCTGCTCGTGCAGTGGATTGATTCCCTCGATCCGCAGCAGCCCGACCATGATGAGCATGTCGCGGAACAGCTGGCGCACCGTGATGTCGAAGCGCACCTTGCCCAACAGCGTCAGCAGTCCGGGCTGCTTCTGCTGCAGGAAGAGATCGAGGGCGAGGCCGCACGCCGAGGCGGCGATGAAGAGCGGTACGTTCGGAAGTACGGCGCCGACGAGCTGTGTGGTGAAGAACACCACCATGGCTAGCAGCGCCGTCAGCTGTACGACCCGGCGTGGGGCGAATCCAGCAGAGGGCACGGGATGGGCTCCTGGCGGGAGGGCGGTGGACGTGTGGGGGGACCCCTGACCGTATGCCGCTCTCTGGCCCGGTGACAATCCGCGCAGGTGCCAACCGTCCTGAAACGGGCCCAAACGATCTCCCGGGGCTTCACGGCGCGGAGAAAAGGCCGGGTGAGACGGGGCCCGGCTCACGTAGATTGCCCCCTTGTCATGATGTGAGTGTGCGGGACACGCGTTCCGCGAGGTGCGCGTGAGAGCCGGGGACCATCCCGGGATGAGCAGGGGAGAGGCGTGACAGAGCAGGACGGGTCGGCGGTACGGGACGAGGTGGCCGCGGCCCGCAGGATCGTGGTCAAGATCGGTTCGTCTTCCCTCACCACCGCGGCGGGGGGTCTGGACGCGGACCGGGTTGACGCGCTGGTCGACGTGCTCGCGAAGGTGCTCGACCAGGACGCGAGCGGGGCCGGAGCCGGGCCCGGGTCCGGAACCGGCAAGGAAATAGTCCTGGTCTCCTCCGGGGCCATCGCCGCCGGACTCGCCCCCCTGGGCCTGGACCGGCGCCCCCGCGACCTCGCCCGCCAGCAGGCCGCCGCCAGCGTCGGACAGGGACTGCTGGTGGCCCGCTACACCGCCTCCTTCGCGCGCTACGGGCGCCGCGTCGGCCAGGTGCTGCTCACCACGGACGACACCAGCCGCCGCGCCCACTACCGCAACGCCACCCGGACCCTGGACCAGCTGCTGGCCATGGGCGCCCTGCCGATCGTCAACGAGAACGACACCGTGGCCACCGACGAGATCCGGTTCGGGGACAACGACCGGCTCGCCGCCCTGGTCGCCCATCTCGTACGGGCCGATCTGCTGGTGCTGCTCTCCGATGTGGACGGGCTCTACGACGGCGACCCGAGGACCCCCGGCACCTCGCGCATCGGCGAGGTCAAGGGCCCGGCGGACCTCGCCGGGGTCTCGATCGGCAGCGCGGGCCGCTCCGGGGTCGGCACCGGCGGCATGGTCACCAAGGTCGAGGCGGCCCGGATCGCCGCCGCCGCCGGGGTCCCCGTGGTGCTCACCTCCGCCAGCCGGGCCGGGGACGCCCTGCTGGGCCGCCCCACCGGTACGTACTTCCACCGCACCGGCCGCCGCTCGGCCGACCGGCTGCTGTGGCTCGCCCACGCCTCGGACCCCCGCGGATCGCTCACCCTGGACGACGGGGCGGTGCGGGCCGTGGTGGAGCGCCGCACGTCGCTGCTGCCCGCGGGGATCGCGGCGGTGGAGGGTGAGTTCACCGCCGGTGATCCGGTCGAGCTGCGCGACACCGAGGGCCGCGCGGTGGCGCGTGGGCTGGTGAACTTCGACGCCAAGGAGATCCCGCGGCTGATCGGCCGCTCGACCCGCGACCTCGCCCGCGAGCTGGGCCCCGCGTACGAGCGCGAGGTCGTGCACCGGGACGATCTGGTGGTGCTCCACCGCCACGCGTGACGCTCCGCCCGGGTCGCCTTCGTACCCCGGAGGTGAGGTGAGCCCCCGAAAAAAGGGGGCTTACCTTCCGCAAAAACGCCCCGCCGCCGCGCGAGGACTGGTCAACTTTGTTCAACGGGGTCGCGCGGGCAGCGGGCCCGCGGTGGAAGTACGAGCACCACCGCCACAGTGCTCCGCCCGCGCGTGAGCGGAGCAGCGAGCTACAGGAGGCCGCCGGTGAGACGAGGGCGCCCGGGGGCGCCGCCCCGAGGGGCGGCGGAGCGCACCCTGACCAGTGTCGGGTTGAACGGTGTCGGCGCGAACGGCGCCGGGACGGGTGATGCCGGGACGGAGGACGCGCCAGCGCAGGGCAAGCGACCTGTCGAGCTGTCCCGGCTGTGGCACATCACGCTGAGCGTCTCGGGTGTCGAGGCGCCGCTGCGGGAGGTACGGCGGGCGCTGGAGCAGCTGGCCCACGACCACCCCTTCCTGCTGACCAGCCGCTACGCCAACGATCACGCCGAGATCCGTTACTGGGAGGAGGCGCGCGATCTGCACGACGCCGCGGCGGTGGCGCTGCGGCTGTGGGGTGAGCACCGTTCCACGGCCAAGCTGCCCCCGTGGGAGATCGTGGGCCTTGAGGTCATCGACCGTGATACGTATCACCAGCGCATCGCGGAGGGCTACGGGCCGCCACCGGCCTCCCCGGTGGGTGTGCACCCGTTCTGAGGGGACCTGGTGAGGGACCTGGGAGCGCTTCGCATATGAACCGAGATGTGAGTTCGGGATATGAGAAGGCCATCTCGAAGGGCGGAATACCGCAGGGGTCGCCGCGCTGGGCTCAGTAGGCTGCCTGCATGACCAGCGCACCCACGTCGCCGCTCACCGACCCCTGGCCGAAGTCTCCCGTCCTCCAGACCGCCTACCGGGCGCGAGCCGCGGCCGTCGACCTCGCCCCGCTGCCGCGCGCCCTCAAGGACGACGCGCTGCTGGCGATGGCCGACGCCCTGGAGGTGCGGACGAAGGAGATCGTCGAGGCCAACGCCGCCGATGTGGAGCGGGCCCGGGAGGCGGGCACGAGCGAGTCGATCGTCGACCGGCTGACCCTCACCCCGGAGCGGGTGCGGGCCATCGCCTCCGATGTGCGCGACGTGGTCGCGCTGCCCGATCCGGTCGGCGAGGTGGTGCGCGGCTCGACGCTGCCCAACGGCATCGACCTGCGCCAGGTGCGCGTCCCGCTGGGCGTCGTCGGCATCATCTACGAGGCCCGCCCGAACGTCACCGTGGACGCCGCGGCGCTGTGCCTGAAGTCGGGCAACGCCGTCCTGCTGCGCGGCTCTTCGTCGGCGTACCACTCGAACAGCGCGCTGGTGAAGGTGTTGCGCGACGCCGTGGGCGGCGCCGGACTGCCCGCGGACGCGATCCAGCTGGTGCCGGGGGAGAGCCGGGAGTCGGTGCGCGAGCTGATGCGCGCCCGCGGCCTGGTGGATGTGCTGATCCCGCGGGGCGGCGCCTCGCTGATCCGTACGGTGGTCGAGGAGTCGACCGTTCCGGTCATCGAGACCGGCACCGGCAACTGCCATGTGTACGTGGACGCCCAGGCCGACCTCGACATGGCCGTGGACATCCTGGTGAACTCCAAGGCGCAGCGCCCCAGCGTGTGCAACGCGGCGGAGACGCTGCTGGTGCACCAGGACATCGCCGCGGAGTTCCTGCCGCGCGCCCTGGAGGCGCTCGCGGCGGCAGGCGTCACGGTGCACGCCGACGAGCGGGTGCTGGCGCTGGCCGAGGCCGAGGGGACGAAGGCCACGGTCGTCCCGGCGGCGATGGAGGACTGGGAGACCGAGTACCTGTCGTACGACATCGCCGCGGCGGTCGTGGACTCCCTGGAGGCCGCGGTGGCCCACATCGGCCTGTGGTCCTCCGGTCACACCGAGGCGATCGTCACGACGTCACAGGCGGCCGCCCGCCGCTTCACCCAATTGGTGGACTCCACCACGGTCGCCGTGAACGCGTCCACCCGCTTCACGGACGGCAGCCAGTTCGGCTTCGGCGCCGAGATCGGCATCTCCACCCAGAAGCTCCACGCCCGGGGACCGATGGGACTGCCCGAGCTGACGTCGACCAAGTACATCGTCACCGGCGATGGACACACCCGCTGAGTCACTCGTTCGGGGGATGGGCGAACCCGGTGGTCACCGGGGGGATCTTCCCCCGAATACCATTTCGCCCTGCCCAAATTGACCCGTCCGGTCTACTCTGAATGGGTGCCGGACGACGTGGGGGGCAAGCCGTTCCCGAACGGCGACGAGCCCGAAGACCGCAGCCACGGGGAGGCGAACGACGAGTTCGCCACCGTGGTCTTCGACGAGGACTTCGTACGGTCCGCCGTCATCCATGAACCCACCGCCATCGAACGCATGCTGGCCGCCGCGCAGGCGCGCGCCGAGGCCGAGGCGTCCCGGCGCAGCCGAGCCGGGGTGTCCCCCGACGACGAGCTGTTCGACGACGCGTACGGCCCGGAGGGTGACGGCGAGTTCGGGGACGGCCCGTACGACGACTACGCCGACCCGGACGGCCGCTTCGGCCCGGGCCGGGAGCTGGACGGCGCCTACGGCCCGTACGGGCGCCACGGGAGCGCCGGGCGGCCCTATCGCGGCCATGCCCGCTGGCACCGCCCGGTGGCCTGGCTGCTGGCCGTCCTGATGGGCATCGGGGTGGTCGCGCTGGCCTTCACGGCGGTCTACCGGGGCACCTCGGGCAACCGCCAGGACCCGGCCCCGCCGCCCGCCACCAGTGGGGTCGACGGCACGCCCGCGGGGCGGCCCGGCAGCATGCCGTCCACGGCGGCCGAGCGCGAGGCGCCCGCCTCCGTCGTACCGCGCTCCCCGTGACGGCGCCGTCCGTCACACCCGCGTCACGTCCTCGTAGCACGTCGCACCGTATGCGGCGTTTCCTCCGCACTGCGCGTGCAGTTGTGGAGTACCACCGCGTTTACCGCTGCCCCCGGCGACCTACTCTTGAGGTATGACCGGGCGTGGAGACCCTCCCGAGGGGACACCCGAGGGCGTCCCGGGAGGTGGTGAGGACGAGTACCGCTCCGTCGTATTCGACGAGTCGTTCGTTCGTGCTGCCCGGCTCCAGGAGTTCTCCGCCCAGGAGCGCATGGGCGACCACTCCCCAGCGGTGCGCAGCCGCCACGCCTGGGCCCGCGCCGGGGCGTCGCGGCAGGCCGTCGTCCTCGTCCTGCTGATCGCCTTCGCCTTCGCGGCGGCCGTCTACATGGGCGTACGCCACCCCTACCAGGCCCCGGAGCCGCAGGCCGTCGAGCCGCTGCGCAGCAGCGTGGTGCCGCTCTCGCCGCGCGGTGAGGTGCCCGGCGGGCGGCCCGCGGAGCTGTTCCGGGAGAGCCCGGCCGCCGAGTTCCGTATCGGCGCCGAGGGGATCACCCTGCCCGCCGTGCGGCGCACCCAGGGCTTCTCCGAGAGTCAGGTGGTGACGGCGCTCACCACGGCCAAGGACTACGTGGTGAAGTCCACCCTCGACCCGGGAGTGCTCACCGGTGGCCCGGTGCAGGCGGTGCGGCTGCTGCTCGATCCCGCCCAGCAGCTCCAGTTCGACCAGAGCTTCGAGCACCCGGTCGACGACGGCCGTCACTCGGCCACCGGCTGGCTGACCCGCTTCAGCCCGGCCGAGGTGACGCTGGCCAACGCGCCCGTGCGGGTGCGCGGCTCGCTGACGGTCGTCGAGCGCACCCCCTCGACCCTGGAGGTCAGCGCCGACCACGTCTTCGTCTACGCGATCCAGCGGGCCCACGAGCGGGCCCCGGACCACGCCTCACTGTTCACGGTCCGCCGGGAGACCCGGTTCCGCTTCGACCGCGGGGATCTGCGCGACCACCGGGTGGAGCTGGTGCACAGCTCGGTGCTGGCGGGCCCGCAGGCGTGCGCCGCGAACGCCTCCGGCTATCTGCGGCCGCTGGTGGCCGGGCAGAGCGTCCGGAACGACGCCCCGACCGGCACCGACCCGTACGCCCCGGGCCGCACCCCGGTCTCGCTGTGCGGCGTGCTCTCCCCGGGGACGCACCCCGGGCCGTAGGGCGCAGGGCGTCAGCTCCGGGGCGGCTCGTCCCCCGGGGAGCCCTCCTGGCCCTCTCCGCCGTCCTGGGAGTCCCGCGGGGATGTGCCCTCAGTGGTGTCCCCGCCCGGCCTGCCGCCGCCACCGGTGAACCGGTCGCGCAGCTTGCCGCCCAGATCCCCGGCGCCGCCCGCCACGTCCCGTACGAACGCGATCAGCGGATCCTTGCTGGTGCGGACCGACTCCGCGTAGTGGCTGGCCGACTCCCGGAACGAGTCGCTGACCGAGGTGTCCTTGTCCTCGTCGCGGCGTGGGTAGTGGCCGTCCATGAGCCGCTGGAAGTCCCGGCTCGCGGCCCACTTCTTCAGCTCGGCGGCGCGCACGGTGGTGAACGGGTGGCTGCGCGGCAGCATGTTCAGGATCTTGAGCACGGAGTCCCGCAGATCCCCGCTGGATTCGTACTCCTCGGCCTGCTCCAGGAAGGCGTCCACGTTCATCTCGTGCAGATGGTGACCGCCCGCGAGCTTCATCAGTCCGCGCATCGAGGCCCGCAGATCCTGTCCGACCAGCAGCCCCGCCCGGTCCGCCGACAGCTCCGACTTGCGGAACCACTCGCGCAGCGCCGTCACCAGGGCCAGCACCGCGACATTGCCCAGCGGGATCCAGGCGACCTTCAGAGCGAGGTTCGTCAGGAACAGCAGTATCGTCCGGTAGACGGAGTGCCCCGACAGCGCGTGGCCCACCTCATGGCCGATGACCGCCCGCATCTCCTCCGCGTCGAGCAGCTCCACCAGCCCGGTGGTCAGCACGATGATCGGCGCGTCCATGCCGATGCACATCGCGTTCGGCTTCGGGTCCTGGGTGACGTACATCGCCGGGACCTGCTCCAGGTCCAGGATGTAGCAGGCGTCCCGCAGCATGTCGTGGAGGTGGGCGAACTGCCGGTCGCTCACCCGCACCGAATCGGACAGGTACAGCAGCCGCAGACTGCGCTCGGGCAGCAGTCCGCTGAGCGCCTTGAAGACGGTGTCGAAGCCGGTGAGCTTGCGCAGCGCGATCAGCGCCGAGCGGTCGGCCGGATGTTCGTACGCGCGTGAGGAAATGCCCGGAAACCGCCGCCTCTGGCGGCTGGGCACATGCTCACGTCCCTCTCCGGCGCCGCTCCCGTCGCCGGTCCCATGCGTATGGCTGTCGCTCATCTGTCCCCCTCATGCGGACTGTTCCCGGACTGTGCCCCGGAAGTGCCTCGGTCGTGCCCGTCCCCCCTGGCGGACCCCACCTTAGGCCCTGCCCGGCGGGGGGCTAGCGTGGAGACATGCCCGATATGACTGGCCTCACCGCCGTGCTCGCCGCCACTTCCAAGGACCAGGGACCGGGAGCGCTGCTGCGCACCGTCATCGTGGTCGGGGTCGTGGGATCCGTCCTGGTCGCGTGGTTCCTGCTGCGCGGGTACAAACAGGACTGAGAGCGGGCCGAAGGGCACACTGAGAGCAGGCCCGGAATCCGGCTCGCATACGATGTGGCGGACGTGACGTGACGCCGAGACCCGGATAGGTATCGCCTGCGATGAGCGCTTTCAGCACCGCACATGCTGCCCTGACCACCCTGGCGAGCGAGGGCGGTGAGCACGTGGACACCCACCCGAGCATCAGCCCCTACATGACCGGTGGTGCCGCTCTGGTCATCCTGTTCCTGCTGCTGTGGATCACCACCCGCTTCAACCGGGACCGCTGACCTGGGCCGTTGCCTCTTCGGGCCCCGGTTTCGAGCCGGGCCCAGTAGGGTCTGCACGCATGGAAGAGGAGAAGGGGCCCGCCAAGCGGCGGCTCGGTGTGATGGGCGGGACGTTCGATCCGATCCACCACGGTCACCTGGTCGCGGCGAGTGAGGTGGCGTCGCAGTTCCACCTGGACGAGGTCGTGTTCGTACCGACCGGGCAGCCGTGGCAGAAGAGCCACAAAAAGGTTTCCCCGGCCGAGGACCGCTATCTGATGACGGTCATCGCGACCGCGTCGAACCCGCAGTTCTCGGTCAGCCGTATCGACATCGACCGCGGCGGCGCGACGTACACCACGGACACGCTCCGGGATCTGCGCGCGCTCAACGGTGACGCGGACCTGTTCTTCATCACCGGAGCGGACGCGCTCGCCCAGATCCTCACCTGGCGCGACGCCGAAGTGCTGTTCTCGCTCGCCCACTTCATCGGTGTGACGCGTCCCGGGCACATACTGGCCGACCCGGGACTGCCGGAGGGTGGGGTGTCGCTCGTCGAGGTTCCGGCGCTGGCGATCTCGTCGTCGGACTGCCGGGCGCGTGTCGCACACGGCGAACCCGTCTGGTACCTGGTGCCGGACGGTGTGGTGCGGTACATCGACAAGCGAGAGCTGTACCGGCACGACTGCTGAAGGGGTACCGGTGAACGACGGACAGGACCCGTACGACCCGTACGCGCGGGATCCGTATGCCCAGGAGCCGCAGATCTACGGCTACGACGCCTATGGGCAGCCGGTGTACCAGCCGCAGGGGACGCAGCAGGGTTACGCCCCGTCGTCGTACTACGGGCAGCAGCAGGGGCAGCAGGACGGCTACGGATACGGCTACGACCCGTACGGCCAGGCGCAGCAGGAGCAGACGCAGTATCCGCAGACGCAGCAGCCGTACGACCCGTACTACGGACAGCAGCAGCACTATCCGCAGGACGTCCAGCAGCAGGGGCAGGCCGGGCAGCAGGACCAGTACGGGCAGCAGGGCTACGGTTACGCCGCGCCTGCCGCCCCCGCCGTGGCCGAGGAGGACGAGCCGAACCCGTACCAGGAGCTTGCCGAGCTGGCCGGGCCGGAGCCGTCCCACGGCGCCCCGGCCTCGGCCCCCTCGGCCCCCTCGGCCCCGGACAGGGACGGCTCCCGGAAGGGCGGCGGCGCGGCCAAGCCCGGCACGGATCCGGAGGGTCCGGAGTACCGCACCGAGCAGTTCTCCTTCGTGGAGGAGCCCGACGAGGACTCCGAAGACGTCATCGACTGGCTGAAGTTCGCCGAGACCCGCTCGGAGCGGCGTGACGAGCGCCGCCGCAAGGGCCGCAACCGGTTCGTCGCGCTCGTCACGGTGCTGGTCCTCGCCGCCGTGGGCGGGGTCGGCTACCTCTGGTACGCGGGCAAGCTGCCCGGCCTCTCCGCCGACGGCGACGAACAGGCGGCGGCCGGGGGCCCGCAGAAGCGGGACGTGATCGTCGTCCACCTGCGGGAGCTGAAGGGCGGCCGTACCTCCACCGCGCTGCTGGTGGACAACGAGACCACCAAGAAGGGCACCACCGTCCTGCTGCCGAACGACCTGTCCGTCTCCACCGAGGACGGCGGCTCCACCACGCTCGGCAAGTCCGTGACCGACGAGGGCTCGGACGCGACCCGGGACTCCCTGTCCACCCTGCTGGGCTCGAAGATCCAGGGCACCTGGCGGCTGGACACGCCCTATCTGGAGAACCTCGTCGAGCTGGTCGGCAGCATCACCCTGGACACCGACACCACCGTCCCGGCGGCCCGGAAGGGCGAGGACCCGCTGGTCAAGCGGGGCAAGGAGCAGGTGCTGAGCGGCCAGGCGGCGGTGGCGTACGCCACCTACCGGGCCCCGGGTGAGGCGCAGACCAAGCAGCTCGCGCGGTTCGGCCAGGTCATGGACGCCTCCCTGAAGAAGGTCTCCAGCGATACGGGCGGCGCCACCAAGACCGTCGAACAGCTGGCCCAGATCCCCGACCCGTCGCTGTCCGAGCAGCAGCTCGGCGCCTCGCTGGCGCGGCTCGCCGGGCAGGCCAAGGACGGCGACTACGACACGATGATGCTGCCGGTCCAGAGCGACGGCACGCTCAGTGCCCGGGCGACCGACCGGGTCGTCAAGAGCGTCCTCGGCGGCACGGTCAAGAACACCGACCCGGGATCCGCGGCGCGGGTGAGCGTGACCAGCGCGGGCGGCGGCGAGGACGCGTCGGGCGCCGCCCGGGTCGCGCTGGTCAACGGCGGTTTCACGGTCGTCGCGACCACCGAGGGCGGCTCCCCGCAGCAGACCTCGCGGGTGACGTACGCGGACGCCAAGCAGGCCGGGCAGGCCAAGGAGGTCGCCAAGACCCTCGGACTGCCCGCGACCTCGGTCACGAAGGGCAAGGGCGCCGCCAACGCGGACGTGACGGTGGTCCTCGGCGCGGACTACGACCCCCAGGGCTGAGTCGCGGCCGACGGGAGAGTCGGGAGGGTCACGGCGGTCACGGGGTAATGGCCGCGAGCCGTGTCGGTGGGGCGTGAGACCCTTGGGGTGCCAGACCCTGAGGGTCCCCACCGACCGGAAAGCCTCGCTTGTGACCGCCACGGACCGCTCCATCGAGCTCATCAACGCCGCCGCCCAGGCGGCCGCCGACAAGCTCGCGCACGACATCATCGCGTACGACGTCAGCGACGTGCTCTCGATCACCGACGCCTTCCTGCTGGCCTCGGCGCCCAACGACCGCCAGGTCAAGTCGATCGTCGACGAGATCGAGGAGCGGCTGAACAAGGACCTCGGTGCCAAGCCGGTGCGCCGCGAGGGCGACCGCGAGGCCCGCTGGGTGCTGCTGGACTACGTGGACATCGTGGTGCACGTCCAGCACAGCGAGGAGCGCGTCTTCTACGCCCTGGAGCGGCTGTGGAAGGACTGCCCGCAGCTGGACCTTCCGGCCGACGCCCAGGCCACCCGCGGCAAGGCGGAGGAGTACGCGCAGGCGCAGGGTCCGGACGGCGGTGCGGGCGGTGAGCTGAGCTGAACGCCACCATGAGCGGCCGCGGCCGCCGCATAGTCCTGTGGCGGCACGGCCAGACGGCCTGGAACATCGAGCGCCGTTTCCAGGGCTCGCTGGACATCGAGCTGACCGACACCGGCGTCGCCCAGGCCCACCGCGCGGCCCGGCTGCTGGCCGGGCTGCGGCCGGACGCGATCGTCGCCTCCGACCTCAAGCGGGTCGTGGCGACCGCCGCCGAGCTGGCGACCGTGACCGGACTCACGGTCGACCACTACGCGGGGCTGCGGGAGACCTACGCCGGTGAGTGGCAGGGGCTCACGCACGAGGAGATCATCGAGCGGTTCGGCGAGCAGTACGCGGCGTGGAAGCGCGGCGAGCCGGTGCGGCGCGGCGGCGGCGAGCTGGAGTCCGAGGTCGCCGACCGGGCGGCGCCGGTCGTGCTGGAGGCCTCCGAGAAGCTGCCCGACGGCGGCACCCTCGTGGTGGTCAGCCACGGCGGCACGATCCGCACCACCATCGGGCGGCTGCTCGGCCTGGAGCCGCACACCTGGGAGGCGCTCGGCGGCCTCTCGAACTGCTGCTGGTCGGTGCTGGGCGAGGGCGCGCGCGGCTGGCGGCTGCTGGAGCACAACGCCGGATCGCTCCCCGAGCCCGTCCTCGGCGACGACGCCTAGGCGACGGCCAGCGGCCCCCTCCCGGCCCGATTTCCTTTTCCGGCTGGTCACCGGCTAAGCTCCTTCTTGTTCGAAGCGCAGCGGCGCGGAGAGCAGCGGGGCTATAGCTCAGTTGGTAGAGCGCCTGCATGGCATGCAGGAGGTCAGGAGTTCAATTCTCCTTAGCTCCACAGATGACGGCGATCCCGTCTCCCTCACCGGGAGGCGGGATCGCCGCTTTTGTGCGCGGTGGCCCGTCTCGCGTGCGGCCGCCCCCTGTTGACGTCGGCTCAACTCAGCCTGTCGCCGGGGTGGCTGGGTTCGGTGCGATCTTCCTGGGTAGGTTGGACGACACCGCCCGAGCGCGCGAGGCTCGGCGGAAGTGGCGGTGTGCGGGGCGCTGATGAGTCTGGTGAGGCGTCTGTGGCATCTCCGCTGACCTGGGCGTCGCCCCGTGGCAGAATCGGACCGCCGGCGGGGGCGCAGGGCCGATAGTCCGATGGGGAGGGACGGGTGGGATGCCGACCAGCATCCTCGACGCGTTCGAGGACCTTTCCGAGGCGGCTCGGGAGGGCATCGAATGCCCGTCCTGCGGCTCCGGTCATGTGGCTCAGGTACTCGGTGACAACGGCGGTGTTTCCTACGTGTGTACGGCCTGCGGCCACAGCTGGAGCTGAGTGACATGGGAGCACACAGCCGGAAATGTGACTGGTGTGGCGGCGGCACACCCATCGTCCGCGACATGGAGCCGCTCAACTCCGACTACCAGTACTGGTGCGCGGAGTGCGCCCAGGCGCTGATCATCAAGGGCGACCCGATCGAGACCTACCGGGAGCTGGAGGGCGAGCCGATCTACGGTCGGCTCCTCGAAGAGCACTGCACGCTGAAGCGTTTCTACTCGTTCGCGACGGCGTGAAGCGGTGTGAAGCCGCGTGAGGGGCACCGGTCGAGGGCGCCGCGGCAATCGATTTGGCTAAAGCCCGGGGCGTCCGTGTAATGTAGGCGATGCCGCCGAGGGGAACCGGACAGGGAAACCGGGCGGAACAGCAAGACCTGGGGCTATAGCTCAGTTGGTAGAGCGCCTGCATGGCATGCAGGAGGTCAGGAGTTCAATTCTCCTTAGCTCCACAATCCCAGGAGCGGGTCGTCCGATGCGGGCGGCCCGTTTCCCGTTTCCTCACCCGCGTCCTACCTCGATGCGGCTCCTCGGTGCCCTGCGGTAACCTGACCCCATGCGTGCCGTACGCCTTCTGCTTAGCGGGCCGCGCTGATCAGTACCGACCGCGATCATCTTCGGTCGGCATCGGCGCGGCGTCCCCTCCTGTGTGAGGGGCCTTTTTGTTTCACGGACAAGAGGGAATCGGCCTGTACCGCGGGCAGAGACGACCAATGGAGCTTTGAGGATCATGAGCGAGACCAATGCCGCAGCCGAGGTGGCCGCGCCGCACCGCTACACGGCCGCGCTGGCCGCTGACATCGAGGCCCGCTGGCAGGACTTCTGGGACGCGAACGGCACGTACAACGCTCCCAACCCGGGCGGCGACCTGACCGGTGACGCCGATGTCGTCGCCCGGCCGAAGAAGTTCGTCATGGACATGTTCCCGTACCCCTCGGGTGCGGGGCTGCACGTGGGCCATCCGCTGGGCTACATCGCCACCGATGTGTACGCCCGCTACCACCGCATGACGGGCCACAACGTCCTGCACACCCTGGGCTTCGACGCCTTCGGCCTGCCCGCCGAGCAGTACGCGGTGCAGACCGGCACCCACCCCCGGGTCAGCACCGACGCCAACATCGTCAACATGCGGCGCCAGCTGCGACAGCTGGGCCTGGGCCACGACCCGCGCCGCTCCTTCGCCACGATCGACCCGGACTACTACAAGTGGACCCAGTGGATCTTCCTGCAGATCTTCAATTCCTGGTACGACCCGGAGGCGGAGACCGCACGCCCGATCGACACCCTGGTCGAGCAGTTCGCCTCCGGTGAGCGCGCCACCCCCGACGGGCGCCCCTGGGACGGGCTGACCGAGGCCGAGCGGGCGGACGTCCTGGGCGGCTACCGCCTGGCGTACGCCTCGGACGCGCCCGTCAACTGGTGCCCCGGCCTGGGCACCGTGCTGGCCAACGAGGAGGTCACCGCCGACGGCCGCTCCGAGCGCGGCAACTTCCCGGTCTTCAAGGCCAAGCTGCGCCAGTGGAACATGCGGATCACCGCCTACGCGGACCGGCTGCTGAACGACCTGGACGCGCTGGACTGGCCCGAGGCCATCAAGCTGCAGCAGCGCAACTGGATCGGCCGCAGCGAGGGCGCCCGGGTCGACTTCCCGGTGCAGGACCACGCCGACGCGAAGATCACGGTCTTCACCACCCGCCAGGACACCCTGTTCGGCGCGACCTACATGGTGCTGGCGCCCGAGCACGACCTGGTCGACTCCATCGTCCCGGCCGCCTGGCCCGAGGGCACCCACGACGTGTGGACCGGCGGCCACGCCACCCCCGCCCAGGCCGTCGACGCGTACCGCAAGCAGGCCGCGGCCAAGTCGGACGTCGAGCGGCAGGCCGAGGCCAAGGACAAGACCGGCGTCTTCACCGGTGCGTACGCGGTCAACCCGGTCAGCGGAGACCGGGTGCCGGTCTTCATCGCCGACTATGTGCTGATGGGCTACGGCACCGGCGCGATCATGGCCGTCCCGGCGCACGACGGCCGTGACTTCGCCTTCGCCCGCGCCTTCGAGCTGCCGATGCGCTGCGTCGTCGAGCCCTCCGACGATCGCGGCACCGACCCGTCGACCTGGGACGACGCGTTCGGCTCGTACGACGCCAAGATCGTCAACTCGGCGGGTGACGGGGTCTCGCTGGACGGCCTGGGCGTGACCGAGGCCAAGGCCCGGATCACCGAGTGGCTGGAGGCCCGCTCCATCGGTGAGGGCACCGTCAACTTCCGGCTGCGTGACTGGCTGTTCAGCCGCCAGCGCTACTGGGGCGAGCCCTTCCCGATCGTCTACGACGAGGACGGCGTGGCCCACCCGCTGCCCGAGTCGATGCTGCCGCTGGAGCTGCCCGAGGTCGAGGACTACTCGCCGCGCACCTTCGACCCGGACGACGCCGACACCTCCCCGGAGACCCCGCTGTCCCGGAACGAGGAGTGGGTCCACGTGGAGCTGGACCTGGGCGACGGGCGCGGCCCGCGGCCGTACCGCCGCGAGACCAACACCATGCCCAACTGGGCGGGCTCCTGCTGGTACGAGCTGCGCTACCTGGACCCGCACAACGGCGAGCGGCTGGTCGACCCCGGCACCGAGCGCTACTGGATGGGCCCGAGCGACGGCCAGCCGCACGGCGGTGTCGACCTGTACGTCGGCGGCGCCGAGCACGCGGTGCTGCACCTGCTGTACGCCCGGTTCTGGTCCAAGGTGCTGTTCGACCTGGGCCACGTCTCGTCGGCCGAGCCGTTCCACAAGCTGTACAACCAGGGCATGATCCAGGCCTACGTCTACCGGGACAGCCGCGGCATCGCCGTCCCGGCCGCCGAGGTCGAGGAGCGCGACGGGGCGTACTGGTACCAGGGCGAGAAGGTCACCCGTCTGCTGGGCAAGATGGGCAAGTCCCTGAAGAACGCCGTCACCCCGGACGAGATCTGCGCCGAGTACGGGGCGGACACGCTGCGCCTGTACGAGATGGCCATGGGCCCGCTGGACGTCTCGCGCCCCTGGGACACCCGCGCGGTCGTCGGTCAGTACCGGCTGCTGCAGCGGCTGTGGCGGAACGTCGTGGACGAGGCCACGGGCGAGGTCGCCGTCGTCGACGCGGAGCCCGACGAGGACACGCTGCGTGCCCTGCACAAGGCGATCGACGGGGTCCGGCAGGACATGGTGGGGCTGCGGTTCAACACCGCCATCGCCAAGATCACCGAGCTGAACAACCACGTCACCAAGGTGCGCGAGGTGCCGCGCTCGGTCGCCGAGCCGATGGTGCTGCTGATCGCGCCGCTGGCCCCGCACATCGCCGAGGAGCTGTGGCGCAAGCTGGGCCACGACACGTCGGTCGTCCACGAGCCCTTCCCGGTCGCCGACCCGGCGTACGTCGTGGACGAGACGGTGACCTGCGTGGTGCAGATCAAGGGCAAGGTCAAGGCCCGGCTGGAGGTCTCCCCGTCGGTCTCCGACGAGGAGCTGGAGGCGCTGGCCCTGGGCGACCCGGCGGTGGTCGCCGCGCTGAACGGCGCGGGCATCCGGAAGGTGATCGTGCGGGCGCCGAAGCTGGTGAACATCGTCCCGGCCTGACCGCTCAGGGGATACCCGTAGGGGCGGGCTGGGGGTTCGTCAGGAACCCTCGGCCCGCCCGGTCCGTTTACGCTGGGAGGACAGCTGCCACCGCGGTGACCGCCGCCCGAAGGAGCGCACATGGAAGCCATCTGGATCCTGTTGCTGCTTTTCGTCATGTTCATGGTGACCGGTGCGTATGTCACCGTGCGGGTGGTCAGGACGGCCAAGCGCGGCCTCGACCGCACCGTGGACCAGGCCCGCCGCACGGTCGAGGACACCCGGCTCCGGGCCCGCCAGTTCGCCCGGCCGGGCGCGGCAGGTGAGCTGGCCGAGCTGCGGCTGTCGCTGCGGTCGTCGATGTCCGCCACCGAGCAGGCGCTGCAGGCGGTGGCGGGCCAAGACCGCTCCGTGGCGGAGTCGTTGGACCTGTTCCGGCGGCTCAGCGAGCACGGCCGCGAGCTGGACGACGACCTGAAGCGGCTGGAGCGGGAGCCCGACCGGACCCGCCTCGCCGCCCTGCTCCCGGAGCTGCGGGAGCGTACGGAGCGGATCACGCACTCCGCGGACTCGCTGCGGTGGGCCGTGCGGGAGCGGGCCCAGCGGTTCGCCCACGACGAGCTGGACGCGCTGGGACGCGAGATCGAGATGGAGGCGGGGGCGCTGCGGCACTGGACGGTGACAGAGCCGGAGCCGGGGCCCGTGGCGGCGCCGAAGCCCGTGGGCGAGCCCGCGTCCCGGCGGGAATCGTCTCGGCAGGAACCGTCTCGGCAGGAGCCGTCTCGGCAGGAATCGCCCCGCAAGGAACCGCCCTCCCTGGGGACCGCGCCCCGGCCGCAGCCGTACTCCTGGCAGAAATCAGCCCGCCCCGAGAACACCGCCTGAACACGGACTTACCGGTAGGGTCGGTGATCGTCGGTGGGGTCGCGCTGTCGGCCCGGGGCCTCCCCGGATAATCTCCCTGTCATGTCCCGCCATGTCGCGATCGTGACCGATTCAACGGCTTACCTGCCGCAGGAGGCGATGGAGCGGCATCGCATCACCACTGTGCCGCTGACGGTGGTGCTCGGAGACCAGGCGCTGGAGGAAGGGACCGAGATCTCGGCCCTGTCGCTCGCGGAGGCCCTGCAGAAGCGCAAGCCGGTGACCACGTCCCGGCCCAGCCCGGAGACCTTCGCGGACGCCTACCGCGCGGCCGCGGCGGAGGGCGCGACCGGCATCGTCTCGCTGCACCTGTCCGCCGAGATCTCCGGCACCTACGACGCGGCCGTGCTCGCCGCACAGGACGCGCCCGTACCGGTGCGGGTGGTGGACAGCGGCATGGTCGCGATGGCGCTCGGCTTCTGCGCCCTGGCGGCGGCCGAGGCCGCGGAGGGCGGCGGCACGCTGGACGAGGCCGTCGCGGCGGCCCAGAAGCGGGCCGACGGCACCGCCGCCTACTTCTACGTCGACACCCTCGACTATCTGCGCCGCGGCGGCCGCATCGGCGCGGCGCAGGCCCTCCTCGGCTCCGCGCTCGCGGTCAAACCGCTGCTCCAGGTCGACGAGGGCCGGATCGAACTGCGGGAGAAGGTCCGCACCGCCTCCAAGGCCATCGCCCGGCTCGAGGAGATCGTGGTGGAGCGGGCGGGCCGGAGCCCGGTGGACATCGCCGTCCAGCACCTCGCGGCGGCCGAGCGCGCGACCGCCCTCGCGGAGCGGCTGCGGGAGCGGGTACCGGGGCTCGTGGAGCTGTACGTGAGCGAGGTGGGCGCGGTGATCGGGGCGCACACCGGACCGGGCCTGCTGGGCGCGGTGGTCTCCCCGCGATAGCGGACTCGTCCGGGTGACGGACTTTTCCACAAAGTGCGGGTTATCCCCGAAAACCGGGACCGCTCAGCGGGATCGGGCGCATGTGCCTACCGTCGGGTGGCATGAGGACCCGATCACACACAGTTACCGCCCGCCCGGACCGCGGCCGCCACCGCGAGACCCGTTCCCACCGCCGCCTCACGGCCCCCCGTTGCCCGGCCCCACCACGCCGCCACGCCCGCGCGGCGGCCCTCTTCCCCACCCCACCCATCCGAAGCCCAAACCCCTCAACACCCCCCGCCACGCAGAACCCACCCACCCCGACCACACAACCGACCCCGACCCCACCCCCCGCTCGGAGCCCGGCCTCTGCTCCAGACCCGGTGCCTGCCTGGGGTCGGGCCTCTGCTCGCGGCCCGGTGCCTGCTCAGGGTCCTGCTCCTGCTCGCGGCCCGGTGCCTGCTCAGGGTCCTGCTCCTGCTCGCGGCCCGGTTTCCGTCTGGGGGCGGGCCTCTACTCCTGGCCCGGGGCCCGCTTCGGCTCCGGCGCCCGCCGCACGCCCAGCCCCCATTCCGGGACTGGGGTCCGCTTCGGCCCCGGCGCCCGCTCGGACCTCGACCAGGTCCCCGATTCTGGCTTCCGCCCCTGGTCAGGCATCTGTTCCGAGCCAGGCGCTCGGCCGGGACCAGGCGCCAGGGATGGGCCGGGCGCCCGGCTCAGGGTCGGCCTCGGTCTCGGGCGGGGTGTCCGCCCCAGGGACGGCATCTCTCCTGGGCCGGGAGCCCGTTTCGGAGGCGTACCGTACTCCGGTTCCGGCCTCCGCTTTGGGGGCGGTGCCCGTCTCTGGCCAGGCACAGGATCTGCTCCCGGCACCGGGCGCAAGACCGGCCTTGGGCGGGGCGTCGGGCCTGGGGGCGGTGTCCTCGCCGGGGCGTGCACCTGCTCAAAGTTCGGTGTCGGCTCCGAGGCAGCGGCCTGTGCCGGTCCCGGTGCTCGCCGCCAGCCCGACTTCCGCTCCGGGGCCGGTGCCCGCATCGGCTCCGGACCGTGCTTCGGGGCCGGTCTCCGCTCGGCGCTCGGCGCCTGCCGCGGTACAGGTGCGCGCTCCTGGCCGGGCACCCGGCTCAGGGGCGGCCTTGGGCGCGGGTGGGGTGTCGGACCTGGGGGCGGCATTTGCTGCGAGGCGGGCGGCTGCCGAGGGTGCGGTGCCTGCTCCGAGCCGGGGGACCGTGCCGGTTCCGGCACCGTCCCGAAGCCCGAGCCCCGCTCCGGGCCCGGTGCTGGCTCGGGACCGGGCCGCTGATCGGGGCCCGGCGGCTGCCTCGGTTTCGGTCTCCGCTCCGAATCCGGCACCCGGTTCGGGCGTGGCCCCGGAGCCGGGCCGGGCGTCCATCCGGGGTTCGGCAGCGGCCTCCGATCCGGGCGTGGCCCCGGAGCCGGGGCCCGCGTTGGGAGTGGGTGTCGGCTCCGCCGACGACCTGGGCGGGCCATCGGGACCGGAGTCTGGCAGCGAGGCCCGGCGGCGCGTGCCGCGTTGGGCCGTGCCGGACGCCGGGGACGAGGAAGTCCCCGAGGAGGAGACCGGCCGCCGGTCCGGCTCGGCGCTTCGCCGCCGCGAACGGATGTGGCTGGCGCTGCGCGAACGCCTCCCGCTGTGGCTTCAGCTGCGCTGCGGCATGGAGTTACGGACCGTTGCCGCGCTCGCGGTCGCCCTCGTCGTCGCGGCGGTCTTCGCGGTCTACCACTTCTGGAGCGGCCGCCCTCAGACCGTGCGGCCGCCCGAGCCCGAACCCGCGCGTGCGGCGGCCGTCAGTCCCGGGCCGACGGACGGAGCGCGTCCAGCCGCCGGGACGGGCGGCGGACGGTCGGTCGTGGTCGATGTGACGGGCAAGGTCCGCCGTCCGGGGCTGCGCCAACTCCCGTCCGGGGCGCGGGTCGCCGACGCGATCAAGGCGGCGGGCGGAGCGCGGCCGGGCGCGGACACGAGCGGACTGAACCGCGCCCGGCCCCTGGTGGACGGTGAGCAGATCGTGGTCGGCGCCCCGGCGCACCAGGCCCCGGCGGACCCCGCCCCCACCGGCCCGGCGCCCGGCCCAGGGCCCGGGCCCGGCGCACCGGCCGGTGGGGTGATCAGCCTCAACGCGGCGACCGCGGAACAGCTCGACACCCTGCCGGGCGTCGGCCCGGTCCTGGCCCGGCACATCCTCGACTACCGCACCCAGCACGGCGGATTCCGTTCCATCGACGAACTCCGCGAGGTCAACGGCATCGGCGACCGCAGGTTCGCCGATCTCCGCCCGCTGGTTCAGCCATGACGTCCGTACCACCCACCCGCACCCGCGTCGCGGTCCACGCGGCTGCCGCCTCACCGCGCGGGGCGTCCGATCCCCGCCAGGAGGGCCCGGCGGACCTCCGCCTGGTGCCGCCCGCGCTGGCGGCCTCGGCCGCGGCAGCGATCGCCTTGGGCGCTCCGAGCGGCACGGTGGCCATGATCTGCGCGGGAGCCTTACTGGCGGCAGCCGTCCTGCTGTATGTGACCCGGCGGCGCCGGGCCGCCATGGGACGGATCCGGCGGCGGACGGCGGGGGCCGTGGCGGCGGTCTTGCTGTGCGGGGCCACGGCGGGGGCGGTCGCCGCGCTGCACGCGGCGGATGTGCGACGCGGACCGGTCCCGGCGCTGGCCGGGGAGTTCGCCGAGGCGACGGCCGAGGTGACGGTCACGCGCGACCCGAGGCTCAGCCGCCCCCGGGTGCGCGGGGCCGCGCTCGCGCCCGTGTCGGTGGTGGTCGAGGCGGAGGCCACCAGGATCACCGGGCCTGACGGCACGACGACGGACACCCGGGCCCCGGTGCTGGTGACAGTCCGCCCGGAGGCTCGGCAGCGCGCGGCGTGGCTGCGGCTGCTGCCGTCCACGCGGCTGCGGGTGCACGGCCGTCTGGCGCCACCGCTGCGCGACGGGGACCGGGTCGCGGCGGTGGTGCGCGGTGGCGGCGGGCCGCCGCGCGTCATCGGGGCGCCCAGCGCGGTCCAGCGGCTGGCGGGCCGGTTGCGCGCCGGGCTGCGGACGGCGACTGATGAGCTGTCCCCGGACGCGCGGGCACTGCTGCCGGGGCTGGTCGTGGGGGACACCTCACGGGTCCCGCCGGACCTCGACGAGGCGTTCCGGGCCACGGACATGACGCATCTGCTGGCCGTCTCCGGGAGCAACCTCACGCTGCTGCTGGCGCTGTTGACCGGCCCTCCCCACCTCGCCGCGCGGGCCGAGCGCCGCGGGCTGGCCGCGGCCCTCGGCATACGGCTCCGGACGACGGCCCTGCTCGGCGGCGGGCTCACCCTCGGCTTCGTGATCGTCTGCAGACCAGACCCCAGTGTGCTGCGGGCGGCGGCGTGCGGCCTGATCACGCTGCTGGCCATCGGCACCGGGCGCCGCCGCTCCCTGCTCCCGGCCCTGGCCGCCGCGGTCCTCGCGCTGCTGCTGTACGACCCGTGGCTGGCCCGGAGCTATGGGTTCCTGCTGTCCGTCCTGGCCACCGGCGCGCTGCTCACCTTCGCGCCGGGATGGAGCGCTGCCCTGCGGCGTCGTGGAGTGCCACCGCGGCCCGCCGAGATGCTGGCGGCAGCCGCCGCGGCGCAAGCGGTGTGCGCCCCGGTGGTGGTGATGATGGCCGCGCGGGTGAGCTTGGTGGCGATCCCCTGCAATCTTTTCGCCGAGCTGGCGGTGGGGCCCGCCATGATCATCGGCTCCGCCGCGCTCGCGGTGGCCCCGTTCGCGCTTCCGGTCGCCCGGTGGATCGCCTGGCCCGCGGGCTGGCCTGCCGAGTGGATCGCCGAAGTGGCCCGGACCGGCGCGGGGCTGCCCGGAGCGGAGGCGGGCTGGCCGGGCGGCTGGCCCGGTGGGCTGCTGCTGGCAGCCGTCACCCTGATCGCGGTCCTCCTGGGGCGCCACCTGCTCCGGCACCGGTGGCTATGGGCGGTCTGCGCGCTGCTCCTGCTGCTCGCGGTGGTCCGTCCGGCGCCACTGACCCGAGTCATCACCGGCTGGCCGCCGCCCGGTTGGCGCATGGTGGCCTGCGACGTGGGCCAGGGGGATGCCCTGGTCCTGGCGGCGGGCCCCGGCACGGCCGTCGTCGTGGACGCCGGTCCCGAGCCACGGGCCGTCGACCGCTGTCTGCGGACGCTGGGCGTGGTCCGCGTCCCGCTGCTCGTCCTCACTCACTTTCACGCCGACCACGTGGCCGGGTTACCGGGGGTGCTGCGCGGCCGCTCGGTGGGGGCGATCGAGACGACCGGCCTGGCGGAACCGCCCGGCCAGGCCGCGGCCGTGCGGCGCCTGGCCGCGGCGGCGCGGGTGCCCGTGGTGACGGCCATGCCGGGGGAGCGGCGCCGGTCGGGCCCGCTGTCCTGGGAGGTCCTGTGGCCGGGCCCCGCCACCCCGACTGCCCTCCCGCCTGCCACCCGGGTCGCAGACCCGGCACAGGAGGGGCCGAATGACGCGAGTGTGACCCTGCTGGTCCGTACGGCGGGCCTGACCCTGCTGCTCCTCGGCGATCTGGAACCGCCCGCCCAGCAGGCGCTGCTGACGGCGCATCCGGCGCTGCCCCCGGTGGACGTGCTCAAGGTCGCCCACCACGGTTCGGCCTACCAGGACCCGCGGCTGATCCACCGGCTGCGCCCGCGGATCGCCTTGATCTCCTGCGGCGCGGACAATCCCTATGGACATCCATCACCCCGTACCGTCGCGGCCCTGGAAACCCGGGGTGCCGCCGTGCTGCGGACCGACCGGGACGGGCCGATCGCGGTGACCGGTCCGCGGCTGCGGGCGGTGGCCGGTGGGAGAAGAAGGAGCAGAGGGAGAGAAGGGAGCAGGGGGAGCCGGATGCCCGTAGGTTCCAGGGGCGGACTCAACCCGTTCCGAAAGGAAGCTCGTTCATGTCGCTCGCACAGTGGACCAGGGTCGATGACTACTTCAACGGCCTTCTGGCACCGTCGGATCCGGCCCTGGACGCCGCGCTGGAGCACAGCGCGGCCGCCGGGCTGCCGCCGCATCAGGTGGCACCCAACCAGGGAAAGCTGCTGCATCTGCTGGCCCGGATCCAGGGGGCGCGCACCGTCCTGGAGATCGGCACCCTGGGCGGGTACAGCACGATCTGGCTGGCCAGGGCGCTACCCGAGGGCGGGCGGCTGGTGTCCCTGGAGGCTGATTCCCGGTGCGCTGAGGTGGCGCGGGCCAATGTGGAGCGGGCAGGGCTGGGCGAGGTCGTCGAGATCCGTACCGGCAAAGCGCTGGAGTCGCTGCCCCGGCTGGCCGAGGAGGGGTACGGCCCCTTCGACGTGGTCTTCATCGACGCCGACAAGCCCGGCAACCCCGACTACCTCGCTTGGGCGCTGCGGCTCACCCGGCCCGGCAGCCTCATCATCGGGGACAACGTGGTGCGGGACGGGGCGGTGGCCGACCCCGCCAGCACGGACCCCCGCGTCCAGGGCGTACGGCGCTTCACGGAGCTGATCGCGCGTGAGCCCCGGCTGACGGCGACGGCGGTGCAGACAGTCGGCGAGAAGGGGTACGACGGCTTCGCGCTGGCGCTGGTCACCGGGTAGCGGACGGGGCGGGCAGCGGACGGCGGCCGCTTCAAGACGGCGGCCGCTTCAGACGGTGGCTGCTTCAAGACGGCGGCCGCTTCAGGAGAGCGGCCGCTTCAGGGGCGGCGGCCCGGCGGTCAGTCGGTCTCCAGCCAGCCCTCGTACTCCTCGGCGAAGGCGTCCAGCGCGGCCGGGTCCAGCCGCGCGGCCGGGTCCTCGACGACCACCAGCCACTGGGCGTCCTCGGCGTCGTCCTCACCTGCCAGGGCGTCGCGCACCAGCTGGGGTTCCTCCGCGATGCCGAAGCGCCCGGGCAGCGCCTCGGCCACCTCCTCGGCCGCGTCGCGTTCGGGCAGTACCAGCACATGGCGTACGCCGTTCAGTCCTCCATCCATCACCGGAACATTGTCGGGCATACGGAAGGCCCGGACGGCACGGAAGACCGGGCTGTCGGCGGTCCGTGGGATGCTGGACCGCGATGGCCAGGAAGACGACATCCGACGACCCCCTCGCCCCGGTGACCCTTGCCGTGGGCCAGGAGGATCTGCTGCTCGACCGCGCCGTGCAGCAGGTGGTGGCGGCCGCCCGCGCCGCCGACCCCGACACCGATGTGCGCGACCTCACGCCCGACGCGCTGCAGCCCGGTACCCTCGCCGAGCTGACCAGCCCGTCGCTCTTCGCGGAGCGCAAGGTCGTGGTGGTGCGCAACGCACAGGATCTGTCGGCCGACACGATCAAGGATGTGAAGGGCTACCTCGGCTCCCCCGCCGAGGAGATCACCCTGGTGCTGCTGCACGCCGGTGGCGCCAAGGGCAAGGGGCTGCTCGACGCCGCCCGCAAGGCCGGGGCGCGCGAGGTCGCGTGCCCGAAGATGACCAAGCCCGCCGACCGGCTGGCGTTCGTCCGGTCGGAGTTCCGCACCGGCGGCCGGTCCGCGACACCGGAGGCCTGCCAGGCGCTGGTGGACGCCATCGGGAGCGATCTGCGCGAGCTGGCCAGCGCGGTGTCCCAGCTCTCAGCCGATGTCGAGGGCACGATCGACGAGGCCATCGTCGGCCGCTACTACACGGGCCGGGCCGAGGCGTCCAGCTTCACCGTCGCCGACCGTGCAGTCGAGGGGCGGGCGGCCGAGGCGCTGGAGGCGCTGCGCTGGGCCATGGCCACGGGGGTGGCCCCCGTGCTGATCACCAGCGCCCTGGCCCAGGGCGTCCGCGCCATCGGCAAGCTGGCCTCCGCCCCGCGCGGTGCCCGCCCCGGTGATCTCGCCCGTGAGCTGGGCATGCCGCCCTGGAAGATCGACCGGGTGCGGCAGCAGATGCGCGGCTGGTCGGCGGACGGGGTCTCGGTCGCGCTGCGCGCGGTCGCCGAGGCCGACGCGGGTGTCAAGGGCGGCGGGGACGATCCGGAATACGCCCTGGAGAAGGCCGTCGTCACCATCGCCCGTGCCGCCCGCGCGGGCCGTTCGTAGCTCCGGCAGACCCGACAGGCGGACCGGGCAGGCAGACCCGACCGTCCCCGGTTCGCCCTACTCCTTCATCTTCGCCAGGGTCGCCCGGGCGCTCTTTTCGAGCATCTCGGTGGCCTCCTGCGCCGTCATGGCGTCGGCGCTCGATGAGCTGGATACGTACTCCGACCACGTCGACTGGTAGGTCATCCAGCCCTCCCGCACGCCGAGGATCACATACGCCCCGGTGTCGCTGCTGCCGGTGCTCTGCTGGGTGACGATGTACGCCTCGTCGCCGAGGTCGTCCACCTCGCTCACCTTGTAGGTGGAGCTGGAGGTCCGCTGGTCCTCGTAGCTCCGGTACTGGGCCTCGAACTCCGGTTCCGGGTCGGTCTTCCGGTGCAGACCGGCCGTCGTGGAGAGCCATTCCGAGGAGTAGTCGCTGGTGGACGCATCGGTCGGCTCGAAGTCGACGCTGCAGCTCATCGAGTCCAGGGCCGGGGCCCGCGAGGAGCTGTGCCGCGGATTCGACGAGCTGGTGGAGTCCTTCTGCTCGTATCCGGCGTCCTCGATGGCATCGAGGTCCGTGGAGGCGCACAGATTGCTGGTGTAGCTGTAGCCCGCGAGGTCGGCATCCGGCTCACCGCCGAACCCTCCGGTCGCGAACACCACGCCCGCCCAGACCGCCGAGGCGACGACGGCCCCGCCCAGGGCCCACAGCCAGCCCTTTCCACCCCCGGCACCGCCCCCGCCACCGGGCCCGGGCGGTATCGGGGAAGGCGCGCCGTACGCCCCGTACCCGCCGCCCAAGGGCCCCGGGGGCGGTCCGGGCGGCCCGGGCACCCCGGGCATGGTCGGCTGCGCGTACGCCGGGGCGTGCGGCGACGGCTGCAGCTGCGGATGCGGCTGCGACTGAGGAGCCTGCTGAGGCGGGAGCGGCGGCTGAGGTGGCTGCGGCGGCGGCCCGTACGGATTGGGTGTCTCCCCCGGTATCGACATGACGTGAACATACCCGCAGAAAGACCAAAATCCCCCCGCTGCGCAGGGGCCATCCCGATATAGCACTGCCGGATACAGCAATGCCCCCGGAGTGGGCCCGGGGGCATTGAACGTAGCGTGGCGTACTACGAAGGCTGTCCGTGATCCGAGGTAGAGGGCTCGGATGTTCCCCACGGTGGGGTGGGGGCGAGGAGTCGCCCCGGTGGGTCACCCGTGCGGGTGGCCCGGAAGATCAGCCCTTGAGGCCGGAGATCTGCTGCGCGATCGCCGACTTCTTGTTGGCGGCGTTGTTCTTGTGGAGCACGCCCTTGCTGACGGCCTTGTCCAGCTTGCGCGCGGCGGCGCGGGCGGCGGCGGTGGCCTTCTCGGCGTCACCGGCGGCCACGGCCTCGCGGGTCCGGCGGATAGCGGTCTTCAGCTCGGACTTGACGGCCTTGTTGCGCAGGCGCGCCTTCTCGTTCGTCTTGTTCCGCTTGATCTGGGACTTGATGTTCGCCACGTGAAAGAGCCTTCGCAGGTTCGATGGTTTTCGCTGTCTGTCGTGCGTTCGCGTCCCGCGCGAGAGGGGCGCGTAAGACACAGTCGGCCAGATTACCAGCAGCGCTGGCGGCCTCCCAAACCCGGAAGCGGTCGGCGTTCATGGGACCATGGAGAAACTGAGAACACCGAGTCCCGCCTAGACACAGGACGCTGCGTGCCCGCGACCCCTACCAATGTGCCGGAGCCGAGCCGTACCGACCCGGCTCTGATCCGTAACTTCTGCATCATCGCGCACATCGACCACGGCAAGTCGACGCTTGCCGACCGCATGCTTCAGCTGACCGGTGTGGTCGAGCAGCGACAGATGCGCGCGCAGTACCTCGACCGCATGGACATCGAGCGCGAGCGCGGCATCACGATCAAGTCCCAGGCGGTCCGGCTGCCCTGGGCGCTGACCGAGGAGCAGAGCAAGCCGCAGCCGGTCACCCATGTGCTCAACATGATCGACACCCCTGGCCACGTGGACTTCACCTACGAGGTCTCGCGTTCGCTGGCGGCCTGTGAGGGCTGCATCCTGCTGGTCGACGCGGCCCAGGGCATCGAGGCCCAGACCCTCGCCAACCTCTATCTGGCGATGGAGCACGACCTCACGATCATCCCGGTCCTCAACAAGATCGACCTCCCGGCCGCCCAGCCCGAGAAGTTCGCCGCCGAGCTGGCGCACCTCATCGGCTGCGACCCCTCCGACGTACTCAAGGTCTCCGCCAAGACCGGCGAGGGCGTGGACGAGCTGCTGGACACGGTGGTGCGTCTGGTCCCGCCGCCGGTGGGGGTCAAGGACGCGCCCGCCCGCGCGATGATCTTCGACTCCGTCTATGACGCGTACCGCGGTGTCGTGACGTACGTGAAGGTCGTGGACGGCACGCTCAGCAAGCGTGAGCGCATCAGGATGATGTCCACCGGCGCCGCCCACGAGCTGCTGGAGATCGGCACCAACTCACCCGAGATGACCGCCTCCGACGGGCTGTCCGTCGGTGAGGTGGGCTATCTGATCACTGGTGTGAAGGACGTCCGCCAGTCCAAGGTCGGCGACACGATCACCCAGTTCACCAAGGGCGCCGAGGAGCCGCTGGGCGGCTACAAGGACCCGAAGCCGATGGTGTTCTCGGGCCTGTATCCGCTGGACGGCTCGGACTATCCGGTGCTGCGCGAGGCCCTGGACAAGCTCCAGCTCAACGACGCCGCGCTGGTCTACGAGCCGGAGACGTCCGCCGCCCTCGGCTTCGGCTTCCGGGTCGGCTTCCTCGGGCTGCTGCACCTGGAGGTCATCCGCGAGCGCCTGGAGCGCGAGTTCAACCTCGACCTGATCGCCACCGCGCCCAACGTGGTCTACCGGGTGGACATGGAGGACGGCGCCGAGCACACGGTGACCAACCCCAGCGAGTTCCCCGCGGGCAAGGTCGACAAGGTGCACGAGCCGGTCGTCCGGGGCACGATCCTCGCCCCGAGCGAGTTCATCGGCGCGATCATGGAGCTGTGCCAGAACCGCCGCGGCGTGCTCCTCGGCATGGACTACCTCTCCGAGGACCGGGTCGAGATCCGCTACACGCTCCCGCTCGCCGAGGTCGTCTTCGACTTCTTCGACCAGCTGAAGTCCAAGACCCGCGGCTACGCCTCGCTCGACTACGAGCCCACCGGCGAGCAGGCCTCCGACCTGGTCAAGGTCGACATCCTGCTGCACGGCGACAAGGTCGACGCCTTCTCCGCGATCACCCACAAGGACAAGGCGTACGCGTACGGCGTCCGGCTGGTCGCCAAGCTGCGCGAGCTGATCCCGCGGCAGAGCTTCGAGGTGCCGATCCAGGCCGCCATCGGCTCCCGGGTCATCGCCCGGGAGACCGTCCGCGCCATCCGCAAGGACGTCCTCGCCAAGTGTTACGGCGGTGACATCTCCCGTAAGCGGAAGCTGCTGGAGAAGCAGAAGGAAGGCAAGAAGCGGATGAAGATGGTCGGCAGCGTGGAGGTGCCGCAGGAGGCCTTCATCGCTGTGCTGTCCTCCGACGACGGCGGCAGCGGCGACAGCAAGGGCAAGAAGTAACGCGTGAGGCGGCCGGAAACGGCTATGACCGAACGGGTCCGGTGCGCGGGAGGCGCCGGGCCCGTTGTCGTGTGACGCTCGATGGGCGAGGGAAGTCTTCCTCATTCGAACTACGTGGCCCGGAACCCCTTACGCAGTACGGTTTCGGCCCTTACCCTGATCGCCACGCGAAGGTTACTCGCGAGTCACCAAGCACTGAGGCGGGCCCCGGAGGATGCCGTGACCGACACCCAGAATCTGCTCGAGACCCGGCCGCCGTCCCTGGCGACGCATTTCCTCCAGCGCGTCGAGGCGACACCGGACAAGGAGGCGTACCGCTATCCGGTGCCGCCCGCCTCCGGCCGGGGCCCGGACGAGTGGCGCCCGCTGACCTGGCGCGAAAGCGCGGATCGGGTCTTCGCCATCGCCGCCGGGCTGATCACCCTCGGCGTCAGCCCCGAGGAGCGGGTGGCGCTCGCCTCCTCGACCCGCGTCGAGTGGATCCTCGGCGATCTCGGTGTGCTGTGCGCGGGCGCGGCGACCACCACGGTCTACCCGAGCACCAACGCCGAGGAGACCGCCTTCATCCTCGCCGACTCCGGCAGCCGGGTCCTGATCGCCGAGGACGGCGCCCAGCTCGCCAAGGTCCGCGAGAAGCGCGACGAGCTGCCCGACCTCGCCCATGTGGTGGTGATCGAGGCCGAGGACGCGACGCCCGCCGGGGACGACCCGGAGGGCTGGGTGCTCTCCCTCGCCGAGCTGGAGAAGCGCGGCGCGGCGCACCTGGCCCAGCATCCCGACGCCGTACGGGAGCGGACGGACGCGCTGCGCGCCGATCAGCTGGCGACGCTCATCTACACCTCCGGCACCACCGGCCGTCCCAAGGGTGTACGGCTGGCGCATGACTCCTGGTCCTACATGGCCATCGCCATCGGCACCCAGGAGGGGCTGCTCTACCCGGACGACATGCAGTACCTGTGGCTGCCCCTCGCGCATGTCTTCGGCAAGGTGTTGACGGCGGGGCAGATCTACGTCGGACACACGACGGCCGTGGACGGCCGGGTCGACAAGATCATCGAGAATCTGCCGGTCGTCCGGCCCACCTATATGTGCGGGGTGCCGCGGATCTTCGAGAAGGTCTACAACGGGGTCGCGCAGAAGGCCCGCGAGGGCGGTGGCGCCAAGTACAAGATCTTCCAGTGGGCGGCCGGGATCGCCCGCGACTACGCCAAGATCTCCCAGGACAACTTCCGCCGCACCGGCACCGCGTCCGTGCCGTTCGGCCTCAAGGCCCAGCACGCCGCCGCCGACAAGCTCGTCTACACCAAGCTGCGCGAGGCGTTCGGCGGGCGGCTGCGCGCCGCCGTGTCCGGTTCGGCCGCGCTGGCCCCGGAGATCGGCTACTTCTTCGCGGGCGCCGGGATCAACATCCTTGAGGGGTACGGGCTCACCGAGTCCAGCGCCGCCAGCTTCCTCAACCCGCCGGACTACCGCACCGGTACGGTCGGGAAGGCGTTCCCCGGCACCGAGGTGCGGTTCGCCGACGACGGCGAGGTACTGCTGCGCGGCCCCGGCATCATGCAGGGCTACCACGGGCTGCCCGACCTGACCGAGAAGGTGCTGGAGTCCGACGGCTGGTTCCACACCGGCGACATCGGGGAGATGTCGCCCGACGGCTATCTGCGGATCACCGACCGCAAGAAGGACCTGATCAAGACCTCGGGCGGGAAGTACGTCGCCCCGGCGGAGGTCGAGGGTCAGTTCAAGGCGGTGTGCCCCTTCGTCTCCAACATCCTGGTGCACGGCGCGGACCGCAACTACTGCACCGCGCTGATCGCCCTCGATGAACCGACCCTCATGGGCTGGGCGCAGGAGCACGGCCTGGCGGGGAAGTCCTACGCCGAGGTCGTGGACACCGAGGCGGTGCGGGAGTTGATCGACGGCTATGTCCGGCGGCTCAACGAGGGGCTGCAACGGTGGCAGACGATCAAGAAGTTCCGGCTGCTGCCGCGTGATCTGGACGTGGAGCACGGCGAGCTGACACCGAGTCTGAAGATGAAGCGTCCGGTAGTGGAACGCGAGTACAAGGCCCTGATCGAGGACATGTACGCCGGTACGCGCGAGGCCTGACGGCGGGGCCGGCCCCGGTTCCCCACCCGGCGCCGGCCCCCGCTTCCGCCACGGCGACACCACCCCGCACCCCGGATACGACCCGGGGTTCCTTACCGGAACAGGCTTGTCCTACGCACGATTTTTCCCCTCAACACAGTTAACTTGCGTGACTCGGTGCATATAAGTGCGGTCCGTCTGTCACTCTGTCCGTGCCGGGTTACGGCGCATATGACGGAGCTTCTCAGGAGCCGCACAGTGGGGACGTCATCTTCCACCCCGTCTGCATCCGCAGGCGGGGTGGCTCTGCCGGTCGGGGGAATCGGTCCCGTCCGTACCAGTGCCTCGGCCCGCGCGAGCCTGCCCGGCAGTCCGCTCGCGGCCTCCGCGGCACGCCGGTTCGTGCGCGCCGCGCTCGCCGAGTGGGTCGCGCTCGACGTACCGGCCGCCGACCGGATCACCGACCGGACCGCGGACGAGGCCGTCCTGCTGGTGAGCGAGCTGGTCACCAACGCCGTGGTGCACGCGGGCACCGCCGTCGAGGTGTGCTGTGCGCTCGATGTGTCCAGCCACGAGGGCGAACCGCCCTCCCTCGTCGTCGAGGTGACCGACCACCACCCCACCCGGGTGCTGCGCGGCGACCCGCCGGACGGCCCGGACGGCGCGGAGTGCGCGGGCGGCCACGGGCTGCGGCTCGTCGCCGAGATCGCCGAAGCGTGGGGGACGACGTACCGGCGGGCCAGCAAGACGGTGTGGTTCCAGGTGTCGGTCACGGCCGCCGCCGAACCGGCGGTGCCCGAGGAGCCCGCGGCCGGGGACCTCGCGCCCTCGTGGGCCTCGCGCGGTACCGGGATCGTCGCCCCCGTGCCGCGCCGGGTGCCCGCCCGCCGCGCCGATCCGGAATGGACCCGGCACGGTGCGCTGTCGTTCCTCGCCGAGGCGTCCGACCTGCTCGCCGGGCAGTTCGACGAGGAGATGGTCACCTCGCTGGCCGGACAGCTGCTGGTGCCGCGGCTCGCCGACTGGTGCGCGGTCTGGCTCGACTCCGGCAGCGGGCCGCCGCGGCTGGCCCGGGTCTGGCACGCCAGCGAGAGCCGCATGGAGGGGCTGCGGCAGGTGCTGGAGAAGGAACCGCCCCAGCTGCCCGCCACCGCGCGCGGCGGCGCCCTGGACTGGCCCTGGCCGGCCGACCCCGCGGCGTACGGGCCCGGCGGCGCGGCCCTGGCCTGCCGGCTGATCGCGGGCGGGCGCGCGCTGGGCACGCTGCTGCTCGGGCGGGCCGGGCTGGTGCGCATGCCGGACGAAGTCGTCGGCCTGATCGAGGACTTCGCGCGCCGCGTCGCGCTCGCCCTCGCCTCCGCCCGGCGCTACACCCGCCAGGCCAATATCAGCCGGGTGCTCCAGCGCGGGCTGCTGCCGTCCGGGATCGCCCGCATCCCCGGCGTCGAGTCGGCCGTCGTGTACGAGCCGACCGGCGACATCTCTGCCGGAGGCGACTTCTACGACGTCTTCCCGGCCGGTGACGGGCGCTGGTGCTTCGTGCTCGGCGACGTCTGCGGAAACGGTCCTGAAGCGGCCGTGGTGACCGGACTGGTGCGGCCCTGGCTGCGGCTGCTGGGCCGCGAGGGCTACGAGGTGGGCGAGGTCCTCGACCGCCTCAACCAGCTGCTGGGCGAGGAGGCCGTCGGCGAGGCCGTCGAGGCCGCGGGCGGCGTTGACCCGGGCGGCGCGGGCCTGCCCCCGGGCGGGGGCCCGGCGCGGTTCCTCTCGCTCCTGTACGGCGAGCTGGTGCCGCTGGGGCCGGGCAGCGAGGGCGGGGTGCGGTGCACGCTGGCGAGCGCGGGCCATCCGCTGCCGCTGGTCCTCCAGCCCGATGGAATGGTACGAACGGTCGCCGTGCCGCAGATACTCCTCGGCGTGGTGGAGGACGCCGCGTACGAGAGTGAAACGTTCGATCTGGCGCCCGGCGAGACGCTGCTGTGCGTGACCGACGGGGTGACGGAGCACCGCTCCGGCAGCCGCCAGTTCGACGATGAGGACGGCCTCGCTGCGGTGCTCGCGGGCTGCGCCGGGATGACCGCGCGGGAGGTCGCGGAGCGGGTGCGGCGGGCGGTGGACGAGTTCGCGGTGGAGCCGCCGGACGACGACCTGGCGATGCTGGTGCTGAAGGCGCTGTAGCGGTAGCCGGGGCAGCGCGCGCGGAGTGCGACGGGTGCGGCGCCGCCGAGCCGGAACGGCGCCGGGCGGGGCCGCGGGGCAGGGGCGGCCCGCGCCATGGCGGACAATGGGGCGTATGCCTTCCGTACTGCCCGACGGCGACCCCATGCCCCAGGACGGCGCGCTGCCCCCCGGCGCGCTGACCGCGGCGGCGGGGCGGCCGCTGGGGTTCTATCTGCACGTGCCCTACTGCGCCACCCGCTGCGGGTACTGCGACTTCAACACCTACACCGCCGCCGAGCTGCGCGGTTCGGGCGGCGTGCTCGCCTCCCGGGACAACTACGCCGAGCAGGTCGCGGAGGAGGTACGGCTCGCGCGGAAGGTGCTGGGGGACGACCCGCGCCCGGTCGAGACCGTGTTCGTCGGCGGCGGCACGCCCACCCTGCTCGCGGCGGCGGACCTCGGGCGGATGCTCGGCGCCATCCGGGACGCGTTCGGGCTCGCGGACGGGGCCGAGATCACCACCGAGGCCAATCCGGAGTCGGTCGATCCGCGGTATCTGGAGGCGCTGCGGGAGGCCGGGTTCAACCGGGTGTCGTTCGGGATGCAGAGCGCCCGGCAGCACGTCCTGAAGGTGCTGGACCGCACCCACACCCCCGGGCGCCCCGAGGCCTGCGTCGCGGAGGCGCGGGCCGCCGGGTTCGACCATGTGAACCTGGACCTGATCTACGGCACCCCCGGCGAGAGCGACGACGACTGGCGGGCCACCCTGGAGGCAGCGCTCGGCGCGGGTCCGGACCATGTGTCGGCGTACGCGCTGATCGTCGAGGAGGGCACCCAGCTGGCGCGGCGCATCCGGCGCGGCGAGGTGCCGATGACCGACGACGACGCGCACGCCGACCGATATCTGATCGCCGAGGAGATGCTGTCGGCGGCGGGCTTCGACTGGTACGAGGTCTCCAACTGGGCCACCTCGCCGCAGGGCCGCTGCCGCCACAACGAGCTGTACTGGCGCGGCGCCGACTGGTGGGGCGCGGGCCCCGGCGCGCACAGCCACGTCGGCGGGGTGCGCTGGTGGAACGTCAAGCACCCCGGCGCGTACGCCCAGGCGCTCAGCGAGGGCCGCTCACCGGGCGCCGGGCGGGAGCTGCTGTCCGACGAGGAGCGGCGGGTGGAGCGCATCCTGCTGGAGCTGCGGCTGTCCGAGGGCTGCCCGCTGGAGCTGCTGCGTCCGGCAGGCGCGGCGGCCGCGGCGCGGGCGCTGGAGGACGGTCTGCTGGAGCCGGAGCCCTACCGGCAGGGTCGGGCCGTGCTCACGCTCAGGGGGCGTCTGCTGGCCGACGCGGTGGTGCGGGACGTGGTCGACTAACCGGCGGTCGACTAACCGGCCTCGGGCGCCGTGACGAAATCGATCAGTTCCTCCACCCGCCCCAGCAGCTCCGGCCGCAGGTCCTTGTAGGAGTGGACCGCGGACAGGATCCGCTGCCAGGCCGCGCCCGTGTTCTCCGGCCAGCCCAGCGCCCGGCAGACGCCCGTCTTCCAGTCCTGGCCGCGCGGCACCGCCGGCCAGGCCGCGATGCCCAGCGAGGACGGCTTCACGGCCTCCCACACGTCGATGAAGGGGTGCCCGACGACCAGCACGTTCTCGTCGGTGATCTGCTCGGCGATACGGGACTCCTTGGACCCGGCCACCAGGTGGTCCACCAGGACGCCGAGCCGGGCGTCCGGGCCGGGGGCGAAATCGCGCACGATGGCGGGCAGGTCGTCGACGCCCGCCAGGTACTCCACGACCACGCCCTCGATGCGCAGATCGTCGCCCCAGACCCGCTCCACCAGCTCCGCGTCGTGGCGGCCCTCCACATAGATGCGCCCGGCGCGGGCGACCCGCGCGCGGGCGCCCGGGACGGCGACCGATCCGGAGGCGGTGCGCTGCGGCCCGCTCGGGGCCGTCGTACGCGGGCGTACGAGGGTGACGACGCGGCCCTCCAGGAGGAAGCCGCGCGGCTCCATGGGGAAGACGCGGTGCTTGCCGAAGCGGTCCTCAAGAGTGACCGTCGGCCCCTGCGCGGTCTTCTCGCAGCGGATCACGGCACCGCAGAACCCCGTGGTGACCTCCTCGACCACGAGATCCGGGTCCGCGGGAACCTCGGGGGCGGGCTGCTGCCGCTTCCAGGGCGGGGTCAGATCCGAGTCGTACTGTCGGCTGCGCATCCGGATGACGATAGCGCGGCGGGCTAACAGAACACGCGGAGGCGCGTTAAGGGGACACGCCGAAGCGCGCGGCCAGTTCGTCGCGTTGGTCACGTACGAAGGCCGCGTCCACGACCGCCCCGTGGCCGGGGACGTACCGCGCGTCCTCGCCGCCGAGGGCGAGCAGCCGGTCGAGGGCGGCGGGCCAGTGGGCGGGGATCGCGTCGGGTCCGGCCTGCGGCGGGCCCGACTCCTCCACCAGATCGCCGCAGAACACCACCTCCGGTTGGCCGGGAACCTGGCCCGGGACCAGAACGGCCAGGTCATGGGCGGTGTGCCCGGGCCCCACGTTCGCCAGAAGCACAGACCGGCCGCCCAGGTCGAGGGTGATCTCCCCGGAGACCACGTGACGCGGCGGTACGAGGTGATCGGCGGCCTCGGCGGCGGCCCCCGGGGGCACCCCGTGCCGTATCGCGTCCTCGCGCAGCGCCTCCCGGTCGTGGCGCAGCAGACCGTCCACGCCGGTGGCTCCGTACACTTCGCAGCCCGCGAACGCGGCCGTGCCCAGGACATGGTCGAAGTGCGGATGGGTCAGCGCGATCCGGGTCGGACGGCGGCCGGTCAGCCGGGTGATCTCGGCCCGCAGCGCCGCGCCCTCGCGCAGTGTGGAGCCGCTGTCCACCACGAGGACGTCCGTCTCGCCGGTGATCACGCCGACCGTGCAGTCCCAGTCGGGCAGCCTGCGGCGGGCGACATCGGGACCGAGCTGTTCCCACCCGGCCTCTTCCCAACACGTCTTCATACCGAGACGCTAGCTCCAACAGCGATAGCGTGACGTGTGGCCGGGGCGCCGGCGGGGGGCGGCTCTTGCCGTGGCCACCGCACCCCGCCGTACACTGGCTGAGGGGTTCTGGCACTCGTGACCGTTGAGTGCCAGAGGGACGACCGATGACACGGCTGGACTGGAGGTGCGCGGGGTGCTCAGCGAACGCAGACTCGAAGTGCTGCGTGCCATTGTCCAGGACTACGTGGGCACCGAGGAGCCGGTCGGCTCCAAGGCGCTCACCGAGCGGCACCGGCTGGGAGTCTCCCCGGCCACGGTGCGCAACGACATGGCCGCGCTGGAGGACGAGGGCTTCATCGCCCAGCCGCACACCAGCGCCGGGCGCATCCCCACGGACAAGGGGTACCGGCTCTTCGTGGACCGGCTGGCCGGAGTGAAGCCGCTGTCCGCTCCGGAGCGGCGGGCCATCCAGAGCTTCCTGGACAGCGCCGTCGACCTCGACGACGTGGTGGGGCGCACCGTCCGGCTGCTGGCGCAGCTGACCCGGCAGGTCGCGGTGGTGCAGTATCCGTCGCTGACCCGTTCGACGGTGCGGCACGTGGAGCTGCTGCCGCTGGCCACGGCCCGGGTGATGCTGGTGCTGATCACCGACACCGGGCGGGTCGAGCAGCGCGTGGTGGACTGCCCGGCTCCGATCAGCGACGACTCGCTGGCGGATCTGCGGGCCCGGCTCAACAGCCGGGTCGTGGGGCGGCGGTTCGCGGATGTGCCGCAATTGGTGCAGGATCTTCCGGAGTCCTTCGAACAGGAGGACCGGGGGACGGTCTCGACCGTGCTGGCGACGTTGCTCGAAACGCTTGTCGAGGAGACCGAAGAGCGGCTCATGATCGGCGGAACCGCGAACCTCACGCGTTTCGTGCATGATTTCCCCCTGACGATCCGGCCCGTGCTGGAGGCACTTGAGGAGCAGGTCGTCCTCCTCAAGCTGCTCGGCGAGCAAGACTCGGGTATGACCGTGCGCATTGGGCATGAGAATGCTCACGAGGGGCTGAATTCCACCTCGGTCGTCGCGGTCGGCTACGGTTCGGGCGACGAAGCCGTCGCCAAACTCGGCGTGGTCGGACCGACCCGCATGGACTACCCCGGAACGATGGGAGCGGTACGCGCAGTGGCACGTTACGTCGGACAGATCCTGGCGGAGTCGTAAGTGGCGACGGACTACTACGCAGTCCTGGGCGTGCAGCGCGATGCCTCGCAGGACGAGATCAAGAAGGCATTCCGCCGGCTCGCACGCGAGCTGCACCCGGACGTGAACCCGGATCCGAAGACCCAGGAGCGGTTCAAGGAGATCAACGCCGCTTACGAGGTGCTGTCGGACCCGCAGAAGAAGCAGGTCTACGACCTGGGCGGAGACCCGTCGGGGTCGGCCGCGGGCGGCGGCGCCGGTGGGTTCGGCGCGGGCTTCGGCAACTTCTCCGACATCATGGACGCGTTCTTCGGCACCGCCTCGCAGCGCGGCCCGCGGTCCCGCACCCGGCGCGGCCAGGACGCCATGATCCGCCTCGACGTGGAGCTGAGCGAGGCCGCGTTCGGCACCACCAAGGACATCCAGGTCGACACCGCCGTGGTGTGCACGACCTGCAGCGGTGAGGGCGCGGCGCCGGGTACTTCGGCGCAGACGTGTGACATGTGCCGCGGCCGCGGTGAGGTCTCGCAGGTGACGCGGTCCTTCCTCGGCCAGGTCATGACCTCGCGGCCCTGCCCGCAGTGCCAGGGCTTCGGCACCGTGGTGCCGACCCCGTGCCCGGAGTGCGCGGGCGACGGGCGGATCCGCTCGCGGCGCACGCTGACCGTGAAGATCCCGGCCGGTGTGGACAACGGCACCCGCATCCAGCTCGCGGGCGAGGGCGAGGTCGGCCCGGGCGGCGGCCCGGCGGGCGACCTGTACGTGGAGATCCACGAGGTCCCGCACCCCGTCTTCCAGCGGCGCGGCGACGACCTGCACTGCACGGTGACGATCCCGATGACGGCGGCGTCCCTCGGCACCAAGGTGCCACTGGAGACGCTGGACGGCCTGGAGGAGATCGACATCCGGCCCGGCACCCAGTCCGGCCAGTCGGTCCCGCTGCACCAGCGCGGCGTCACCCATCTGCGCGGCGGCGGCCGGGGCGATCTGATCGTGCACGTCGAGGTGACGACCCCGACCAAGCTCGACCCGGAGCAGGAGGAGCTGTTGCGGCGGCTGTCCAAGCTGCGCGGCGAGGAGCGGCCGACAGGGGAGTTCAAGCCCGGGCAGCAGGGGCTGTTCTCGCGCCTGAAAGACGCGTTCAACGGACGCTGATCCGGTGGCGGATCGTCGCGGGGGACATGGCACCATGTGGCCATGTCCTCCGCGCTGACCGATCTCGCCCGGTACCCGATCGTGCAGGCTCCGATGGCGGGCGGGGCCTCCTGCCCGCAGCTCGCCGCCGCTGTCATCGAGGCCGGGGGCCTCGGCTTCCTCGCCGCCGGTTACAAGGCGCCGGAGGCGATGTACGAGGAGATCAAGCAGCTGCGCGGGCTGACCGGCCGCCCCTTCGGCGTCAACCTGTTCATGCCGCAGCCGCCCGGCGACCCGACCTCCGTGGCGGTCTACGCCGACCGCCTCGCGGGTGAGGCGTCCCGCTACCAGACCGCGCTGGGGGACCCCGAGGCCAGCTCCGACGACGCGTACGACGCCAAGCTGGCGATCCTGCTGAACGACCCCGTCCCGGTGGTCTCGTTCACCTTCGGCTGTCCCACCCGCGCCGTGCTGGACGCGTTCGCCCGGGTGGGCACCCGGACCATCGTCACCGTGACCTCGCCGGTCGAGGCGGAGACCGCCCAGTGGGCGGGCGCCGACGCCGTCTGCGTCCAGGGCGTGGAGGCCGGTGGCCACCAGGGGGGCTTCCGCAACGACCCGGCGGACGATGCCCCCGGCGCGGTGCTCGGGCTGCTGTCGCTGGTCGCGCTGGTGCGCGAGACCGTGCAGATCCCGATCATCGCGGCGGGCGGGCTGATGCGCGGCTCGCAGATCGCCGCGGTGCTGGCCGCGGGCGCGTCGGCGGGACAGCTGGGCACCGCGTTCCTGGTCTGCCCCGAGTCGGGGGCGAACGCCCTGCACAAGACGGCCATGACCGACCCGCTGTTCGGCCGGACGGAGCTGACCCGGGCGTTCTCCGGCCGCCCGGCCCGCGGGCTGGTCAACCGGTTCATCCGCGACCACGGCCCGTACGCCCCGGCCGCCTACCCCCAGCTGCACCACCTCACCTCCGGGCTGCGCAAGGCGGCGGCCAGGGGCGGCGACCCGCAGGGCATGGCGCTGTGGGCCGGGCAGGGGCACCGGCTGGCGCGCGAACTGCCCGCCGCGCGGCTGGTGGAGAGCCTGGCCGTCGAACTGGACGCGGCGCGGTCCGGCTACGGGCTCCAGGCCCCGCGAGGCGTGGTGTCGTGAGCGCCCCGGTGTTCGTGGCCGACGACCTCGCGGGAGCGGCCACAGGGGCCCGTATCGCGCTCGACGGCCCCGAGGGGCGCCACGCGGTGTCGGTGAAGCGGCTGCGGGTCGGTGAGGCCGTCGTCCTCACGGACGGCGCCGGTACGGGCGTATCGGGCACCGTGGCGGCCGTCGAGGGCAAGGACCGGCTGCTGGTCGAGGTCGACGGCGTACGCCGGGAGGCGGCGCCGAGCCCGCGGATCACCGTCGTCCAGGCGCTGCCCAAGGGCGACCGCGGCGAGGTGGCCGTGGAGACCATGACCGAGACGGGCGTCGACGCGATCGTCCCGTGGGCGGCCGCCCGCTGCATCACCCAATGGAAGGGCGAACGCGGGCAGAAGGCGCTCGGCAAGTGGCGGTCGACCGCGCGCGAGGCGGGCAAGCAGTCCCGTCGGCTGACCTTCCCGGAGGTCGCGGACGCGATGACGACCAAGGAGGTTGCCCGGCTTCTCGCCGAAGCCGACCTCGCGGCCGTGCTCCACGAGGAGGGCAGCGTCCCCCTGGCGACGGCCCAACTGCCCCACGAGGGGCATATCGTGCTCGTCGTGGGCCCCGAAGGGGGCGTCTCGCCGGAGGAGTTGGCGGCCTTCGCCGCGGCGGGCGCGGGCCCGTACCGGCTGGGCCCCAGCGTGCTGCGTACCTCCACGGCCGGAACCGCCGCCGCCGCGCTGCTGTTGGGACGCACCGGCCGCTGGGGCTGAGGCCCGGGTGGCCGACGAAGGTCTTCCGGTTCGCCGTGGGTGATGGGAACCTGTCCTCTATGGGGGTATTAAGCCATCATGTACGGCACGGACGGCCGCTGCTGGCGGCCGTGGCCGCGGTCGTCGCGGCCATCGCGGTGACGGGCTGTGAGCCGAGGGACGGCGCGGTCACCGCGGTCGCCGTCTCGATCACCACGGACAAGGTCGGCACCTCCGCCCTGGAGCGGGGCGGCATCGGGGTGCGCTGGCTGACGTGCAACGCGGATCTGAAGCGCGGCCCCACGGCCGGGGCCTCGGCCTCGAGCACGGGTGACGCGGGCACCACGGACGCCTCGGTGGACTGCCGGGGCAGGACCGAGGACGACCAGGCCATCGGGATCAGGGGCAAGGTCACCTATGTGCGGGAGAACCACTGTGTGCGCGGCGATCTGACCGGCACGGTGGAGGGCCAGCGGGTCTTCCAGGCCAATGTGATCGGCGAGTGCGACGGCGACGGCGACACCGACGGCGCCCAGAGCCCCGCACCGACCCGCACTCATCCCTGGGACGAGGCCACCACCACCCACCCGTGGGACCAGAGGACCACGGCGCCCGGGAAATAGGCTCCCGCGGACGTTCCTCCAAGTCCTCACGACCGCGGGCCGTGTGCTTGTCTTGGTCACCATCTGGTTCGGGCCCACCGCCCGCGGGAGGCCCGGTAGCATCCCGTGCGGAAGCCTTGATGATCCAGAAGTGCCGATGATCCAGCCGACGATCCGTAAGGAGCCACCGGTGGCGGGAGAACCGCAGGCCGACTGCCTGTTCTGCAAGATTGTCTCGGGGGAGGTCCCGGCGACCGTCGTCCGTGAGACGGACACCACCGTCGCCTTCCGCGACATCAACCCCCAGGCGCCGACGCATGTCCTGGTGATCCCCAAGGTGCACTATCCGGACGCGGCGTCCCTGGCGGCCGCCGAGCCGCAGATCGCCGCGGACGTGCTGTGCGAGACGGCCACGGTCGCCGCCGACGAGAAGATCGACGGCACCGGCTACCGGGTGGTGCTCAACACGGGCTCCGGGGCCGGGCAGACCGTCTTCCACGCGCATGCCCACGTCCTCGGCGGCCGCGGCCTCAACTGGCCCCCCGGGTAGTCCCGTTGTCCGCACGTGAAGTGGTCGTCCTCGGCACCGCCAGCCAGGTGCCCACCCGGCACCGCAACCACAACGGCTATCTGCTGCGCTGGGACGGCGAGGGCGTGCTGTTCGACCCCGGTGAGGGCACGCAGCGGCAGATGCTGCGGGCCGGGGTCGCCGCCCATGACATCAACCGGATCTGCGTCACCCACTTCCACGGGGACCATTCGCTGGGGCTGTCCGGAGTCATCCAGCGGATCAACCTCGACCGCGTCCCGCACCCGGTGACCGCGCACTACCCGGCGAGCGGTCAGCGCTTCTTCGACCGGCTGCGGTACGCCACGGCCTACCGCGAGACGGTGCAGCTGACCGAGCAGCCGGTCAGCGGTGACGGCGGGGTGATCGCCCGTACCCCCGCGTACACCCTGGAGGCGGTCCGGCTCTCGCACCCGGTCGAGTCGTACGGCTACCGCCTCGTCGAGCCGGACGGACGCCGGATGCTGCCGGAGCGGCTCGCGGCGCACGGGGTGCGCGGGCCCGAGATCGGCCGGCTCCAGCGGGAGGGCGCGATCGAGCGGGACGGGCGCACGGTCACGCTGGAGGAGGTCAGCGAGGCCCGGCGCGGCCAGCGGTTCGCCTTCATCATGGACACCCGGCTGTGCGAGGGCGCGCACGCGCTGGCGGAGGGCTGCGATCTGCTGGTGATCGAGTCGACGTTCCTGGACGAGGACGAGCCGCTGGCGACCGAGCACGGCCATCTGACGGCCGGGCAGGCGGCCCGGATCGCGGCCGGGGCGGGCGTACGCCACCTGGTGCTGACGCACTTCTCGCAGCGGTACGGCGATCCGGCCGAGTTCGAGCGCCAGGCACGCGCGGCGGGCTTCGACGGGGAGCTGACCGTCGCCCAGGACCTGATGAGCGTCGCCGTACCGAAGCGGCGCTAGCGCTCTCCGGCCGCGCTCCGCCGCCATCGGGCACACTGGCCGCATCCGCCCCGCCCGCAGCAACAGAACAGAACGGTCCGACCTGGGAGCACACGGTGACGACACACGACGGTGACCAGCCCTCGGCGAGCTGCCCCCTGCTCGATCCGCTCGCGGGCGTCCGCGGCCCCGGAGACACGGGCTGTGACGTCTATCTCACCGGCACCGTCTTCCTCGACATCATCTTCACCGGCCTGGACTCCGCGCCCGTCCGCGGCACCGAGTCCTGGGCCCGCGGCATGGGTTCCAGCCCCGGCGGCGTCGCCAACATGGCCACCGCGCTGGCCCGGCTGGGGCTGCGCACCTCGCTCGCCGCCGCCTTCGGTGACGACCACTACGGCGACTACTGCCGTGACGCGCTGGAGCGCGGCGAGGGCATCGATCTGGCGCTCTCCCGCACCATTCCCGGCTGGCACTCCCCGGTGACCGTCTCCATGGCGTACGAGGGCGAGCGCACGATGGTCAGCCACGGCCACGAGGCGCCGCCGCCCGAGGAGGCCGCGCCCAGCAGCCCGCCCCCGGCCCGGGCCGCCATCGCCTCCCTGGTGCCCGGCCGCCGGGAGGAGTGGGTGGCCGAGGCCGCCCGGCGCGGCAGCCGGATCTTCGCGGACGTCGGCTGGGACGACACCGGCCGCTGGGACCCGGCGGACCTCGCCGACCTGGAGCACTGCGAGGCGTTCCTGCCCAACGCGGCCGAGGCGATGAGCTACACCCGCACCGAGTGCCCGCGGGCCGCCGCCCGCGCGCTCGCCGACCGGGTGCCGCTCGCCGTGGTCACCCTGGGCTCGGAAGGGGCGTACGCGGTGGACGGCCGCACCGGCGAGACCGCCGAGGTGCCCGCGATCGCCGTGGAGGCGCTGGATCCGACCGGCGCGGGGGACGTGTTCGTCGCGGGCTTCGTCACCGGCACGCTCGCCGACTGGCCGCTCGCCGACCGGCTCGCGTTCGCCGGGCTGACCGCCGCGCTGTCGGTCCAGGAGTTCGGCGGCTCGCTGTCCGCGCCCGGCTGGTGCGAGATCGGCGCCTGGTGGCAGCACGCCCGCTCGTACGACGACCAGTCCCCGAGCGCGCTGCGGCGGTACGCCTTCCTCGATCGTCTGCTGCCGACCGCCGCGCGCCCGGGCCTTTTGCGCCGGGCCGTCCCCACGATCGGTTTCCGCCGGGCGTGAACACCGGTGCCCGGTACCAGGCACGGAGCGCTGACGGGCCGGCGTGATGAATGGGAGGGAGTAAAAGCGCTCGGGGGTTGTCGGTGCCCCGTCGTACCCTGGTATCTCAAGGTTGTCGAGCAGCGAGAACCCTTGTCGCAGGAGGTAGGAGCAGGCCGCAGAGCCGAGCCCATGACGCAACCAACCACAGCACCGCAGGCGCACGCGCAGTTCACGGTTCCGACCAAGCACCCGATGGTCATGGTCCTGGGATCCGGTGACTCGTTGCTGCGTGTGATCGAAAAGGCGTTCCCGAAGACCGATATCCATGTCCGGGGCAATGAAGTCAGCGCGACCGGGGACCCTGAGGAAGTCGCCCTGGTCCAGCGTCTGTTCGATGAGATGATGCTGGTGCTCCGCACCGGTCAACCGATGACGGAGGACGCGGTGGAGCGCTCCATCTCCATGCTGCGCGCAGCCGAGAACGGCGAGGGCGAGGCGGCCGAGACGCCCGCCGAGGTGCTCACGCAGAACATCCTGTCCAACCGCGGCCGCACCATCCGCCCCAAGACGCTCAACCAGAAGCGCTATGTCGACGCGATAGACAAGCACACCGTCGTCTTCGGCATCGGCCCGGCCGGTACCGGCAAGACGTATCTCGCGATGGCCAAGGCGGTCCAGGCCCTGCAGTCCAAGCAGGTCAACCGGATCATCCTGACCCGGCCGGCGGTCGAGGCGGGGGAGCGGCTCGGCTTCCTGCCCGGCACGCTCTACGAGAAGATCGACCCGTATCTGCGGCCCCTGTACGACGCGCTGCACGACATGCTCGACCCCGACTCCATCCCGCGCCTGATGGCCGCGGGCACGATCGAGGTCGCCCCGCTGGCGTACATGCGCGGCCGGACGCTCAACGACGCGTTCATCATCCTCGACGAGGCGCAGAACACGAACCCCGAGCAGATGAAGATGTTCCTCACCCGGCTCGGCTTCGAATCCAAGATCGTGATCACGGGTGACATCACCCAGGTCGACCTCCCGGGCGGGACCAAGAGCGGTCTGCGCCAGGTGCGGGAGATCCTGGACGGCGTCGACGACGTCCACTTCTCCATGCTCACCAGTAAGGACGTCGTCCGGCACAAGCTCGTCGGCCGTATCGTCGACGCGTACGAGCAGTACGACAGCCGCAACGGCAAGTGACCGTCCCCGAAGAGACCCGAGAAAAGACGAACCACCCCATGGCGATCGACGTCAACAACGAATCCGGCACGGACATCGACGAGCGCGCGATCCTGGACGTCGCCCGCTACGCGCTGGCCCGGATGCGTATCCACCCGCTCTCCGAGCTGTCGCTGATCGTCGTCGACGCCGACGCCATGGAGCAGCTCCACATCCAGTGGATGGACCTGCCGGGGCCGACCGATGTCATGTCCTTCCCGATGGACGAGCTGCGGCCGCCCGCCAAGGACGACGAGGAGCCCCCGCAGGGCCTCCTCGGTGACATCGTGCTCTGCCCCGACGTGGCCAAGAAGCAGGGGGAGGAGGCGCCGACCGGGCACTCCATGGACGAGGAGCTGCAGCTGCTCACCGTCCACGGCGTCCTCCACCTCCTCGGCTACGACCACGAGGAGCCGGACGAGCGCGCCGAGATGTTCGGCCTCCAGGCGGCGATCATCGACGGCTGGCGGGCCGAGTACGGTCTGACCGGGCCCTCCCCGGCCCCCACCACGCGATGAACGGGCAGCTCCTCACGGCGGCGGTCCTGCTGGTGGTGGTCGCCTGGCTGGCGGCCTGCGCCGAGGCGGGCCTCGCCCGCACCACCCGGTTCCGCGCCGAGGAATCGGTACGGAACGGGCGGCGGGGCAGCGCCAAGCTGATGCTGGTCGCCGAGGACCCCACCCGCTACCTCAACGTGGCGCTGCTGGTGCGCGTCGCGTGCGAGGTGGCGGCGGGGGCCGTCGTCACGTACGGCTGTCTGCACGCGTTCCCGGAGACCTGGAAGGCGCTGACCGTCGCGATCGGCGTGATGGTCCTCGTGTCGTACGTGGCCGTCGGCGTTTCGCCGCGCACCATCGGCGCCCAGCATCCGCTCAACACCGCGACGGTCGCCGCCTATGTGCTGATCCCGCTGGCCCGGATCATGGGCCCCATCCCGCCGCTGCTGATCCTCCTCGGTAACGCGCTCACCCCCGGAAAGGGCTTCCGGAAGGGCCCGTTCGCCTCCGAGGCCGAGCTGCGCGCGCTGGTCGACCTCGCCGAGCAGGAGTCGCTGATCGAGGACGACGAGCGGCGCATGGTGCACTCCGTCTTCGAACTGGGCGACACCCTGGTGCGCGAGGTGATGGTGCCGCGCACCGATCTGGTGGCCATCGAGCGCTTCAAGACCATCCGGCAGGCCCTCACCCTCGCGCTGCGCTCCGGCTTCTCCAGGATCCCGGTCACCGGGGAGAACGAGGACGACATCGTCGGGATCGTCTACCTCAAGGACCTGGTCCGCAAGACGCACATCAACCGCGAGTCCGAGTCCGAGCTGGTCTCCACCGCCATGCGGCCCGCCGCCTTCGTCCCCGACACCAAGAACGCGGGCGACCTGCTGCGCGAGATGCAGCAGGAGCGCAACCACGTCGCCGTGGTGATCGACGAGTACGGCGGCACGGCCGGGATCGTCACCATCGAGGACATCCTCGAGGAGATCGTCGGCGAGATCACCGACGAGTACGACCGCGAACTGCCGCCCATCGAGGACCTCGGCGACGGCACCCACCGGGTCACCGCCCGGCTCGGCCTCGGCGACCTCGGCGAGCTGTACGGCACGGCCTTGGAGGACGAGGACGTCGAGACGGTGGGCGGGCTGCTCGCCAAGTCGCTGGGCCGGGTGCCCATCGCGGGCGCCACGGCCGAGGTCGACATCCCCGAAGGCGGCACCGACCCGGCCCTGAAGGCGTTGCGGCTGACCGCCGAATCCCCGGCGGGGCGGCGCAACCGCATCGTCACGGTGCTGGTGGAGCCGGTGCGGGAGACGGCGGCGGCCGAGTCGTAAGCCCTCTCCCCGGGACGGGCCGGAGGTGCTGGGGGCGTGGGGGCGCCCCGTATCACGCCCGCGCGGGGAGGCGCACGGACGCGGGGGGTCGCGCTGCGCCATACGGATGCATTCACCCTCTGCGGTCTGGCCCATCTGGCGTAGGCAACGGCTTACTTGCAGATACCGACCGGTGGGCCGCCCATACCCCTGGCGGGGGACAGTCGGCTTGTCGTTCTGACGTAGACAGGTCGGCCGTATGGGCACCCCCACGCAGGGCGAACAGGGTCTCCGTGGCACTCGGCGCGCAGACCCGGGCGGTCCACCCCTCCCCATACCGCACCCCGGGAAGGGGCCGCTCCCATGGCTTCCTCGACCACCACGGTCACCTCCACCCCGAACCCCTCCGTCCCCGGCCAGACCGTCACCTACACCGCGACCGTCGCCTCCGTCCCGCCGGGCGCGTTCACCCCGACCGGTACGGTCACCTTCACCCTGGACGCGGGTACGCCGGTGACCGTCCCGGTCGATGCCAGCGGGCAGGCCGTCTTCACCGACAGCACCCTCGCGGTGGGCTCCCACACGGTGACGGCCACCTACAGCGGCGACGCCAACCTGGACCCCTCGACGGGCACCAGCATCCAGCAGGTCAACCAGGGGGCGACGACCACCTCCCTGACGGTCTCGCCCAACCCCGCCGTCTGCGGCGAAGCGGTGACCCTGACCGCGACCGTGGCGGCCGTCCCGCCCGCCACGGGGGTCCCGACCGGCACGGTGACGTTCATCATCAGCGCCGACGGACCGGCCCCCACCGCGCCCCTCGACGCCACCGGCCAGGCGTCCGTCACGGTCGCCGATCTGGATGTGGGCCTCCATCTGGCGGTGGCCTTCTACGGCGGGGACACCGAGTTCTCCTCGTCCAACTCGCCCCTGGTCCCGCTCACGGTGAACCAGGCGTCCTCGACCACCGTCGTCACCGCCACCCCCGACCCGTCGGTGTGCGGCCAGTCGGTGACGCTGTGCGCGACGGTGACCGTGGACGAGCCGGGGACCTGTACGCCCACCGGGACGGTGACCTTCGCCGTCACCGGCGGCCCGACGCTCACCGCGCCGCTCGACGCGACCGGTCAGGCCTGTGTGACCAGCGACGAACTGCCCGGCGGCACCAGCACGGTGACCGCCACCTACTCCGGTGACACCGGTGTCGCGGGCTCCACGGGCACGTCGACGGTCACCGTCGACCCGGGCACGTCCACCACCACGGTCACGGCGACGCCGACCTCGTCCGTCTGCGGCGAGGCGGTCACCCTGTGCGCCCAGGTGACGGTGGGCGCGCCCAGTACCTGCGCCGCGACCGGTGACGTGACGTTCGTGATCACCGGCGGTCCGACGCTCACGGCGACCCTCGATGCCACCGGCCAGGCGTGCGTGACCACCACCGCCATCCCCGTGGGCACGCAGACGGTGACCGCCACCTACGCGGGCAACGCCGGGGTCGCGGGCTCCACGGGCACCACGGGCGTGACCGTGAATCAGGCGGCCTCGACCACCACCGTCAACTCCCCCGACCCCGGCGCCTGCGGCGAGCCGGTGACGCTCTGCGCCCAGGTGACGACCGTGCCGCCCGGCACCTGCCCCCCGACCGGCACGGTGACCTTCGTGGTCACGGGCGGACCCACGCTCACGGCCACGGTGGACGGCACCGGCCTGGCCTGTGTGACCACCGGCGCCATCCCCGTCGGCACCCACGTCGTGACCGCCACCTACGCGGGCGACACCGGCGTCGCGGGCTCCACGGGCACCGGGACGGTCACCGTCAGCCAGGGCACGTCCACGCTGACGGTCACGGCGACGCCGAGCCCGTCCGTCTGCGGTGAGGCGGTCACCATCTGCGCCCAGGTGACGGTCGCTCCGCCCAGCACCTGCTTCCCGACCGGCGACGTGACGTTCGTGATCTCGGGCGGTCCGACGCTCACGGCGACACTGGACGCCACCGGCCAGGCGTGCGTGACCACCACGGCGGTGCCGGTCGGCACGTCCACGATCACCGCCACCTACGCGGGCGACTCCGGCGTCGGGGGCTCGATGGGCACGACCTCGCTGACGGTGAACCCGGCGTCGTCCACGACCACGGTCTCGGTCACGCCTTCCCCGTCGGTCTGCGGCCAGACGGTCCTGCTGTGCGCCCAGGTGACCACGGTGCCGCCCGGCACCTGCGTCCCGACCGGCACGGTGACCTTCGTGGTCACGGGCGGTCCGACGCTCACGGCCACGGTGGACGCCACCGGTCAGGCCTGTGTCTCCACCACCGCCATCCCGATCGGCAACCACACGGTGACGGCGACCTTCGGGGGAGGCGGCGGCGTCGCGCCCTCCACGGGCAGCGCCTCGGTCACCGTCAACCAGGCCAGCTCCACGACGGCGGTGACGGTCTCGCCCACCCCGTCCGTGTGCGGCCAGCCGGTGACGATCTGCGCGCAGGTGACGGCCACGGCCCCGGGCACCTGCACCCCGACCGGCACGGTCACCTTTGTGATCAGCGGCGGTCCGACCCTGACCGGAACGCTCAACGCCAGCGGTCAGGCCTGCGTCACCACCAGTGCGCTGGCGGTGGGCTCGCACACCGTCACGGCCACCTACGGGGGCAGCACGGGCGTCGCGGGGTCGGCGGGCACCGCCACCGCCACGGTGAACACGGCCAGCACCACCACCACGCTCACCTCCACCCCCAACCCCTCCGCCCCCGGCCAGACGGTGACCTTCACCGCCACCGTGGCCCCGGTGGCCCCCGCGACCGGCACCCCGACCGGCACCGTCACGTTCGTGATCAGCGGCGGTCCGACCCTCACCGGAACGCTCAACGCGGCCGGACAGACGGCCGTGACCACCAACGCGCTCACCACCGGCTCCCACACGGTCACCGCCACCTACAGCGGCGACACCTGCTACGGCCCGTCGACCGCGTCGCTCACCCAGACCGTGTCCGGCTCGACGACCACCACGCTGACCGCCACCCCGGCCGTCATCCGGCTGCGGCTCAACGGGCAGCTCATCATCCCGACCCTCAGCGCCACCCTCAAGGACCAGGCCAACAACCCCGTCCCCGGCCGGTCGATCGCCTTCACGGCCAACACCGTGCTGGGCCCGATCGCCCTGGGCAGCGCGGTCACCAACGCGTCCGGCACGGCGACGCTGACCAACGTCACCGTCCCGGCCACCGTGCTGACCGCCAGCACCTACACCGCCGCCTTCGCGGGTGCCCCGGGTCTCAGCCCGGCCACGGCGTCGGCCTCGCTGACGTTCCAGCCGCTGCCGCTGCTCCCGTAGCGGAACCCGTAGCACCCCTCCCACACCCGCGCCGGGCCGTTGCCACTGCGGCCCGGCGCGGGCCCATGCGTACAACCGGTGTCACGCCCGGTCAGTGCCCCGTCAGTGCCCCGTCCTATGCTCATCCGTATGAGCGAAGCAGCACAGCTGGACCCCGAAGACCGCAAGATCATCACGCTGGCCCGCTCCGCGCGGGCCCGCAACGGCGTCGTGGAGGGCGCCGCCGTACGGGATGAGACGGGCCGTACGTATGTCGCCGGTACCGTCGCCCTCGACTCGCTCCAGCTCAGCGCGGTGCGTACCGCCGTCGCGATGGCCGTCGCCAGTGGCGCGAAGTCGCTGGAGGCCGTGGCCGTGGTGACCGACGCCGAGACCGCCACCGACGAGGACCGTGCGGCCGTACGGGACCTGGGCGGTGCCGGGACCCCGATCCTGCTGGCGGACACGGACGGCACCCTGCGCGCCACGCTGCCCGTCTGACCACGGCCGGAAACAGGGCGATGGGCGGCTGGTCGGAGCGGGCCGGGGCATCGGGGAGAATGGTGGCCATGACTGCCGGTACCCCCTCGTCCCCGACCGAGCAGCGGGAGACCCCGCACCGCTCGGGTTTCGCCTGCTTTGTCGGTCGCCCGAACGCGGGCAAGTCGACCCTGACCAACGCGCTGGTGGGGACGAAGGTCGCGATCACCTCCAACCGCCCGCAGACCACCCGGCACACGGTGCGCGGCATCGTGCACCGCCCCGACGCACAGCTGGTGCTCGTCGACACCCCCGGTCTGCACAAGCCGCGCACCCTGCTCGGCGAGCGGCTGAACGACGTCGTACGGACCACCTGGGCCGAGGTCGACGTCATCGGCTTCTGCCTGCCCGCCGACCAGAAGCTGGGCCCCGGCGACCGCTTCATCGCGGGCGAGCTGGCCGGGATCAAGAAGACGCCCAAGGTCGCGATCGTCACCAAGACCGACCTGGTCGAATCCGAGCAACTCGCCCAGCAGCTCCTGGCCATCGACCGGCTCGGCAAGGAACTGGGCATCGAGTGGGCCGAGATCGTCCCGGTCTCGGCTGTAGGTGACCAGCAGGTGGGCCTGTTGGCCGATCTGCTCGTCCCGCTGCTCCCCGAAGGCCCGACCCTCTACCCCGAGGGCGACCTCACCGACGAGCCGGAGCAGGTGATGGTCGCCGAGCTGATCCGCGAGGCGGCGCTGGAGGGCGTGCGGGACGAGCTGCCGCACTCCATCGCGGTGGTCGTGGAGGAGATGCTGCCGCGCGAGGACCGCCCGGCGGACAAGCCGCTGCTGGACATCCACGCGAACCTCTACATCGAGCGCCCCAGCCAGAAGGGCATCGTCATCGGCCCGAAGGGCCGCCGCCTGAAGGACGTCGGCTCCAAGTCCCGCAAGCACATCGAGGCGCTGCTCGGTACGCCGGTCTACCTCGATCTGCACGTGAAGGTGGCCAAGGACTGGCAGCGCGACCCGAAGCAGCTGCGTCGGCTGGGCTTCTGAGGGCGGGCCGCGTCGCCGGTCGTCGGCTGGGCTTCTGAGGGCGCTGGGGCGCTACGTGCCCTCCTTGAGCACCGTGCGCACCAGCTCGCGCTGGGCGTCGCTGAGGTGCGGGTCCGCGGCGTGGACCGTGCGGCCCTCCACCGTGATCTCGTAGTGGAAGCCGTCCGGGACGCCGCGGGTGGCCGCCGGGGCGCCGGATTCGACGGCCTGGTGGGCCAGGGCGGCCAGATGGGTGGCGTCGGGCCGTCCGGAGGTGTCCAGATCGGCCCGGCGCTCGATTCCGGCGAATCCGCCGGAGCGGGTCACGGAGATACGCATAGGTCCATCAGTACCCGAGGGTGAGGCTCATCGCGCGTCCAGATCGGTGATTCCCACGCCCTCCCAGGCGCCCCGCACCGCGTCCCGCTCCTCGCCCTCGCCGTAGCGGGCCTGCGCCGCGGCGACCGTGAGCCGGGCGAAGTCGTCGAACTGCGCCTCCGGGGACAGCTCGCCGCCGGTCAGCACGTCGTACCAGACCCGCCCGGCCTTCTCCCACGCGTTGCCGCCGAGCGCCGTGGCGGCCAGGTAGAAGGCGTGGTTGGGGATGCCGGAGTTGATGTGGACGCCGCCGTTGTCCCGCGAGGTGCGCACGTAGTCGTCCATCGTGCCGGGCTGCGGGTCCTTGCCGAGGACATCGTCGTCGTACGCCGTGCCGGGGGCCTTCAGCGAGCGCAGGGCCACGCCGGTGACCCGCTCCGCCAGCAGCCCGGCCCCGATCAGCCAGTCGGCCTCGTCGGCGCTCTGGCCCAGCGCGTGCTGCTTGACGAGCGAGCCGAAGACATCGGACATCGACTCGTTGAGCGCCCCGGACTGGCCGAAGTACTCCAGGTTGGCGGTGTACTGGGTGACGCCGTGGGTCAGTTCGTGGGCCATCACGTCGATGGGGATGGTGAAGTCGAGGAAGACCTCGCCGTCACCGTCGCCGAAGACCATCTGCTCGCCGTCCCAGAAGGCGTTGCTGTAGTCCTGGCTGTAGTGGACGCTCGCGTTCAGCGCCAGGCCCGCGTCGTCGATCGAGTGGCGGCCGTAGACCTTGAGGAACAGCTCGAAGGTCGCCCCCAGCCCGTTGTAGGCCCGGGTCACGGACTCGTCCGAGGTCGACGTGTCGCCCTCGCCGCGGACCTTCTTGCCCGGCAGCGTGGTCTGGTGCTGGGCGTCGTAGATCGTGCGCTTCGGCCGGTCGGAGGGCGCGCCCTCCAGGGTGGGGGCGGCGATCCCGCGGACGGTGGTGATCCGGCGGCGGGTGCGCTCCAGCGCGTCCCGCTGCAGGGTGCGGCGGGCGGGATCGGCGAGGGCGGAGTCCTCGTGCTGGGCGAGCTTGTCGAGGACATGCGGCGGCACGATCGTGCAGAAGACACCACGGCGGCGGGAGTTCGCGTTGACATCCATCCAGGCAATGTCGCACCGCGTCTACCGCTTGTCACGCCTTGCGGTCATGATTGATGAAATCGAGTGGTTGATGGCCATTCCTCCGCGTGAGATGCCGTGGTCCGCATAGTGATACGGGGTCTCGCGCCGCGCACCTCTTCCGTTAGGCTGCTCGGCATCATGCGTTTCGGGCTGCTTCTTCTTAGCTGCCGCGGCGAGGGCCTGTAGTCGTAGGCCGACCCCCTCCCCGCGGAGTTCGGTGTTGCGGTGATTACGCCCCGTCGGCCGCCCCATGGACTTTCGTCCCAGCGGACACCACGAGCGGATCCAAGAGGAGCCCACGCATCATGAGCACGTCCGACAATCCCGGTCAGCGCGCCGTAGGCCGCCCCACCCCCATCACCGCCGCGACCGTCACCCAGAAGCCCTCGGGGATGCCGATCCACAAGTACGGCCCGTACGAGGCCGTCGACATCCCCGACCGCACCTGGCCGGACAACCGGATCACCGCCGCGCCGCGCTGGCTGTCCACCGACCTGCGGGACGGCAATCAGGCGCTGATCGACCCGATGTCCCCGGTGCGCAAGCGCGAGATGTTCGACCTGCTGGTCCGCATGGGATACAAGGAGATCGAGGTCGGCTTCCCCTCCTCCGGCTCGACCGACTTCGACTTCGTGCGGTCGATCATCGAGGAGGACGCGATCCCCGAGGACGTGACGATCTCCGTCCTCACCCAGGCCCGCGAAGAGCTGATCGAGCGCACCGTCGAGTCGCTGCGCGGTGCGCACAAGGCCACCGTGCACCTGTACAACGCCACCGCGCCCACCTTCCGCCGCGTCGTCTTCCGCGGCACCCGTGAGCAGGTCAAGCAGATCGCGGTGGACGGCACCCGGCTGGTGGTCGAGTACGCCGACAAGATCCTGGGCGACGACACGGTCTTCGGTTACCAGTACAGCCCCGAGATCTTCACCGACACCGAGCTGGACTTCGCGCTGGAGGTCTGCGAGGGCGTCATGGACGTCTGGCAGCCCGAGGCCGGCCGCGAGATCATCCTCAACCTGCCCGCGACCGTCGAGCGCTCGACGCCCTCCACCCACGCGGACCGGTTCGAGTGGATGTCCCGGAACCTGTCCCGCCGCGAGCACATCTGCCTGTCGGTCCACCCGCACAACGACCGCGGCACGGCCGTCGCCGCCGCCGAGCTGGCGATCATGGCCGGGGCGGACCGCATCGAGGGCTGTCTGTTCGGGCAGGGCGAGCGCACCGGCAACGTCGACCTGGTGACCCTGGGCATGAACCTGTTCTCCCAGGGCGTCGATCCGAAGATCGACTTCTCGCAGATCGACGAAGTCCGCCGCACCGCCGAGTACTGCAACCAGATGCAGATCCACCCGCGCCACCCCTACGCGGGCGACCTGGTCTACACCGCCTTCTCCGGCTCCCACCAGGACGCCATCAAGAAGGGGTTCGAGGCGATGGAGGCCGGTGCGGCCGAGCAGGGCAAGACGGTCGACGACATCGAGTGGGCCGTCCCGTACCTGCCCATCGACCCGAAGGACGTCGGCCGCTCCTACGAGGCCGTCATCCGGGTCAACTCGCAGTCCGGCAAGGGCGGTATCGCCTATGTCCTGCGGAACGACCACAACCTGGATCTGCCGCGCCGCATGCAGATCGAGTTCTCCAAGACGATTCAGGCCAAGACCGACGCCGACGGCGGCGAGGTCACCCCGGCCCAGATCTGGGCGACCTTCCAGGACGAGTACCTGCCGACGGACGACAACCAGTGGGGCCGGATCGCGCTGCGCACCGCCCAGACGTCCACCACCAGCGAGGGCACCGACGCGCTCACCGTCGAGGCCGTCGTGGACGGCACCGAGACCGTCCTGACCGGCTCCGGCAACGGCCCGCTGGCCGCGTTCTTCGACGCCCTGGGCGCCATCGACATCGACGTACGGCTGCTGGACTACTCCGAGCACACCCTGAGCGAGGGCGCGGGCTCCCAGGCCGCCGCGTACATCGAATGCGCGATCGACGGGAAGGTGCTGTGGGGCGTCGGCGTCGACGCCAACATCGTGCGCGCCTCTCTCAAGGCCGTCGTCTCGGCGGTCAACCGCGCACGGCGGTAAACGCCTGCTGGGCTTGTCACCCACAAGGGGCCCCGTTCACCGCGTGAGGCGGGCGGGGCCTCGGGTTTGGCCTGTTGTCTCCGTTCGGGGTACTGACGGCACATCATAGATGTGGCTAGCATCACGTCAACGCGGCAACGTGGCCGAAGCGTTATGGAGGTGTGACGTGGTGCACTCGCGAGCCCGCCGTGACCGGGACCTGTGTGTGGTAGGCGTCCGCACTCTGTGGCGGACGGTCGGCGATGGTGAGTTCTTCTGCCCCGACTGCGGAGGCGACCGCAACTACCGCCGCCGCACCGGCCGCCGCCGCATCGTGGTGCTCGGCCTGCCGCTGCTGCCCCGCGGGCCGGTCGCGCCAGTCGTCGAATGCGCCGCCTGCGCGACCCAGTTCGGCACCGAGGCCCTGGATCACCCCACCACCACCCGCTTCTCCGCGATGCTGCGCGACGCCGTGCACACGGTCGCCCTCGCGGTCCTCGCCGCGGGCGGCACCGAGGCCACGGCGGTGCGGCAGGTCGCGGTCGGCGCGGTGCGTGCCGCCGGGTTCGCCGACTGCGACGAGGGCCAGCTCCTCGCGCTCATCGAAGCGCTCGCCGCCGACACCGGCCGCCTCCCCGGCGCCGCCACCGGCGAGCGCGACGGCCTCGACCCGTGCGGTACGGCGCTCGCCATCGAACTGCACGAGGCCCTCGAGCCCCTGGCTCCCCACCTCGCCCCCACCGGCCGCGAGGCGATCCTCCTCCAGGGCGCCCGGATCGCCGTCGCCGACGGCCCCTACCGCCCGGCCGAGCGCGCGGTCCTCGAAACGGTCGGCCGCGCCCTCATGATCTGCCCCGACGACACGGCCCGCCTCCTGGCCGCGACGCGCGCGGCGTTCTAGGCGGTCTGCGCGGTCCAGGCGAACGGCGCGAGCGGCGCGTCCAGGGGCGCCCGGGTCATGCGGTTGGCGTACGTGGACAGGGTGTACGCGCCGACGCCGAGCACGACCTCCAGCGCGTTGCGCCGGGTGAACCCCCGTGCCAGAAAGGCGTTGAGCACCTCGTCCGGCACGGCCCCGGCGTCGTCCATGACGGCGAGCGCGAACGCCCTTACGGCGTCCAGCCGTTCATCGGGCAACGCGCGCTGCTCCCTGAGCGCGGCGATGAGTTCGCCGTCGGCGCCCAGCGCGGTGAGCTTTCCGGTGTGCATGGCGACGCACACATGGCACGCGGTGCGCGTGGCGATGGTCATGATGACCACCTCACGGGCCAGTGGATCCAGCGTGGCCGCCTCGAACAGCCCGCTGAGCCTGAGGAATCCGTCCAGCAGCTCCGGCGATTCGGCCAGCCGTCCGGCGGGCGCCGGAAGGTAGCCGAGCCGCTGGATCGTCGCCTCCATGGACCGCCGCGCGGCGGGCGGCGCGGATTCCAGTGTGTGATCTGTGAAGGGTACGCCGTACGGGCCGACGACCCCGCCGACGCCCGTCGCAAGGTCATCCGGCTCACCCCGCACGGCGTTGACGCGCTGGCCCGCTCGGCGGCCATTTTCGAGGAGTTGCGCGACCGGTGGGCCGCCACGCTTGGGCCGGGCCGTCTGCGCGCCCTTGAGGCGGACTTGCGTGCCGTGAGCCCCGGAGTCGGCTTTCCCCTCGACGTGCCGGGCTGGTTCGGGGCGTGAGGGGGCGTGAGGGGGCGGCTCACTCCGTCCCCGGCGTGGCCCAATCCTCGCGGTACGCCGCCCAGTCCGCGTCCGTCGCGGCGAAGTCCACGTACAGGGCCACCCCGAACCGCTTCCGGTCGCGGTCCTCGTGGCCGAGGCCGAGGCGGGTGCCGCGGATGGCGGCGGTGACGGTCTCGGCCCAGGCGTGGTGGCCCCAGTTGTCGGTGTGGTAGCCGGGCAGGCCCATCAGGAGGTCCGTGCGCGGCGGGGTGGCCTCCAGGGCGAGTCGGGTCTGCTGGGCCACGTAGCCGCCGTACAGGCTCTCCAGCGGCATCGACGTGTCGTACGACATGACCGCGATCTGGTCGACCCGCCACGCCACCTGCCCGAAGAACGCCTGTGACCACCACTTGGGGTGGTTGAAGAGGAAGCCCGCCACCGAGTGCAGCGCGGGAAGCGGGTCGATCTGATGGGCGGCGACCGAGAGCGGGACGCGGCGGGCGCGGGTGAGGGCGTGCAGGCCGTCGAGGAGGGTGAGGTAGTCGCGGTCGCCGGAGTGCAGCGGCTCCAAGTCGAAGTGCACGCCGTCGAATCCCGCGTCCAGCACCTGGCGGGCGGATTGCACCACATGGGCGCGGCTGCGCGGGTCGGTGAGCCGGAGCCCGGTCGGGCCCTCGGTGGCCAGGACGTCGCCGAGCCACGCCTGGACGCGTACGCCGGGCAGTTCGCGGTGGACGGCCTTCAGCAGCCACCCGGCGCGCGGGTAGCGCTTCGCGCTCAGGGTGCCGTCGTGCTCCAGGGGGCCCGCGTGGACGTACAGGTCGCGGATGCCGGTGCCGCGTATCCGCCGGGCCAGGGTGGCCAGTTCGGCGTCGCCGTTACGGCCGTCCACCCAGGCGTGACCGAGCCACACCGCGTCCCGGCCCCGGGTCTGGGTGCCGGGCTCGGGGTCGCCCGCGTACTGGAGCCGCAGGGCGATCCCGGCGGCCAGCAGGGACAGCACCAGGCACCCCGCGAGGGCGGCCACGGCGCGCTTGGGCCACCGCAGCCGGGGGTGCGTCCACTGGCGGACGGCTCTGGCGCGGGCCCGGCTGAGCCGCGTGCGCGCGGCGGCCAGGGCCCGGGATATCGGAGGTTTGGTCACGAACGGGAGGGTAGCGAGCGCCGTACGGACACCGTTGGCCGTACGGCGCGGCTACCGCGGTCCCTGGACCCCGGTCCCCGGCCTATGCCTTCTCGGTCGGGATCTCCTTGACCTCGGCCGTGGGCGCGTTCTTCTTGACCGACTCCACGCCTTTCTGGGCCGCGGTCCTGGAGTCGTACGATTCGCCCACCGCGATGATCTCGCCGTTGCCCGATTTCAGGCGGAAGCGGTGCTTGCCGCGCTTGTCCTCATAGATCTCGAACTTGCCCGCCATGTGGTGCCACCTCCACGGGTCGTCGTGACCCCCTCGAACCACCGTAAATCGGGCCCCGCGCCCTCGCATCAGGGATGTTCAGGGGGCCTCGGGCGCGGGCGCGCCGAACATCTCCCGGCACGGCTCCAGCCCCCGCACCTCGACGGGGACGGTGCGCCGCTCCTCCCAGGCCGCGCGGTCCAGCCGCAGCCGCTGGAGCGTCCGGGGCTCGCCCCGTACGGCGACCGTCTCCAGGCCGTCGGGGCGGTAGCCGAGGCGGCGCGAGACGCCGAGCGAGCGCCCGTTCTCCACGAACGCGCCTGACGTCAGGCTGCGCGCGCCCAGCCCGGCGAACGCCAGATGCGCCACGGCCGCGCGCATCTCCGTACCGAAGCCCTGCCCCTGGTGGGCGAGGCCCAGCCAGGACCCGGTCTGCGCCTCCCGCGTCACCGCGAAGTTGGTCGCGCACAGATCCTGCCGTCCGATCGTCGCGCCCTCGTGCAGTACGACGAGGCTCAGCACCCAGTCCTCCGGCCGCCACTCGGCGATCGTCCGCAGGACGTGCTGGAACGTCGCGCGGCCGCGATCTTCCGGGGCGGTGTCGGACCACGGCACGCTGAACGGCATCTCCGCCGGGTCGTGCACCCCGCCCGCGGCGACGGCGGCCACCTCGTCGGTCAGGGGGATGTCGGGAAGCCGCAGCTCAAGGCGGGGGGTGTGGAGGCGGAGCCCGTAAAGGGGCCAGTGATGGGGCTGGTGATGGGGGTCCATGGCGAGAGGTTGCCGGAGCCGCCGAGGCCGCGTCGAACCAATTACGACCGGATGGCGGACGTCAATCAGGGTTGACGCTTGCGGTGCTGTCAACATACATTGACAACATGACCGAAGCAACGGATCTCGCCGAGCGCGCCGGCGACCGGGACCCCCGTGTCGGACTGCGCGCCGTCGCCGCGCTGCGCCGCCTGCTGGAGCAGCTGGAGGCCGTACAGGTGCGCAGCGCCCGCGCCAAGGGCTGGTCGTGGCAGGAGATCGCGGCCGAACTGGGCGTCAGCCGTCAGGCCGTTCACAAGAAGCACGGGAGGCGTTGATGTTCGAGAGGTTCACCACCAGTGCCCGCGAGGTCGTCCGCGGAGCCGTCCGGCAGGCGGACGAGACGGGCGACGCCACGGTCGGCGAGTCCGAGCTGCTGCTCGCGCTCCTGGACCGTACGAACACCCCCGCCGCCCACGTCCTGACCACCCTGGGCGCCACCGCGCGCCGGGCCTCGATCGAACGCGCCCTGGCCGACGTCCGCCGTCGCGGCGGCATCTCCCACGCGGACGCGGAGGCGCTGGCGGGGCTCGGCATCGACGTGGACGCGATCGTCTCCCGCGTGGAGGAGGCGCACGGTGCCGGAGCCCTGGCCACCCCGCGCCGCCGCCGTCGCTCCCGCGCCCGCTTCGCCCCCGAGTCCAAGTCGGTCCTGGAGCGGTCGCTGCGGATCGCGGTCGGCCGCGGCGACAAGACCATCGGCGACGAACACCTCCTGCTCGCCCTCCTCGCCCGCCCCGGCGTCGCCGCGAACGTCCTCGCCGATCACGACGTGACGTACGTCCAGGCCGAACAGGCCCTCGCCGCCCGCGCGCGCTCCGCCTGAGGCGGATCCGTTGCGTACCGCACAAATGGGTTGCCCCGAGCTTGATCCGCCGCGCATCCTGTGCCGATGCTGATCCGACGAGAAACCCCCTCCGACATCGCCGGTGTACGCGACGTCACGGCGGCAGCGTTCGGCAAGTCGGAGGCCGCGGTCCCGGTCGAGGTCACCCTCCTCGGTGAACTCCGCACCTGTGATGCCTGGTTGCCCGCCCTGTCGTTCGTAGCGGCCGGTGACCGCGGGGATGTGATCGGCCATGTGGTGTGCACCCGGGGCCATGTCGGCCCCGACCTCGCCCTGGGGCTCGGCCCCCTCAGCGTCCACCCGGCCCACCAGCGCCGGGGTGTGGGCCTGGCGCTGATGCACGCGATCCTGGGCGCGGCGGACGCGTTCGGCGAATCCCTGGTCGCGCTCCTCGGCAGCCCCGCGTACTACGGCCGCTTCGGATTCCGTCCCGCGGCCGCGTACGGCGTCACAGCCCCCGACCCGGCCTGGGGCGACTATTTCCAGGTCCGCCCCCTGACCGCGTATCAGCCCACCCTCAAGGGCCCGTTCGCCTACGCGGAGCCGTTCGACCGTGTCTGAGGCCGGATCTGAGGCCGGGCCTGAGGCCGCGTCTGATCGACGGGCAGGAACGCGGCCATGAGCAGCTTGTTGAGGTACGGGCCCTCGACGCCGCTCTGGGTCGTGGGGTTGATCGAGTAGACCATGCGACGGCTGAGGTCACGGGTGGCGAACATGCCGCTGGTGTAGCCGGGGCGGGATCCGGTCTTGCCCCATATCTCCTGGCCGTCCTGCCTGACCCTCATCAACCCCATGCTGTAGCAGGCCCTGTTCTGCTCGGGGTCGGGGTTCTGCGCGCAGTTCTTGTTCTCGACGTTGGGGACATCCGGGACGGTGAACAGCAGCTTCTGCTGGGCGGGCGGCAGCAGGCGGCCCCGGAAGAGCGCGGTCATGAAGCGGTCCAGCTCGGCGGCGGTGGAGATCATGCCGCCCTCGGCCCACGGCCAGGCCGCCTGCTCGGTGATGTCGGCCCGGCGGCTGCCGCCGTCCTCCCCGGTGACCGTGAGATAGCCATGGGAGTGCGGCCCGGGCAGCCGCGCGTCGCTGATGTCGGGGACGTAGGTGCGGTGCAGCCCGAGCGGCCGAGTGATCCGGGACCGCACCTCCTCGGTGAACGAGCGCCCGGTGACCTTCTCGATGACGAGCCCGGCGACGAAGGTGTTGACCCCGTTGTAGGTCTGGGCGCTTCCGGGCGCGTACATCGGCGGAGCGTCCTCGGGGACGAGCGTCTTGACGATGCGCTCGATGGGCCAGCTCTCGAAGCGGTGGTCCACGAACCACTCGTTCGTCGTGTCGCCCCAGAACTCCTCGCCGCCCTCCGACGGAAGACCGCTGGTGTGGTTCAGCAGCTGACCGATGGTCACCTTGTCGAACGCGGCGGGCAGCAGGTCGGGCAGATGGTCTTGTACGTAGTCGTCCACGCTCAGCCGGTGCTCGGCGGCGAGCTGGAGCACCACGGTCGAGGTGAACACCTTGGAGGCGCTGCCGATCCGGAACGACCCGTTCGACGGCACGGGCTCCCCGGTCCGCAGATCCCCGACCCCGGACGTCCCGGTCCACCGCCCGTCACGGCCGGAGACCCGGGCGAGCGCCCCACTGACCTCGTGCTTCGGCAACTCGTCCAGCGTCTGCTGGAGCGCCTTTCCGTCCAGCGGCGGCACGGGCGCCTGGCGGGTGGCCACGGGCGCCGCCGCGGCCGTGGCCGGTGCGGCCGCCCCGGCCGATACGACGGCCAGCAGCGCGGTGGCGGTCGCCAGGGCTCTCCACGAGGTACGGCGTGCGGGGCTGCCCCCACCCCTGAGCGGCGGCCTGCCGGATGGGCGGCGGGGTGTGGGTGCGGCGATCGTGTCGTCATGACCGATCACGGACAGAGAACGGTGAAACCCCTCATGGAGCGCGCTCCCGCCCGCCGTACGCTGCTGGCCGCCGCTGCGGCAACCGGCGGGGGAGTGGTGTGGGGAACCGCGGGGCGGGCCGCCGCGGGCGGCTGGGAGCCGCCGGTGGCGCAGGGGGCCGTGGACGCCGAGGTGGCGCGTCTGGAGCGCGGGCTGATCGCGCTCCGGCGGGACATCCACCGGCACCCCGAGGCGCCGGGGCAGGAGCGGCGCACCGCCGGTGTGGTGGCCCGGGAGCTGCGGGCGGCCGGGCTGGACGTCGCCGCGGGGGTGGGCGGCCACGGTGTGGTCGGTGTCCTGCGGGGCGTACGTCCGGGCCGGACCGTGGCGTACCGGGCGGACATGGACGCGGTGCCGCCCAGGGACATCGTCGGGGGCGGCCCGGCGGTGGCCCACCTCTGCGGGCACGACATCCACACCACCGTGGCCCTCGGCGTCGCGCGCGTCCTGGCGCGCCTGCGGCGGCACCTGGGCGGAACGGTGGTGTTCCTCTTCCAGCCCGCCGAGGAGAGCCTGTCCGGGGCCCGCGCGCTGATCGACGCGGGGGTGCTGGAGCGCACCGGCGTCGAGGAGATCCACGCGCTGCACTGCGGGCCGTTCCCCGTCGGACGGTTCGCGGTGACACCGGGCTATGGGATGCCGGGCCAGGACAAGGCCGTGGTGACGCTCTCGGGGCCGGACGCGCCGGAGGCCGCGAAGCGCCTGGCCGCGCAGATCGCCGCGCTCGCGACGGTGGCCGTGCCGCAGACCCCGGCCGACCTGGAGCGGCTGGTCGCCGACGCCCAGGTGCCCGGCGGGCCGCTGGCCCGCTTCGTGGCCGTCCGGGTCACCGCGCAGGAGAACACGGTGAGCGTGGCCTACCGCTGCTGGCCGGAGGAGCGGTATCGGGCGGTGCGCGCGGACATCCGCCGCCTGGCCGCCCCCTACGCCGTGAGTTTTCCCGCCGAGCCGTTCCCCGCCATGATCTGCCCGGAACGCGACGGCCGCAGGCTCGCCCGCCATCTGCGCCACACCGTCGGCCGGGGCGCGGTGGCCGAGCTGCACGCCGCGTTCCCGCCCTTCAGTGGTGAGGACTTCGCCCTCTACCTGGACCGTGTCCCCGGTACGTACACCTTCCTCGGCGTCCGCACCCCCGGCGCACCCCTCACCACCGCCTATCCGCACCACCCCGACTTCGCCCCGGACGAGCGCGCCATCGGCCTCGGCGTACGGGCGATGGCGGGCTGGCTCGCGCAGCGGACCCTGCCCAGCCAGTGGCCCGCCTCGCAGCGTCGCCCGGCCGCGTGACAAGCCACTGGCTCCGCCTGGACCAGGGGGCGTGCGCCCGCTCGTGAGTGGCTGCCTCGGGAGCTGTTGTCACTCTTTCAGGGACTACATCCTTCATATAAGGATTTCTATGGTGACGGGGCACATCGCATCGGCCTACGTCCGGGAGGAACCATGCCGACCATGCGTACCGGCTTCACCGCCATCGCAGCGGCAGCATTACTTGTGGGCGCCACTACCGCGGTAGCCGCGCAGAGCGACGCCGAAGCGGCTTCGCCCGCAACATCCGCGGTCTCAGGAATCGAGCATCTGCACACCCAAGTCGACCTGCCGGCCGGTCCCTGGACCAACACTCCCCTGGAGGTCACCCTTCCCAGGTCCGGCACCTACGAACTCGACGCGGATGTCCGCGGGCGCCTCGCAGGCTTTCCCCCGATCAACACGTACATCACCGCACGGCTGTGGAACGTCACGTCCGGCACCGCCGTGCCGACGAGTGGGCGACTCGTCAACCAGATCATCGACCTCAACACGGGTGATGCCCAGGCGGGTGGCAACCAGACCGCACCCATCAGCGAGCTGATCAAAGTGACGAAGCCGACGACGATCCGGCTCCAGGCCCAGCGGATCGACGCCGTCGGGACGGCAACCGTCGGCCAGATCTACTCCGATGGCCACGGCTACACCTCCCTCCGCTATGAGCGGGTCGGCCGCTGACGGAGGCATCCAGAGAGACGTGTGGTCCCCGCTCCGGGCAGTCCGGGGCGGGGACCACGCGGTGGTGAAGTAGTGGCCGTCTTCGAGGTCGGCGATCAGGCCGGGGTCGACCGGATCCCACGTTTTCAGTCCCTAGTCCCGGAACGAGCCGTCCGCCCTGCGCGCGTGCCGGGACAGCAGGTGCCCGTACTGGGGGCAGTGCCGCCGGAAGCCCCGCTTGATCAGATAGCTGATGCCGATCGTCCCCGGCGTCGCTTCTCCGCAGGTCAGCTGTGCACTGACCCGCCCCGTGGCATCCAGTGCTCGCAACCCTTCCCGCCCTGCCGCCCCCAGCTCCCGCCCCCGGACCGGGTCTGGCCCAACCAGACCCGGTCCAGCACAGGGCTGTGACATCGGGGCAGGGGGAGGGGCGGTCCGTACGGCGTTTGCCACGACCCGTGCGTACCGTCGGGTAGTGGTCACGGGCGGTCGACCCACGGCCCGAGTGTGACGAGCGCCACTCGGCCGTGGCGCCCGCCCGCGCCCCCGCCGGTGTTCCGCGTCAACTCGCCCCGGAACACGCGGCAGTCGGCCCCTCGGCGGCCGTTCACCGGCCTTCCGCGCCGCCGCCCCGCCGTCATGGGTGGGCACCGTCACACGGAGAAGGATCGGCCGCCGCGTGGGCTGTTTGTAGCGTCGTGCCATGGACGACTCGATCACCCCCTCGCACAAACGTGTCCTCGCGCAGAGCGGTGCCGGGAACTGGATGTTCCTGCTCGAGGCAGCCCGCGACATGCGCACCACCGGGGCCCTCGCCCCCAGTGGCAGGGCGCTGGCCCATGCGCTGACCGAGCCGGTGCGCTCACAGGCGGGGCGGCGGCTGAACGTCCTGGAGGTGGGCGCCGGTACCGGCTCCGTCACCCGCTCCCTCATCCACCAGCTCCCGGCGGGCAGCCGCCTGGACATCGTCGAGGCCAACTCCCGCTTCACCGACCGGCTGCGCGACCTCGTCCGCACCCACCCGCGCCTGGCCGGGGAGCCCGGGCAGGCCCGGGTGCACCACGCGTACGTCGAGGAGCTGGACATAGGCCGCCGCTACGACGCGATCATCTCGGGCCTGCCCTTCGCCAACTTCGACCCCCACCAGGTGGAAGCGATCATGGGCCGGTACCTGGAGCTGCTGCGCCCCGGCGGTCTGCTGACGTACTTCGCCTACCGCGGCACCCGGCAGGCCCGCCCGCTGCTGGCGCTGGCGTCCCGTGCCCAGGCGCGGCGGCAGCAGGCCTCCGAAGAGGTGCTGGCCGACTACCAGCGCCACTACGCCACCGGCCGCAGCGCGGTGTGGGCCAACCTGCCCCCGGCCCACGTCTGGCAGCTGCAGCGCCCTGTGGAGAGGACCCCGGGTGCGGTCCGGACGTCCGCCGGAGCCGCTGTCGCCCGCTGACCCGGATCATCAGCCCGGGAACCCGTCCGGAACCCGCCCGGGAACCCGGGCGCCCTCCGGAACGACTACCTGTTTCGCCGACGCCCGTCGGCTCATCCACGGATCAGGGAGTCACCCATGGCGGAAGAGGTGGACCGCAGCCGCCGCAGGCTGCTTCGTACGGCGGCGGCGAGCGGACTGGGCGCGGGGCTGCTGACGGTCGGCGCGGCGGCACCGGCGCGCGCCGAGGGGGAGGCGGCGGAGCAGGTGGACGAGGCCGGGGTGCGGGTGGCGGTGCTGCTGTACGACGGGTTCACCGCGCTGGACGCCGTCGGGCCGTACGAGGTGCTGTGCCGGGCACCCGGGGTGACCGTGACCACGGTGGCCGAGAAGGCCGGAGAGGTCCGTACCGACACCGGGGAACTGGGGCTGGTGGCCGAGCGCTCCCTGACCAGCGTGACGCGGGCCGATGTGCTGCTGGTGCCCGGAGGCGGCGACCGCGGCGTGACGGCCACCATGGCCAACACCGCGGTCCTGGAGTGGATCCGCCGCGTCCACCGCGGATCGCTGTGGACGACCTCGGTGTGCACCGGATCCCTGATCCTGGGCGCCGCCGGGCTGCTGCGCGGTCTGCCCGCCACCACCTACTGGGCCTCCCGCCCCTACTTGGCGGACGCCGGTGCCATCTACACCCCGGGCCGCTTCGTCGAGGCCGGGAAGATCCTCACCGGGGCGGGGGTGTCCGCCGGTATCGACATGGGCCTCCACCTCGTCGCCCGCCTCTCCGACGAGCGCACCGCCCAGGCCATGCAACTCGCCGTGGAGTACGACCCCGACCCGCCCTTCGACACCGGCAGCCCGGAGAAGGCGGACCCGGAGCTGCGGCAGCTCGCGCTCACCCTCATCGCGGACGCCGCCCGCTAGCACGGCCTGGCACGCCTAGCAGCCCATAGCGGCTCATGGCCTCTGCTCGTCCTCGACGAACGCGGCGACCAGGCTGTGGGGTGTGTTGTCGCCGAAGAGGTACTCGTGGAGCCGGGTGCCCTCGTCGGCGGCTTCGGCGCCACGGGGGAACATGGCCTGCTCGTACTCGGCGAGGGCGGCTTCGATGTCGCCGGGGTGCGCGGCGATCGCCTTGCCCAGTTCGGCGCCGTCGTACATGGCCAGATTGGCGCCCTCGCCGTTCGGGACCGAGAGATGGGCGGCGTCGCCGAGCAGGGTCACCCCCGGCACCCGGTCCCAGCGGTGCCCGACCGGCAGCGCGCACAGGGGGCGCAGGACCGGCGCGGTGTCGCTGTCGGCGATCAGCGCGGTCAGCTCCGGCGCCCAGCCGCTGAACTCCTCGGCGATCCGGTCTGCGGCCGTGGCGGAGTCGGTGAAATCGATACCGGCGAACCACTCCTGCGGTTCGGTGAGCGCCACATAGGTGTGCAGGGTGTCGCCCCTCTCCCGGTGCGCCTGGATCCCCTTTCCCGGCGCGAGCGCGAGCATCGACCCGCCGCCGACCACCTTCGCGGCGGCGGGGTGCCGGGTGTCGCCGTCGAACAGATAGGCCTCGACGAACGACCTGCCCGTGTACGCGGGTGTGGCGTCGGAGAGCAGCGGCCGCACCCGTGACCACGCGCCGTCCGCGCCCACCAGCAGGCTCGTGACGACGGTGGTGCCATCGGCCAGGGCCACCTCGTGGCGCCCGTCGCCGAGGGCACGGGCCCCGCTGACCTTGTGCCCCCAGCGGACGGTGCCTGCCGGGAGCGAGTCGAGCAGGATCTGCCGCAGCTCGCCGCGCTGCACCTCGGGGCGTCCGCCCGTGCCGTCGTCGGGCTGGTCGAACAGGACGGTCGCGTCCCGGTCGAGGATCCGCATCGCCTGGCGGCCCTCCAGGATGAGCGCGCGGAACTCGTCCATCAGGCCCGCCGCTCGCAGCGCCAGTTGGCCGTTGTAGTCGTGGATGTCGAGCATTCCGCCCTGCGCGCGCGCCGTCGGTGAGGGTTCCGCCTCGTAGACCGTGGACGGGATGCCGTGGACGTGGAGGACGCGGGCGAGCGTCAGTCCGCCGAGCCCGGCGCCGATGATCGTGATGTCAGTGGTCATGGTGATTCCTCGCGTGTCGCACGCCTGCCGGGTGGGCTCCCGGCCGGATCTCTGGAAACGTCCCAGGCCCGGCCGACATCGGACCGACAGCCCGACCACAGCCCCGATATATGACCGACACCGATCGCGCGGGGCGCCCAGGGGTGGGCGGCTGGACCACCTGTCCCGCTGAGGGACAATGAGCCGCATGAGTCTGTTCCGCGACGACGGCATCGTGCTGCGCACCCAGAAGCTGGGCGAAGCGGACCGGATCATCACGCTGCTCACCCGCAACCACGGCCGCGTCCGCGCCGTGGCCCGCGGGGTGCGCCGTACGAAGTCGAAGTTCGGCGCGCGCCTCGAACCGTTCTCCCATGTGGACGTGCAGTTCTTCGCCCGCGGCGGGGAACTGATCGGCCGCGGTCTTCCGCTGTGCACACAGAGCGAGACGATCGCTCCGTACGGCGGCGGCATCGTCACCGACTACGCCCGCTACACCGCCGGGACGGCGATGCTGGAGACGGCCGAGCGGTTCACCGATCATGAGGGCGAGCCCGCCGTACAGCAGTATCTGCTCCTCGTCGGCGGGCTGCGTACGCTGGCCTCCGGGGAGCACGAGCCGCATCTCATCCTGGACGCGTTCCTGCTCCGCTCACTCGCCGTGAACGGCTACGCGCCGAGCTTCGACGACTGCGCGAAGTGCGGGATGCCCGGTCCGAACCGGTTCTTCTCGGTCGGCGCGGGCGGGGTCATCTGCGGCGAGTGCCGGGTGCCGGGAAGCGTCGTACCCTCAGCGGAGTCGCTGACGCTGCTGGGCGCGCTGCTGACCGGCGACTGGGAGACGGCGGACGCCTGTGAGCTGCGCCACGCCCGGGAGGGCAGCGGGCTCGTCGCGGCGTACTTGCACTGGCACCTGGAGCGGGGCCTGAGATCGCTCCGGTACGTAGAGAAGTAACCCCACAACAGCACAGCACACGCACACACGTACACGCCCACGCACACACGCATACGCATACGCACTTGAGGAGACGCGAAGCCATGGCACGACGCGGGATTCTGGGCCGACAGCGGCGCGACTACCGGGCCCCGGACCCGCACCCGTCCGGCGCCTGCCCGCCGAAGATCCCCGGCGAGCTGGTGCCGAACCACGTGGCCTGCGTGATGGACGGCAACGGCCGCTGGGCCAAGGAGCGCGGGCTGCCGCGTACGGAGGGGCACAAGGTCGGCGAGGGCGTCGTACTGGATGTCCTCAAGGGCTGCCTGGAGATGGGCGTCAAGAACCTCTCCCTCTACGCCTTCTCCACCGAGAACTGGAAGCGCTCGCCCGACGAGGTGCGCTTCCTGATGAACTTCAACCGTGACGTCATCCGCCGCCGCCGCGACGAGATGGACGAGCTGGGCATCCGCATCCGCTGGGTGGGCCGGATGCCGAAGCTGTGGAAGTCGGTGGCGCAGGAGCTCCAGGTCGCGCAGGAGCAGACCAAGGACAACGACGCCATGACCCTGTACTTCTGCATGAACTACGGCGGCCGCGCGGAGATCGCGGACGCGGCGCAGGCACTGGCGCGCGACGTCCAGGCGGGCAAGCTCGACCCGTCGAAGGTGAACGAGAAGACGCTCGCCAAGTACCTCTACTTCCCCGACATGCCGGACGTGGACCTCTTCCTCCGCCCCTCGGGCGAGCAGCGCACGTCGAACTACCTGATCTGGCAGAGCGCGTACGCCGAGATGGTCTACCAGGACGTGCTGTGGCCGGACTTCGACCGCCGCGACCTGTGGCGCGCCTGCCTGGAGTACGCCTCCCGCGACCGCCGCTTCGGCGGGGCGATCCCGAACGAGGACCAGCCGAAGAAGGACGACCCGCAGGGCGTCTGACCTGGTCAGCGGGGACTTTTACCTGCTGTAAGGCCCACATTGAACAGGTCATGATCACGCTCCCCCTAGCCTGGAGGCTTTGCGCCGTGCGGGCCGGAGGGGGAGACGTGGCATGGGTGACGGCCATGGCAAGGGCAAGGTCCTGGACATCAAGGTGGCGGACGTCAAGTCCGTCTCACCGACGTTCCACCACCAGGCGGTCAAGCTGAGTGACGCGCTGACCACGCTGATCAACACGCTGGACGGCTACGGCGAACCGTGGGGGGACGACAAGCCGGGCAAGGAGTGTGAGCGCCGCCGCCAAGGACGGCATGATCTACGGCGGCCTCTTCGGCGCCGGTGCGGGCGTGGTCAAGTCCGGCGTCATCCCCAAGACCGGCGGTGTCCCCAGCCTGCTGAAGCCGCCCGGCATCCGCCCCAACCTCATCGAGGTACCCCGCGCCGGCCGCCCGACGAAGGAGTGTCCGAAGTGCGGTGAACCCATCGACATCGCGACCGGCGCGATGCTCATGGAGCAGACCGACCTCACCCTCCCCGGCTCGCTGCCGCTGGTCTTCGAACGCACCCACCTCTCCTCCTACCGGGGCGGCGTCAGCTTCGGCCCGACCTGGTCCTGTCTGCTGGACGAGCGCATCCAACTCGATTCCGAGGGTGTCGTGTTCGCCGCGTCCGACGGCATGCGGCTCGTGTACCCGGTGCCGGAGCCGGGCGTTCCCACGCTGCCGGAGAAGGGCGCCCGCTGGCCGCTGGAGTGGGACGGGGAGCCGGACGGCGTCATGACCGTCACCGACCCGCAGACCGGTGTCGTACGGACTTCACCCGCCCGGTGCCCACCGAGGAGTCCGGCGCCGTCCACCTCTGGCTGGACAGCCTCCAGGACCGCAACGGCGCCCGCGTCGACATCGAACGCGCCCTGTCGGGCAACCCGCTCGCGATCCGCCACTCCGGCGGCTACTACGTGGCCATCGACACCGACGCGCACCGGCGCGTCACCGCCCTGCGGCTGCTCGACGAGGCGCCCACATACCCAAAAGGGCCCCAATAATATGTACGAGAAGGACGGGGCAAGGTATTTCCTCCGCGGGAAAGCAAATAGTCACGAGGGATGGACTGCGGACTACTACAATCCAGGGTCCAAGAAAGTCGACATCAAAATTAGGCTAGGGGAAGATTGATGGCAGGGGACGATTGGATCGTCAAAGATCGCGAAGGGTATCGAGAAATCTGCTCCCGCGCTTCAGCTACCTTCGACCTTGATGTCAGATTGCCCGAAAATGCCTTCAGGCGGGGTGGTGAGGGCTCTCTTTTCTGCGAGTTCGACGTAGTCCTCACCCCTGAATTCTGGCCAGCACTGAGCTCGATGGCCCGGTGGCACGGTGATACGCGCGTGGAACTCATGGTTCTGGAGCCTGATTGCGATACTTTCTATCTTTCGGATTACCGGATTTACCCGGCAGTTTCACTTCCCGTCGAGGCTGACGAGGATGAATACTGGGCGGCTGTCGGTCACGAACCCGGCGGCGACATTATGGGATCACTGGCGATTTCAGCGAACGTCATCGCTTTGACCGGCCCCTCTGGGAAATGGGGATGCTGGGGTGAAAGGGACCCTGAGGTGGCGGTTTTCAGGGATTTCCGGATGCGGCTACGCGAAATGACTGGCGTACACGCTTTGGTCCTTTTTTGGAGGTTGAGGGGGCGCTGGAGTCGTACCTTCCACTGACCTTTGCAAATTGGGCCGTCCCGCAGGAGTACGCCGCGACTCTGACCGCGAACTACGGTCTCCCGAGGCAGACGTAGCGTCGTTTACGTGAGGCCGGACTGGTTCCTCAATCCGATAACCAGGTCGGCGTCTGGATCACTTGATGGACAAGCGAAGGTCCCCGGCCCAGCTCTCGCACCGTACGCTGCCGGAGGAGAACGTGATCTCCAGCATGAGGCGGCCCGTCTCCGGGGCTCCCGCTTCTCGCACTGCGAGGATCGTCTCGCCGAAGTGTTCCGCGAAAGGCGTCTCGCCGTTGGCCGGGGTCACTTCGACGTGGCCGCCCTGTCCCATGTCGTACTGCTCGTACGGGGGTGAGATCTCCGTGATCAGGCACCAGTCCGAGCTGGTCGTGATGTGGGTGGAGACCTGTGCGCTGTCGGTCAGCCATACATCCAGCGGGCCTGAGCGCGCGTCGGCGTCGTGCAGATGCCAGGCTGCGAAGACTTGCTCAAGACGTCGTCCGGCCAGGTAGTCAGGACGCTCGCCGGGCCCGTGCAATGGGCACTGGTTCAACCGTATGGGCTCCACCCGGTGACCGTATCTTGTCGTCAGAAATAACACGTTCGGGAGGTGCTGTGAAATTCGACCGTGCCACCGTCGCGGCCGCGCTGGAGAAGGTCGTGGAGGGGTTGGTAGAGCCCAGCGAGATCTCCCTCTGGGCGCAGGCCGTGCACTTTCGCGAAGACGTGGAGGTCGAAGAAGGGCATGATGATCTGCTGACGCAGTTCCTGTTGGAGATCTCAACACCCGAGCTGTTCGAGGCCGTCACGCCCGACCTCTGTTACCGCTGGCTGGGGAGAGTCCGCGCGTCCCTGGCGACGACGCCGGTGGTCGGCCCGTGATGGGCGGGCTGGAGGCGGCCTTGGCCGCGGCTTCGTCTCCTTCGTGGTCACAGCGTGTTCGTGCTGGGTGTGACCTTGCTGGCTTCGCCAATGTTCCGGAGGCCGCGGATGCGTTGATACGGCTGTTGTTGGACGTCGAGGACACGGCGGTGACTCGATGGACGGCAGAGGCCCTGACTCGGGTGGGCACGGTGGCAGCCGTGCGGCTCATCGCTCTCGCCGTTGTCGAGGCTGACGACAATCACGCCGACTGGCTGCAGACCGGGGTGCATGACGCGCTCGTGGGACCGGACAGCGCGTCGGACGTCGCAGCGGTCTGCGGGCAGCTCGCGCACCACCCGGAAGAAGCTGTTCGCCGGGGCGCCTCGGAGATCCGGGCATGGGCGGGCGGTTGAGGCAAGGTGGCTATCTGGCATTCCGGGGGAGCGCCCCTCGGCTGATGGCCCCCGTACGGGCGTACCGGCCCGGGGCGATCCCCACCACCCGCTTGAAGTGGCGCGTGAGGTGGGACTGGTCGTAGAGGCCCACCGCGCCCGCCACCTCCCCCGGTGGCTGCCCGTCGAGGAGCAGGCGGCGGGCGAGGTCGATGCGGCGGGACGTCACGTACTGGTGCGGTGCGATGCCGTACGCCGTGCTGAAGGCGCGTACGAGATGGGCGGGATGGGCGTGGAGGAGGCGGGCGGCCTCTTCCAGGGTGGGGGCTTCGCGGAATCGCTCGTCGAGGAGGTCGCGGAGGTTCTGGGCGATGCCGGGGCGGGGCGCCCAGGGGGCGGCCAGCCTCGGGCGCAGGTGCTCGCGCAGGCGCTCGCTGATGAGGGCCAGGCGGCTCTCCGCCTCCAGCTCGTCGCCCGGGGCGGCGAGCGCGGCGTGCAGCTGGGCGACGCGGCGGCGCAGGAGGGGATCGGTGAGGTCCGGGCCGTCGACCGCCGGTCCGATGAGGCTCGCGTCCAGCTGCGTCATGTCGAGGTAGATCACCCGCTTGCGGAAGCCGTCAGCGGTGGCGGGTGAGCCATTGTGCGGGACGTGCGGCGGCAGCAGGCTGACGGTGTCGTTCGGGGTGCCCCGCTCATGGCGGTCCAGGTCGTAGCGGACCGCGCCGTCGTCGACGATCAGCAGGGTCCAGGCGTCATGGACATGCATGGGGTACGCGTGCTCGGTGAAGTGCGCGTGGAAGACCTCGCTGATGCCCGGGACCGACGGGCGCCAGGCGGAGATTTCCTGTCGGGACGCCATGCAAGGAACGTACAAGACGGCGAGGGCGTGCGGCCTGCAGTCTCACACCATGAGCACGAGCACCAATGATGAGAACGCCCCCGTCCGCTTCGACACGAAGATCGCCGTACTCCTGCGCGACGACCTGGAGACCTGGCAGCGGCTGAACGTGACCGCCTTCCTCGTCAGCGGGCTCGGCGCAACGGCACCGGAGGTGATCGGCGAGCCGTACGCGGACGCCGACGGCACCGCGTATCTGCCGATGTTCCGCCAGCCCGTGCTGGTCTTCGAGGGGACGAAGGAGACGCTGACCACCGCGCACGGCCGGGCGCTGTCCCGCGCGCTGCCGAGGGCCCTGTTCACCTCGGACCTGTTCAGCACGGGCAACGACCGGGACAACCGGGCGGCCGTACGGGCGGTGGGCACCGACCAGCTCGACCTGGTGGGTCTGGCGGTCTACGGCCCGCGCAACGCGGTGGACAAGGTCCTCAAGGGCGCGCGGATGCACCCCTGAGTGACGGCCTTCGTCGCTAGCCTGGGGATCATGGAATTCGCGAGGGCTGAGTGGGACTCCGAGTGGCATGGGTTCCGGGTGGACGCCTCCGCCTATCTGGCGGAGCTGCCGCGGCTACGGGACGCCCTGCCGCCCGGGGCGTGGGCGTTCGTCTCCGACGCGGCGCATTTCGACTTCGGCAGCGGCACCCGGTGCGTGAAGGACCTGGGACTGGCCGGGGTCGACATTCCCGGCGGTAAGACCGGCGGGCTGACGCTCACCTTCTCGCCCAACCAGTGGAAACATGATTCCGGTCTGCGCATCCGTTATGCCGGGGTCAGGCACTTCTCGATCGACTACGCGCACGCCATCGACTGGATGGATACGGACACGGTCCTGCTCGACGAGATCCTTCCGCATGACGCCGGATGCAGCCATGAGATCGCTCTGACCGACGCGGTGATCACCGTCCACTGTCGGGATCTGGAGGCCGTATGGGGCGGCGGCGTGTGATGCTGGTCCGGTGAATCTGGATGACCTGGTCCGGTTGCGGCAGGCGCGGGACCGGATGGACCGGGACTACGCGCAGCCGCTCGACGTCCCGGCGCTGGCGCGCGGGGCGCTGATGTCGACGGGGCACTTCGCGCGGAGCTTCCGGGACGCCTTCGGGGAGACCCCGTACAGCTACTTGATGACGCGGCGGATCGAGCGGGCCAAGGCGTTGCTGCGGCGCGGGGACCTGTCGGTGACGGACGTCTGCTTCGCGGTGGGGTGTACGTCGCTGGGGTCGTTCAGCTCGCGGTTCACGGAGCTGGTGGGCGAGAGCCCGAGCGCGTACCGAGCGCGCGATCATGAGCATGGCGCGGAGATTCCGGCGTGTGTCGCCAAGGTCTTCACCAGACCGGTCAGGGAGCCGGTCAGGGATCCGGTCAGGGATCCGGTCAGGAATGGAGAAGCGAAGCCCGCCGCCCAGCCGTAGCGTGACAGACATGAACACCAACATCACGCTTTCGACCTGCTTCATCGCCGTCGACGACCACGACAAGGCCCTCGCCTTCTACCGCGACATCCTGGGGCTGGAGGTGCGCAATGACGTCGGGTTCGAGGGAATGCGCTGGGTGACCGTCGGGTCGCCGTCGCAGCCCGACGTCAACATCGTCCTCGAACCGCCCGCCGCCAATCCCAACGCCTCGCCCGCCGACAAGCAGACCATGGCGGAACTCCTCGCCAAGGGCATGCTGCGTGGGGTCCTCTTCGCGACCGACGACGTGGACGCCACGTTCGAGCGCGTCCAGGCGGCGGGCGGCGAGGTGCTGCAGGAGCCGATCGACCAGCCGTACGGCGTCCGCGACTGCGCCTTCCGCGATCCGGCGGGGAACATGCTGCGGTTCACCCAGCCGAAGCGCTAGCCGGATTCCGGCCCGGCCCAGCCCCGCCGGTACGCGGCCCAGCCACTCGGCGTCGCCGCGAAGTCCACGTACAGCGCGACGCCGAACCGCTCTCGGCGCGCGTCCTCGCGGCCCAGCCCGAGGCGGAGGCCCCAAACGCCCGCCGCCACCGTCTCGGCCGATTCGTGGTGTCCGATGTCGTCGGTGTGGAAGGCCGGGAGGCCCATCAGCAGGTCGGTGCCGCGCGGGGTCGCCTCGAGGGCCAGGCGTGTCTGCTGGGCGACGTAGCCCCCGTACAGGCTCGCCAGCGGCATTGCCGTGTCGTAGGACATCACCGCGATCTGGTCGACCCGGCGGGCGACCGCGCCGAAAAACGACTGCGACCACCACTTGGGGTGACCGGTGACGGAACCCGCGACGGAGTGGAGGGAGGGGAGGGGATCGGTCTGGTGCGCCGCCACCGACAGCGGCGGGCGGTGGGCGCGGGTGACGGCGCGCACATCGTCCAGCAGCGACAGATAGGCCCGGTCACCGGAGTGCAGGGGTTCCAGATCGAAGTGGACACCCGCGAACCCCGCGTCCAGGACCTGCCGCGCCGAGCGGACGACCCGCTCGCGCGTCGTTCGCTCGCCGAGGTCCATGCCGACGCGACCGCTGTCGTCGACGGTCAGCTCATGGTCGCTCGCGTAGTCGAGCGCGCTGTTCAGATCGCGCTGGGCGGCCCGATCTCGTCGGCCAGGTCGTCGTAGACGCGGCACAGCTCGCGCAGCGCCAGATTCGCCGCTTCGTAGTCATCGGCGTGCTTGACGAAGGTGCGGCGGGCGGCGAGCCCCGCGTCGGACTTCCACTGCTTCTCGATGGTGCGGGCCACATCGTCGCGGGCGGCGGTGCCGATCTCGTCGCAGTGCTTGGCCGCGCTGAGGGCGTCGGTGGCGGCGTCGCGCCAGGCTTGCGGGCTCGCGGACCGGAGGTCGGGTACGGAGACCATCAGGCTCCCTCCAGCCAGCGGGCGTCCTTGCGGAGTTCCGCCTCGATGGAGAGGTCGGTGTCCATGTAGTCGTCCATGGCATCGGTGATGGCGGCGGCCTCCCTGGCCGATTTGCCGAGTTCGTGCAGCCGGTCGCGCCACGCCGTGACGCACTCCTGGTTGGGCCGCGCGACCGCCCAGCCCGCATGGGGCTTCCCGGCGGCCTCGGGGTCGTTCAGCTTGGTCTTGTTCTGCCCCGTCGCGCTGGTGGTGTGGAAGGCGCCCGCGGTCTTCTTCGGAGAGGGCGGATCGATGAAAAGATCCGGCATTCCAGGCAGGTACGAGGACATCAGGCTTCCCCCAAGCAGCCGTAATGTGCATGTACTTGACACCGTACTCAGCAAACCGCCGCAAGACAGGGTGCGTGCGCATACGGGGGTGGTTCCAGTACAAAGCCGCGACGGACCTGGAGGGGGGGGAAGCCGGGAACGTCAGCGGGGACCAGTCCCGCACCGGCCCCGCGAAAAAATGGGGGGCTAAGCCTGCGCGTCCTTCGCGGGAGCCGCGCAGTCGCCGCAGGTGCCGAAGATCTCGATCGTGTGGGCCACGTCCACGAAGCCGTGCTCGGCGGCGATCGCGTCGGCCCACTTCTCGACCGCCGGGCCTTCGACCTCGACCGCCTTGCCGCAGGAGCGGCAGACCAGGTGGTGGTGGTGCTCCTCGCTGTTGCAGCGGCGGTAGACGGCCTCGCCCTCGGTGGTGCGGAGGACGTCGACCTCACCGGCGTCGGCGAGGGACTGGAGGGTGCGGTAGACGGTGGTCAGGCCGACGGAGTCGCCCCGGTGCTTGAGCATGTCGTGAAGCTCCTGCGCACTGCGGAACTCGTCCACCTCGTCCAGCGCCGCCGCCACCGCGGCGCGCTGCCTGGTGGACCGGCCGCGTACTGGGGGACCCGCGGTCGCCACAGTTGCCTCCTCAACCTCGCTTGCCCGTAGCGCTCTGTCTGCCGCTCTCTGCTTGGCCATTGTGCCAGCTAACGGATGCGCTACGGACTAGCTAAGCATCACACGAGTACGTCGTCCTTGAGGGTGCACCGCCCCTCGGCGGCCGAAGCGGCCCGCCCGGCGCGCTGTTTGGCGCGCCGTTTGGCCAGGGGCGCGGCGAGCGCGGTGATGACGGCGAAGACGCCGATGGCGAGGACGACGATGCTCGCGCCGGGCGGCACGTTCCGGTAGAAGGAGAAGACCGTTCCGGACAGGGTGACCACGACGCCGATGCCGACCGCCAGCGCGAGCGTCATCGCGAAGCCGCGGGTGGCCTGCTGGGCGGCGGCGACCGGGACCACCATGAGGGCGCTGACCAGCAGCAGGCCGACGACGCGCATCGCGACGGTGACGGTGACGGCCGCGGTGATGGCCAGCAGCAGGTTGAGCGTACGGACCGGCAGCCCGGTCACCCGGGCGAACTCCTCGTCCTGGCAGACCGCGAACAGCTGCCGCCTCAGCCCGAGGGTGATCAGCACGACGAACGCGGCGAGCAGGCTGATCACGACGACGTCCTGCTGCGACACGGTGGTGATCGAGCCGAAGAGATACGTGGTGAGGTTGGCGTTGGAGCCGGTCGGCGAGAGGTTGATCAGCAGGACGCCGCCCGCCATGCCGCCGTAGAAGAGCATCGCGAGCGCAAGGTCGCCGCGGGTCTTGCCGTACCAGCGGATCAGCTCCATCAGCACGGCGCCGAGGGCGGAGACCAGGACGGCGGTCCAGACCGGGTTGGTGCCGGTCAGGAAGCCGAGGGCGACACCGGTGAGCGCGACGTGGCCGATGCCGTCGCCCATGATCGCCTGGCGGCGCTGGACGAGGTAGATGCCGACGGCGGGGGCGGTGATGCCGACGAGGACGGCGGCGAGCAGGGCCCGCTGCATAAAGGCGTAGTCGAGGACTTCCAGCATGTCAGGTCAGCAACCCTGTCCGGATCGGTTCGGCGTCGGGCGCCGCGTGGGGATGGACGTGATCATGGCCGGGCAGCGCATGCTGGCCGACGGCCTTGGGCGGTGGGCCGTCGTGGACGACACAGCCGTCGCGGAGCACCACCGCGCGGTCGATCAGCGGCTCCAGCGGGCCCAGCTCATGGAGGACGAGCAGGACGGTGGTCCCCGCGGCGACCTGCTCGCGCAGTGTCCCGGCGAGGATCTCCTGGCTGGCCAGGTCGACCCCGGCCATCGGCTCGTCCATGATCAGCAGTTCGGGTTCACCGGCCAGCGCGCGGGCGATCAGGACTCGCTGGTGCTGGCCGCCGGAGAGCGCGCCGACCGGGTCGCGGGCGCGGTCGTCCATGCCGACCAGCTCCAGGGCGCGGTGGACGGCCGCCCGGTCGGCCTTGCGCGGCGGCCCGAACCGGCGGCGCGCCAGCCGCCCGGCTGAGACGACCTCGCGGACGGTCGCGGGCACGCCGCTGGCCGCGGTCGTGCGCTGCGGTACGTAGCCGACGCGGGCCCAGTCGCGGAAGCGGCGCCCCGGCGTGCCGAACAGCGCCAGCTCGCCGCCGGTCAGCGCCACCTGGCCGACAACGGCGCGTACGGCGGTCGACTTGCCCGAGCCGTTCGCGCCGAGCAGCGCGACCACCTCGCCGCGGCCCACGGCCAGGTCGATGCCGCGCAGGATGGGGCGGCCGCCGAGCGAGGCGGTGGCGCCGCGCAGGGATATGACCGGGTCGGCGTCGGCCGCCGCTGCCGGGGCGGATGCCTCGGCGCTGTCGGCTGCTCGCCCGCGTATCGCCGGGTCACCGGATCGTGCGCTGCCGTCGGGTTCCTTGGCCATGGATTCCTCCGTCGTATCGCGCGTCGTCGTATCGCGCGTCATCCCGCGTGTCATCCCGCGCCCAGCGCCGTGCGCAGGGCCTTCAGGTTCGACCGCATGACCTCGAAGTAGTCGCGGCCCTTGGACTTCTCCCCGATCCCCTCGATGGGGTCGAGGACGTCCGTCTTCAGATGGAGATCGCCCGCCAGGGCCTTCGCCGTCTTGTCGCTCACCAGCGTCTCGAAGAAGACGGTGTTGACCTTGTCCTTCTTGGCGATCGTGTGCAGCCCCCGCATCCGCGCCGGGCTCGGCTCGGATTCCGGGTCGACCCCGGAGATGGCCTCCTGGCGGAGCCCGTAGCGCTCGGAGAGGTAGCCGAACGCCGCGTGGGTGGTGATGAAGGTATCCGTGCCGCGGCCCTTCAATCCGGTCTTGAAGTCGTTGTTGAGGGCGCCGAGCTGCTTCACCAGGGCGGCGGTGTTCTTCTTGTACGCGGCGGCGTGGTCCGGGTCCGCCTTCTGCAGGGCCTTGCCGACGCCCTCGGCGACCTGGGCGTAGCGCACCGGGTCCAGCCAGATGTGCGGGTCGGCGGCGGCGTCGCCCTCGTGGGCCTCGTGCGCCTCGTGGCCGTGCTCACCGTGCTCCGCGCCCTCGCCGTGCTCGTGGCCTCCGTCCCCCTCCACCTCCGTCCCGTGGTCCTCCAGGGAGGTGTACGCGGCGGCGTCGGCGACGTGCCGGGGCTCGGCCTGGCCGATGGCGCGGTCGACGGACGGCTGGAGCCCCTTGAGGTAGACCACCAGCCCGGCCTTGCTGAGCTGGGCCGTCTGCCGGGGGCTGATCTCCAGGTCGTGCGGTTCGACGCCCGGCTTGGTCAGGGTGGAGACATTCACATGGCTCCCCCCGATGCGCTGCGCGAGGAACTGCATCGGGTAGAACGACGCCACCACATCGAGCTTGCCGTCCGTCCTTCCGTCCCCAGAGTTGGAGGAGCAGGCTGTGAGGGTGGTCAAGCCCATCGCGGCGGCCCCGACGAGGGCTGCTGCGGGGCGGAGGCGGCGTATGTTCATGACTCTCATTTTCAACAAAAATGGAAACGGTTGTCAACAAGGGTCTTGTTCTTGATCAGTTCCGGTATCGATTTGATCCGGGGGGTGCCGCCGCCGGTAACCTGAAGCATTCGCTTCGCGTCCTCCAATGTCGTCATCAATGAAGAGAGCACCGTGGCCGCCGACAAGATCGACACCATCGTCAGCCTGAGCAAGCGCCGTGGCTTCGTCTATCCGTGCAGCGAGATCTACGGCGGCCAGCGTGCCGCCTGGGACTACGGACCGCTCGGCGTGGAGCTGAAGGAGAACATCAAGCGCCAGTGGTGGCGTTCCATGGTCACCTCGCGTGACGACGTCGTGGGACTCGACTCGTCCGTGATCCTCGCCCGCGAGGTCTGGGAGGCGTCCGGCCACGTCGCCACCTTCACTGACCCGCTGACCGAGTGCACCTCCTGCCACAAGCGGTTCCGCGCGGACCACTTGGAGGAGGCCTACGAGGCCAAGCACGGCAAGCTGCCCGAGAACGGCATGGCCGACCTCAACTGCCCCCACTGCGGCAACAAGGGCAGCTTCACCGAGCCCAAGCAGTTCTCCGGCCTGCTCTCCACCCACCTCGGCCCGACCCAGGACTCCGGCTCGGTCGCGTACCTGCGCCCCGAGACCGCCCAGGGCATCTTCACCAACTTCCTCGCCGTGCAGCAGACCTCGCGCCGCAAGCCGCCGTTCGGCATCGCGCAGGTCGGCAAGTCCTTCCGGAACGAGATCACGCCGGGCAACTTCATCTTCCGCACCCGTGAGTTCGAGCAGATGGAGATGGAGTTCTTCGTCAAGCCGGGTGAGGACGAGAAGTGGCACGAGTACTGGATGGAGCAGCGCTACAACTGGTACCGGGACCTCGGTATCCAGGAGTCCAGCATCCGCTGGTACGAGCACCCGAAGGAGAAGCTCTCCCACTACTCGAAGCGCACCGCCGACATCGAGTACCGCTTCAACTTCGGCGGCTCCGAGTGGGGTGAGCTGGAGGGTGTGGCCAACCGCACCGACTACGACCTCAAGGCGCACTCCGCGGCGTCCGGCCAGGACCTGTCGTACTTCGACCAGGAGGCCGGCGAGCGCTGGACCCCGTACGTCATCGAGCCGGCGGCGGGCGTCGGCCGCGCCATGCTGGCCTTCATGCTCGACGCGTACATCGAGGACGAGGCGCCCAACGCCAAGGGCAAGCTGGAGAAGCGCACCGTGATGCGGCTCGACCCGCGGCTCGCCCCGGTCAAGGTCGCGGTGCTGCCGCTGTCCCGTAACCCGCAGCTCTCCCCGAAGGCCAAGGGCCTCGCGGCCGACCTGCGCAAGCACTGGAACATCGAGTTCGACGACGCGGGCGCCATCGGCCGCCGCTACCGCCGTCAGGACGAGATCGGCACGCCCTTCTGCGTCACCGTCGACTTCGACACCCTCGACGACAACGCCGTAACCGTGCGCGAACGCGACACGATGAAGCAGGAGCGGGTCTCTCTCGACCAGATCCAGTCGTACCTGGGCGGCCGACTGATCGGCTGCTGACCAGCGCGTACGGCAGGACGCACAGCACGAGGACGGGCTCCGGCACCGCGGATAGAATGCCGCGGCGCCGGAGCCCGTCGTCGGCTTGGCAGGTTCGGTTCGGCAGGGGTTCGGCAGGAACGGGGGTTCACCAACCATGCGCAGCGTGACGCACCACATCACCGCCACCAGCGAGGACGGCACCGTCTTCGAGGTCAGCTATGGCTACGGCCGGGGGCAGCGGCGACTCCTCGGCTGCCTGCACTGTGACTGGCAGGAACAGATCACCTACGGCGGCGCCCGCCACAAGGGCCTCGACCACCTCGCCCAGGCCCACGGCGCCCTCGGCTCCCCGAGCATGACGGCCGACGCGGCGGCCCGCCGCCAGGCCCTGCTGATCATGTTCGCGTGCTTCGCGGCGGCCGCGGTGATGCTGTGGTGGGCGGCCTCCCAGGGCTGACCCGCGGGGCGCCCGGTGGGACGCCCAGTGCGAGCGCCGCGCATACCGCGGCCAGCGGCAGTTCCGCGCCCAGCGCCACCCCCGAGGCGAGCAGTACCGACTCGGGGCGTACCCGGGTGATCCACGCCAGGCGGGGGTGTAGACGGCGGTCATGGCACGGATGTGGTTCCGGACGGCCCGCATGCCGGGCATGTGATGCCGAGTTCGGCGGCCATTGATGCCAGTCGTGCCCGTAGCTTGGCGGTGGGCATGCCGGAGATCAGCTTGCGGAACCGCTTCCTGCGCCCGTGCTTCTCGCGCGTCTTCTCCGCTGCGAAATCGAGGTCCTCGACCGCGATGGCCACCCCGCGACGTTGGGCCCAGCGCAGGAGGCGGATGAGGGCGTGCCGCACCTGCGCGTCCCGGTGCGATGCACGGCCGGACAGGTCGTAGTCGAACTGGCGCGGTTCACCGACCGGGTTGCCGTGGGCGTCCAGACGCCAGGCGGCCAGGTGGTCGGCGTTGGTGTCCACACCGATCAGGCCACCGGACCGGACTGCCTCCAGCAGTACCGTCCTGACCGGAGGGATCTGCCAGGAGGCGGTCAGGTACCAGCGGTCACGCTCCACGTCGTAATGGATGCGGTACGCCACGGCGCCGTTGGCCGTGATGCGGTCAGCCCACTCCTCGCCCCGGTGCCGAAAACCGACCCGGCACGCCAGCACATACCGGCCACGGGGCGCGTTCGCCAGCCCGGCCAGCGGAGCTGGAAGCTTGATGCTCACCTCACCGGCCGGGCTGACGCGGATCGTCTCGTTCCCGTACCGCTTGCCTGATTCGCCGTCGGCGGCGAGGAACCAGCGCTTGGCTTCCCACCGTGCACGCCACTGGGCCTCGGTCAGCTGGGTGGCGTGGAGGTTGTGCCGGTTGCGCAGCAGCTTCTTGCCGCCCCGCACCACACGCACACGTCCGGCCTCACGGTCGGCCCGCTCCCGCTCCAGCCGCTCTTGCAGCAGGCGCAGGCGCCGGGACTTGGCGAACCACTCCTGCCGGGAGCGGTAACCACCCGGCAAGCCCCGAGAGCCCTTCGCCCCGACCGGCAGCGACAGCCGGCGAGCAATGGTGAGGACACCGGCCTCAAGGGACTGGATATGTGCGAGCTGACCGCGACGGGCCAGCGCCCACTGATCATGCGTGGCCTGGGTGATACTGCCCGCCCAGCGCGAGGAGCACTGCCCGGTCAAAGCCAGCTTCCGCCGCGCCCACTGGTCACTGTCGTGATCCAGCCCGGCCGCGCAGCGGGCCTTCCAGTCCCGGGAGGCCAGGGAGCCCAGCACGTCACCGACTAGGCGCAGGACCTTCTCGTCCTGCCCGGTCAGCCCCTTGAGACTGGCGCGGATGGCCACCCCGGTCGGGCCGGGCACCACGAACGGCGCCACCACCTCACGCAACCCGCCCACTCCGCGCTCCCCCGGACCGAACTTCTCCCGTCACCACACCCAACGAGCACCACCCGCGAAGGTCACGCGTGCGATGCAAGTACTCCAGTTCGCTTCCCAAGCTCGTCGCACAGTCGTCGCTACTCACTCGCGCACACCACAACGCACCCGAGTGTCTTCTATCGACACCAGCTCCCGCCCCCTGTCTGCGGACGGGCGGTGACCGTGGTGGCTACGCCCGCAGGCCGTTCAGCAGGAGTTCGAAGAGGTCGGCGAAGGCCAGCTCCACGTCCGGGGCCGACCACTCCCCGGCGTACACCGGGTCGTGGAAGTGGGCCGTCGCCGACCAGAGGGACTGGGCTGTTCTGCGGGCGTCGGGCGTCCTGAACTCGCCGTTCGCGATGCCGGTTTCGACGATTTTCGTGAGGTGGCCGACCATCGTCTCGATGTGGCGGGCGACGGTGGAGCTGTTCTCGGAGGCCAGGGAGAAATAGGTGGCGAACAGCTCCGGATCGTCGCCCGCCTTGCCCCGCTTGGCGGCGAAGAGGGTGGCCAGCCACTCGCGCAGCCGGTCGGCCGCCGGGCCCTTGGCGTCAGCGATGGCGGACAGTTCGTCCTGGGCCTGGTCGAGCCACCGCTCGGTGACCGCCTCGCGCAAGGCCGCCTTGGTGCGGAAGTGGCGGTAGACACTGCCGTGGCTGACTCCGAGCGCGCGGGCGACGTCCACGACCGTGGCCTTGGCCGGGCCGTAGCGGCGCAGGACGTCCTCGGTGGCTTCGAGGACGCGGTCGGGGGTCAGGGGCGTCTCGGGCGGCGGCATCGGGTCCCTACTTCTTCTTCTCGCTGTCGAGGAAGGCCATTTGCGCCTCCCGGTAGCGGTCGCCCGCTGCGGCACCAGCCGGAACGGCCTCCTCGATCGCGGCCAGGTCGTCGGCGTCGAGCGTAGCGTCCAGGGAGCCGAGCGCTTCGGTCAGCTGCTCACGTGTGCGGGAACCGATCAGCGGGACGATGGCCGTGGCGTGCTTGGGGCCCTGGGCGAGCACCCAGGCGATGGCGGTCTGCGCGACGCTGATGCCCTTGTCGTCGGCGACCTTGCGCAGGGCCTCGACCAGGCTGAGGTTGCGGTCGATGTTCTCGCCGCCGAAGCGCGGGCTGAAGCTGCGGAAGTCGGTGTCGGCGAGCTTGCGGTCCCGGCTCCAGTGGCCACTGATCAGTCCGCGGGAGAGCACGCCGTACGCGGTGATGCCGACGCCCAGCTCGCGGCAGACCGGCAGGATCTCGTCCTCGATGCCGCGGGAGATCAGGGAGTACTCGATCTGCAGATCGCAGATCGGGGCGACGGCGGCGGCCCGGCGTATGGTCTCCGCGCCCGCCTCCGAGAGCCCGATGTGCCGTACGTACCCGGCCTCGACCAGCTCGGCGATGGCGCCCACGGTCTCCTCGATCGGGACGTCGGGGTCGACGCGGGCGATGCGGTAGACGTCGATGTGGTCGGCGCCGAGGCGCTGGAGGGAGTAGGCGGCGAAGTTCTTGACGGCGGCCGGGCGGCCGTCGTAGCCGGCCCAAGCGCCGTCAGGGCCGCGCAGTGCGCCGAACTTCACGCTGAGCAGGGCGTTTTCGCGGTGGGCTGCGGGTGCGGCGCGCAGGGCCTCGTTGATGAGCAGTTCGTTGTGGCCCATGGCGTAGAAGTCGCCGGTGTCCAGCAGGGTGATCCCGGCGTCGAGCGCGGCGTGGATGGTGGCGAGGGACTCGGCGCGGTCGGCGGGGCCGTACAGGGCGGACATGCCCATGCATCCGAGACCGAGTGCGGAGACGTGGGGACCGGTGGTGCCGAGCTGGCGCAGCTGCATGGTGGCGCTCCTTGCGGGGACTCGGGGATGAGGGATAACGGGTATGCGCTGACAAGCGTGGCAGATGCGATGACAGATTTCAATATCTGTCATCGCATGCCTGTCACCGCGTACCTGCCATCACCTGTCTGTCACCCCATAGACCCCCGTGGCCCCCGCTCAGGCCACCACGCGCGGCAGCCGCAGGCTCAGCGCCACCGTCAGCGCGACCGCCGCGAGCTGGGCCGCGAGCGTGATCGCCAGCGCGTCGCCCATGCCCATCGACGGTGCCAGCGCGAGGAACAGCGTGCCGAGCGTGGCCACGCCCAGGGCCAGCGAGGACTGCTGAGTCGTGACCATCACGCCGCTGCCCACCCCGGCCCGCTCGGTCGGCACCTCGGACAGCACGATCCGGATCAGCACCGGCAGCTGCAGTCCCTGCCCGAGACCGGCCAGCGCGACCCCCGGCAGCAGCCCGGCCAGGGACAGGTCCGGCCAGTCGCGCGCCACAGCCAGCATCAGCAGCCCGAGGCCCGCCGCCTGGAGCAGGCCGCCGGTGGTCACCACGCGGCTGCCGTACCGGCTGACCAGACGCGGCCCCATGAGCGAGGCCACGAAGAACGCGATGGCCATCGGTGCCAGCGCCATGCCGGCCGCGATCGGCCCGTACCGCAGGCCCTGCTGCAGCGCGACCGCGATGACGAACATGAAGCCGCCGAAGCCGATCGAGAACGGCACCAGAATGGGCAGTCCGCGCCGCACCCCGCGCAGCACGAACAGGCTCGGTGGCAGCAGGGGAGTGGTCCCGGCCCGGTCGGCGCGGCGCTCGATCACGTAGAACGCGGTGGCCGCGAAGGGGGACGCGCCCAGCAGCAGCCAGGTCCACAGGGGCCAGCCTGCCGCCCGGCCCTCGGTCAGCGGCACCATCAGTGTGATCAGCGAGACGCCCAGCAGGACCGTGCCGGGCACATCCACCGGCGCGGGCCGGTCCGAGCGGGTCTCGGGCACCGTACGCACCGCCAGCACCAGGCCGATCAGCGCGACCGGGACGTTGACCAGGAAGACCGCGCGCCACCCGGTGCCCGCGATGTCCGCGGCCACCAGCAGCCCGCCCAGGATCTGCCCCGCCACCATGGCGAGACCGGCCGTCGCGCCGTACATGCTGAGCGCGCGGGCGCGGTGCGAGCCGCTGGTGGAGGCGTGGATGGTGGCGAGCACCTGCGGCAGCATCAGCGCCGCCGCCGCGCCCTGCGCGACGCGCGCCGCGACCAGGGTCCAGGCGTCCGGGGCGAGCCCGCAGGCCAGCGAGGTCAGCCCGAAGGCCGCCATTCCGGCGAGGAAGAGGCGGCGCCGTCCGAAGGAGTCGCCCAGCCGTCCGCCGAGGACCAGCAGCACCGCGTAGGCCACGCCGTACCCCGCGACGATCAGCTCCAGGACGGCCGGGCCCGCGGCCAGGTCGCGGTCCATGGTGGGCAGCGCCACGTTGACGATGAAGAAGTCGATCAGAGGGAGGGCCGCCCCGAGCAGCAGGGTGAACAGCCCGGGGCCGCTCAGACGGTCACCCGGTGCCCCGCCGGGCGTCGTCGCGGCGGCACCCCGGGCGGGGTTGCCTCCGGCGGCCGGGGCGGCCGGGGCCAGGGTTCTGGTGGGGATCTCGGTTTCGGTCACGCTCACGACGATCCCGCCTCGCTGAGACGGGTACCAGAGTGTCTTTATCCTGGTACAAGAAGTACCTGGCAACCGGATGAGCCCGTGAGGCACTCTGGAGCCATGACCATCACGGTGCAGAGTGCCACGGGGGCCACGGGTGTGACGGGTGCCACCGGTGCCACGGTCGGCGGCGGGGCCGACATCAGGCGGACCGAGCTTGCGGCCTTTCTGCGCAGCCGCCGCGAGCGGATCACCCCCGAGCAGGTCGGGCTGCCCCGCGGCCGCCGCCGGCGGACCCCCGGGCTGCGCCGCGAGGAGGTCGCCCAGCTCTCCACGGTGGGCGTCACCTGGTACACCTGGCTGGAGCAGGCCCGGGACATCCATGTCTCGGTGCAGGTCCTCGACGCCATCGCCCGCGCGCTGCTCCTGGACCGCAGCGAGCGCGCCCATCTCTTCGTCCTCGCCGGGCAGGTCGATCCGAGCCCCGCGAACGAGTGCTCCGGGGTGTCGCAGTCGCTCCAGGTGATGCTGGAGCAGCTGGAGCCGTTCCCGGCGTGCGTACAGAACGCCCGGTTCGACCTCCTCGCGTACAACCGCTCCTACCGGCTGCTGATGTGCGATCTGGACGCGCTGCCGCCGGAGGACCGCAATTGCATGTGGCTGGCCTTCACCAACGACGAGTGGCGGGCGAGCCTGGTCGAGCGGGAGGAGACGACCCGGCTGATGGCCGCCAAGTTCCGCGCCGCGATGGCCGAACACGTCGCCGAGCCCGCGTGGAAGGCGATGCTGAGGCGGCTGGAGGAGGCCTCACCGGAGTTCCGGGAGATCTGGGCGCGCCATGAGGTGGTGCGGCCCGGCGACCGGATCAAGGTCTTCCGGCAGTCGAAGGTGGGCGTCGTGCGGCTGACCTCGACCAGCCTGTGGACCGGCCCCAACGACGGGCCCAAGCTGCTCACGTACACCCCGGCGGACGAGGAGTCCCGTGAGCGCCTGGACCGGCTTCACGCCCTCGCGCTCGAACTGGCCGAGGTCTGACCCGTCGGCCCGCCCTCCTCGAACAGCGCGGCGGCGTGCTTCGTGGTGGCCAGCGCCCAGCGGCCGGTGGTCAGAGCGCCCAGCAGCAGGATGGCGGCACCGCAGCCCGCGATGATCCACCAGGCGGGCCGGGCGGCGTCCACGAACGCGGCGGCGGCAGCGGCCGAGGCCTTGTGGCCCGGCACCGCGTCCGCCGCCCCGGCCGCCGCGCCCGCCGCCAGCACGGCGCCGATCACCGCGACCCCCAGCGACTGGCCCACCTGGCGGCTGGTGGAGGCGACGGCGGAGGCGACCCCGGCCTGCGAACGGGGCATCCCGGAGACCGCCGTATTGGTGATGGGCGCGTTGACCAGGCCGAATCCGATACCGAACAGCACATAGCCGATCAGCAGCAGCACATTGGTGGACTGGGCGTCGAAGACCGCGAACAGCACCCCGCTGGCCGCCATCGTCACCCCGGCCAGCAGCAGCGGCAGCCGGGGCCCGCCGTGGCCCACCAGCCGCCCGGACAGGGGCGCGCAGATGAAGCACATGAACGCCATCGGCAGCATCCACAGCCCGGCGTGCAGGGCGTCGAGCCCGCGGACGTCCTGCAGATAGAGCGTGTTCAGGAAGAGGAAGCCGCCGAGCGCCGCGAACGCGCTCACCGCGATGACCGTCGCCCCGCTGAAGGGGGCGCTGTGGAAGAAGCGCACATCGATGAGCGGTTCGGCGCGCCGCCGCTCGTAGCGGATCAGCGCGACCAGCCCGATGACGGCGACCGTCGCGCAGGTGGTGATCAGCGGCGAGTCCCAGCCGTGCCCCGGCGCCTCGATGATGGCGTACGTCAGGCAGCCGAGGACGGTGATGACCAGCAGCTGGCCGATGGGGTCGGGCCTGCGGGGCTTCGGAGCCCGCGACTCCGGTACGAAGCGGGCGGTCAGTGCCATCGCCGCGAGCCCGACCGGAAGGTTTATCCAGAAGATCGAGCGCCAGCCGATCGACTCCACCAGCACCCCGCCGACGATCGGTCCGGCCGCCATGCTGATGCCGACGACCCCGCCCCACACCCCGATCGCCCGGGCCCGCTCCCGGGGCTCGGTGAAGGTGTTGGTGATGATCGACATGGCCACCGGGTTGAGCATCGAACCGCCGATGGCCTGCACCATGCGGAAGCCGACCAGCGCCCCCAGGTTGGGCGCGAGGCTGCACAGCGCAGAGCCGAGGGTGAAGATCACCAGCCCGGTCTGGAAGACGCGCTTGCGCCCGATCCGGTCGGCCGTCGACCCGGCGAGCATCAGCAGCGCGGCGAGGACGAGCGTGTACGCGTCGATCGTCCACTGCATCCCGGAGACGGAGGCGTTGAGATCGCTGCGCATCGAGGGCAGGGCGACGTTCAGCACGGTGTTGTCGAGGCTGACGATCAGCAGGCTCATGCAGCAGATCGCCAGCACGAGCATGCGCCGCCTATAGCTCAGCTCAGGCATGGTTGAACGCTACAACGATGTCGGGGGTACGGCCGTATGAACCGCCCGGCCGATCCTCTGCGCGGGTGCGGGACAATGAGAGGTCCGGTCCGTACGACGCCGCGCGTGGCGACACCCACGACGACGCGTACGACGACCCGGTACGGCCGCCCATACGAACGTCCTACCCGCACCGCGAGGAAGCTCACCCATGACCCAGACACAGCTGCAGATCGGCCCGCACACGGTCCAGCCACCGGTCGTCCTCGCGCCGATGGCCGGGATCACCAACGCGCCGTTCCGCACCCTGTGCCGGGAGTTCAGCGGCGGCAAGGGGCTCTTCGTCAGCGAGATGATCACGACTCGCGCGCTGGTCGAGCGGGACGCCAAGACCATGCGGCTGATCCACTTCGACGGCACCGAGAAGCCGCGCTCCATCCAGCTGTACGGGGTTGACCCGGTGACCGTCGGCAAGGCCGTACGGATGATCGTGGACGAGGACCTGGCCGATCACATCGACCTCAACTTCGGCTGCCCGGTCCCCAAGGTGACCCGTAAGGGCGGCGGCTCGGCGCTCCCGTACAAGCGGAACCTGCTGCGCGCGATCCTGCGCGAGGCCGTGACGGGCGCCGGTCCGCTGCCGGTGACCATGAAGATGCGCAAGGGCATCGACGACGACCACATCACCTATCTCGACGCGGGCCGGATCGCGGTCGAGGAGGGCGTCACCGCGATCGCGCTGCACGGTCGCACCGCCGCCCAGCACTACGGCGGCACGGCGGACTGGGACGCCATCGCGCGGCTCAAGGAGACCGTCCCCGAGATCCCGGTGCTGGGCAACGGCGACATCTGGTCCGCCGACGACGCGGTGCGGATGATGAGCCGCACCGGATGCGACGGCGTGGTCGTCGGGCGCGGCTGCCTGGGGCGGCCGTGGCTCTTCGGCGACCTGGTCGCGGCGTTCGAACCGGGCGGCGGTGCCGGTTCCGTCCGGCCCACGCTGAAGGAGGTCGCCGCGGTGATGCGCCGCCACGCCGAGCTGCTCGCCCAGTGGCTGGAGGACGAGGAGCGCGGCGTGATCGACTTCCGTAAGCACGTCGCCTGGTACACCAAGGGCTTCTCGGTCGGCTCCGAGATGCGCAAGCGGCTCGCGATCACCTCGTCCCTGGCCGAGCTGGACGAGCTGCTGGCCGGCCTTGACCTGGACCAGGAGTGGCCGCCCGGCGCCGACGGCCCCCGCGGCCGCACCTCCGGCCGCAACCGTGTGGTGCTCCCGGACGGCTGGCTGGCGGACCCGTACGACTGCGCGGGCGTGACGGCGGACGCGGAGCTGGACACCTCGGGCGGCTGAGCCGTCAGGGGAGCGAGCCGTCAGGGGAGTGAGCCGTCAGGGGAGTGAGCCGACCGCCAGGTCCAGGGCCAGCGCCGCCGTCCAGCTGAAGTCCCGGGTGCCGCGCGCCTCCTCCGTGTACGGGTCGACGTACTCGGCGAACCCGGTCGCGGCGGCCGCCTCCAGGGCGGCGTCCCGCAGCGCGTCCGCCTCGTCCACCGCGCCGTGGAGCCGCAGGCCGCGCTCCAGCAGCCAGTTGACGTTGAACCAGGCGGGGCCGCGCCAGTAGCGGGACGGGTCGAAGGCGTGGCCGCGCAGGTCGTAGCTGGGCACCAGGCGCACCGAGGTGCCCAGCCCGAAGTGCTCGCCCGCGGCCGTACGGAGCAGCGCGCCGACCGTGGCCCGGGGCAGCTCCGGGACGAGCAGCGGCAGCAGTCCCGCCGCGCTCCGCTCGGGGATCAGGCCGCCGCCCACCCCATCGCGGCACAGGAAAAGCCCGGCGGCCGGGTCCCAGAGGCGGTCCAGCAGGGCGGCCGTCAGACGGGCGGCCCGGGCGCGGTGCGGCCGGGGGTCCGCGCCGAGGTGCCGCGCGATCTCGGCCAGGGCGTGTTCGGAGGCGATGAGCAGGGCGTTGACGCCGGGGTCCTCGACGGCGAAGGCGTGGGTGCCGGGGCGGTCCTCGTAGCCCCCGTCCCGGTAGTCCGCCGCGAGCCGTACGTAGCGCCCGTAGTCCAGATCGGTCGGACGGTCGGCGGCCGCGCCGTGGTCGAGGTCGGCGCGGCGGAACTTCTCCGGCGGGACGGGCTCGACGCGGGCCAGCGGGGCGTCCCAGCAGGGGCTGTTGTCCATGCCCGGCTCCCAGGGATGGACCACCGACACCAGCCCGCCGCCGCCCAGGTCACGCCGGTCGGTCAGATAGCGGTGCCAGGCGGCGAGCCGGGGGTACGTACGGGCCAGGAAGCCGGACCGCGCCGAGGCGCGCGGGTCGGCGCGGTGGACGAGCAGACAGGCGAGCGCGTGCACCGGGGGCTGGATGATCCCGGAGGTCGCGACGCCGGGAGGGGCGCCGCTACCCCCTGGGGACGGGCGCCAGAAGTCCGGGCCGGGGAAGTAAGCGCCCGGCGGCACCGCCGGGTTGTACACGATGTGGGGGACGCGTCCATCGCTCCACTGGGCCGTGAGCAGGGTTTCCAGCTCCCGCTGGGCGCGGCGTACCGAAAGATGACGCGATCCGATCGCGATGAACGCCGAATCCCAGCTCCACTGGTGTGGATACAGACCGCGCGAGGGGACCGTGGAGGAGCCGGTCCAGTTCTCGTCGAGGACGCGCCGCGCGCCGGGCACCACCTGCGCGAGCGCGGGCCGGGCGCTGGTCACGGGCCCTCCTCGTCATCGCCTATGACGGCACGATACCGGGCCCGCGACGCCGCTCACCTGCGAATCGCTCATCTGAGCGAGCCCCCTCTCGTTAGGTCCAAGGAGTGAGATGAGGCACCCTGGAGGGGGGTGATTCTCGCCACTCTGATCACCCCCTCGCTCAGATGAGCGGAAGAATGGAGGGGGTTCGGTGGTCGTCCGCTGTGCTCATCTCCTCAATGCATGGCACTCAGTGCCATGCTCTCGATGTTCGAGTCCTCGAACCAGGGCTAACGGAGGGTAGTGAATGGCCGTCGCTTCATATGCGTGGCGTGTGCATGTGTTCGACTCTTGAAGGAGTGACCCGCGCCACTCCCTTTCGCAGCGCACTTTCGAACACGTGGCAGGCGGGTGGTTACAGCCCGATGACGGTGGAGTGGACATACTCAGGAGCCTTCGATCTGGGTACGCTCCCCGCCGTCAGGGCAGCCGAGCCGAGGAGATCGAGTCCCGTGCCGGAAACACAAGATCAGCAGAAGTTCGTTTACGACTTCACCGAGGGCAACAAGGATCTCAAGGACCTCCTCGGCGGGAAGGGAGCGAACCTCGCCGAGATGACCAATCTCGGTCTCCCCGTGCCACCGGGATTCACCATCACCACCGAGGCGTGCAAGGTCTACCTCGACAGCGGTACCGAGCCCGCGGCCCTCCGCGACGAGGTGAGTGCGCACCTCGAAGCCCTCGAAGGGAAGATGGGCAAGAAGCTCGGCCAGGCCGACGACCCGCTCCTGGTATCCGTACGCTCCGGCGCGAAGTTCTCGATGCCCGGGATGATGGACACCGTCCTCAACATCGGCCTCTCCGACGAGTCCGTCGCCGGGCTCGCCGCGCAGGCGGGCGACGACCGGTTCGCCTGGGACTCCTACCGCCGCCTGATCCAGATGTTCGGCAAGACCGTGCTGGGCGTGAACGGCGACCTCTTCGAGGAGGCCATCGACGCGGCCAAGCAGGCCAAGGGCGTCACCGTCGACATCGACCTCGACGCGGCCGACCTCAAGAAGCTGGTCACCGAGTTCAAGGGGATCGTCTCCCAGGAGACCGGTCGCAGCTTCCCGCAGGAGCCGCGCGAGCAGATGGACCTCGCCGTACGGGCCGTCTTCGACTCCTGGAACGGCGACCGCGCCAAGCTCTACCGCCGCCAGGAGCGCATCCCGCACGACCTGGGCACCGCGGTCAACATCTGCTCCATGGTCTTCGGCAACCTCGGCCCTGACTCCGGCACCGGCGTCGCCTTCACCCGCGACCCGGCCAGCGGCCACCAGGGCGTCTACGGCGACTACCTGCAGAACGCCCAGGGCGAGGACGTCGTCGCGGGCATCCGCAACACCGTCCCGCTCGCCGACCTGGAGCAGATCGACAAGCGCTCGTACGACGAGCTGATGCAGATCATGGAAACGCTCGAAACGCACTACAAGGACCTGTGCGACATCGAGTTCACCATCGAGCGCGGCAAACTGTGGATGCTCCAGACCCGGGTCGGCAAGCGCACCGCCGGTGCCGCCTTCCGGATCGCCACCCAGCTGGTCGACCAGGGCCTGATCGACGAGGCCGAGGCGCTGCGCCGGGTCAACGGCGCGCAGCTCGCGCAGCTGATGTTCCCGCGCTTCGACGACGAGGCCGCGGCGAGCGACGCCGTACGGAAGATCGGGCGCGGCATCGCCGCCTCCCCGGGCGCCGCCGTCGGCAAGGCCGTCTTCGACTCGTACACCGCCGTCAAGTGGTCCCGCTCCGGTGAGAAGGTCATCCTCATCCGCCGCGAGACCAACCCCGACGACCTGGACGGCATGATCGCCGCCGAGGGCATCCTCACCTCGCGCGGCGGCAAGACCTCGCACGCCGCCGTCGTCGCCCGCGGCATGGGCAAGACCTGTGTGTGCGGCGCCGAGGACCTGGAGGTCGACACCAAGCGCCGCCGCATGATCGTGCCGAGCGCGGACGGCAAGGACGACCTGGTCATCGAGGAGGGCGACGTCGTCTCGATCGACGGCTCCTCCGGCAAGGTCTACCTCGGCGAGGTCCCGGTCGTCCCGTCCCCGGTGGTCGAGTACTTCGAGGGCCGGATGCACGCGGGCGCCGACGACGCCGACGAACTGATCGGCGCCGTCCACCGGATCATGGCGTACGCGGACCGGGTCCGCCGCCTGCGGGTACGGGCCAACGCGGACAACGCCGAGGACGCCGCCCGCGCCCGCCGCTTCGGTGCCCAGGGCATCGGGCTGTGCCGCACCGAGCACATGTTCCTCGGTGAGCGCCGCGAGATGGTCGAGCGGTTGATCCTCGCCCACGGCGAGGAGGAGCGCGACGCCGCCCTCGGCGAGCTGCTGCCGCTCCAGAAGAAGGACTTCGTGGAGCTGTTCGAGGCGATGGACGGGCTGCCCGTCACCGTCCGGCTGCTCGACCCGCCGCTGCACGAGTTCCTGCCCGACATCACCGAGCTGTCGGTGCGCGTCGCGCTCGCCGAGTCCCGCAAGGACCACAACGAGAACGACCTGCGGCTGCTCCAGGCCGTCCACCGGCTGCACGAGCAGAACCCGATGCTGGGCCTGCGCGGCGTACGCCTCGGCCTCGTCATCCCCGGCCTGTTCGCCATGCAGGTCCGGGCCATCGCCGAGGCCGCCGCCGCCCGCCGGAACGCCAAGGGCGACCCGCGCGCCGAGATCATGATTCCGCTCGTGGGCACCGTCCAGGAGCTGGAGATCGTCCGCGAGGAGGCCGAGCAGGTCATCGCCGAGGTCGAGCGCGCCCACGGCGTGGACCTCAAGCTCTCCCTCGGCACCATGATCGAGCTGCCCAGGGCCGCGCTGACCGCCGCTCAGATCGCCGAGTCCGCCGACTTCTTCTCCTTCGGCACCAACGACCTCACCCAGACCGTGTGGGGCTTCTCCCGCGACGACGTCGAGGGCAGCTTCTTCACCGCGTACCTGGAGAAGGGCATCTTCGGCGTCAGCCCCTTCGAAACGATCGACAAGGACGGCGTCGGCTCCCTGGTCCGCGCCGCCGCCCAGGCCGGACGGGCCACCCGCCCCGACCTCAAGCTCGGCGTCTGCGGGGAGCACGGCGGCGACCCGGAGTCCGTCCACTTCTTCCACGAGGTGGGCCTGGACTACGTCTCCTGCTCCCCGTTCCGCATCCCCGTAGCCCGCCTGGAGTCGGGCCGCGCGGCGGCCAACGGGCGCTGACGGCGGGCCGATAAGGCCACCGGGGCCCGGCCGGGGATCACCCACCCTCACCCGGCAACGGCCCCGGATCTCAAAGGGGGCGGCACCTTGTGCGGAGGTGCCGCCCCCTTCACCTGCGTCAGGTGGTGTCACCGCCGGTGGGACACGCCCAGCTCGATGAGGTAGCGCTTGGTCACCCTGCCCCCGTACCGCCCGTCGATCAGGGCCGCGATACACCCCAGCAGCCCGTTCCTGGCGGCCTCCGGGAGGGCCCGGTGGCCGGAGTAGGTGCGCAGCAGGTCCAGGTAGTCCGACGTCGTGTACGTGAGGTCCTGCTCGTAGCGGCGGAAGGCCGTGGGGCCGAACCGGCCGCTTCGGGCCACCTCCGCCGCGTGGTCCGAGCCGTCGATGCCGGCGGCCTCGGGCGGGCGCAGGCCGGGTGGGGTCTCCGGGTCGAAACGCTCGTAGCAGCGCTGGACCTCGACGAAGAACTCCTCGGTGCCGCCCCGCACATGCTGGCCGCGCACCACGGCGAGCGCGCCGCCCGGGCGCAGCGCGTCGGCGGCCTTGGTGATCCGTACCGCCGGGTCGATCCAGTGGAACGCCGTCGCCGAGACGACCGCGTCGAACGGCTCCGGTGGCAGTGGCCAGCCCTCGAACTCCGCCGTCACCACCTCCACCGCTCCGGCGCCGGCCAGGTTGCGGCGGGCGACGGCGGCCATGTGCGGGCCCGCCTCGACGGCCGTGATCCGGCAGCCCCGACCGGCCAGCGGCACCGTCGCCTGCCCGGTCCCGCAGCCCACCTCCAGGACGCGGCTGCCGGGGCGGGCGCCCGCGAGTTCCGCGAGGTCGTCGTACAGCTCCGGCGGATATCCGGGCCGGGCCCGGTCGTACAGCTCCGCGTCCTCGTCGAACGTCCGGCTCAGGCGCGCGCGCCGGGACTCCTCGGGCCGGTCGTCGCGCCGTGCGGGCGTGGTGTTGTCGGGCATGCGGAGCAGGCTAGCGAGACCGTCCCGCGTCTCGTAGGGAGTAACCGCTGAGGGGACGGCTGAAGGGACGGCACCTTTGTGCGGAGGTGCCGCCCCCTCTCACTCCCCCCACGGGAGCCGTTGCCGCCCGGCATCGGATCGGGCGGCAACAAGTGCCCTGTCGCCGTCGCACACTCGTCACCCCCCACGGGAACGAGCAATACGGCCCAGAGCACCGCCTGTTGAATTACGGACGGACGTCGGTGGTGTTTCCCCGGCGCGTCCGGTTTTCCCGGAGAACAGCTTTCCTCTTGGACGGGTCGTAGCGCTGCCCCTTTCACATCTGGCCAAAAGGGCGTGGTCACTGACCGTGCCACCGTGCATACTCAACGGTGGTCGGGGGGCCGGTCACCATGTCACTTGTGAGGGTCTGGTGCTACGTGTTCATTTCAGTGAACTCGATCTGGCCCGGCTGCGGATGGCAGTCCGCCCGGACGCGCTCTGGGAGACCGTTTTAAGTTTCCACCGGTTGCGCGAGAACCGTGCCGAGACCGTATACGGGGAATGGCGCTCGGAGGCGCGTAACCGACTCAACGGCGAAGGCAGGCTGCTGGCGCCGCTCATTCCGTCGCGGGGCTATTTCCCCGACTTCCTGACGCCCGCCGAAGGCGTAATCGGGTGCGATGCCGCCATGGACGCGCTGCACGCGACCCCCGCCGAGCGCCTGCACTCCGAAATCGAGCGGCTGCCCTCCGCCCGGACCCTCCCGGGGTGGATACGCGGCCTGGCGCAGGGCGAACGGCGGCCGCTGGACCGGCTGGTGGGCGTGCTGCGCTCCTATCACGAGGCCGTCGTCGCACCGTACTGGCCGCATATCCAGGCCCGTATCGAGGCGGACAGGGCGGCCCGCGGCCGGGCCCTGCTCGACGGGGGCGCCGACGGGCTGCTGGCCTCGCTGCCGCCGACCATGCGCTGGCGGGCGCCCGTGCTGGAGGTGGACTATCCCGTCGACCGGGACCTGGAGCTGCGCGGCCGGGGGCTGTTGCTGCTGCCCTCGTTCTTCTGTCGCAGAACGCCGGTGACCTACCTCAACCCGGAGTTGACCCCGGTCCTGGTCTACCCCGTCGAGCACGCCCGGAGCGGTGTCCCGGCCCCGCCGCGGGCCGGAGTGCCAGCGGTCGCCGCGCCCGCCGCGCCGGGGCAGACCAAGTCGCTCGGCAAGCTCGTCGGGCACACCCGCTCGGCGGTGCTGCTGGAGGTCGGCGGCGGCTGTACGACGAGCGAACTCGCCCGCCGGGTCGGCGTATCGCTCGCCTCGGCCAGCCAGCACGCCAGTGTGCTGCGCGAGGCCGGGCTCGTCCACACGCTGCGCCAGGGCGGCGCCGTCCTGCACACGCTCACCCCGCTGGGCGCCGCCCTGCTGCGCGGCGGCGTCCCGGTGGCGCCGTCGCGGGGTGTGGGGCGTCAGTCGTCGATGCCGGAACGCTCGACGCCCGCGACGATGTAGCGCTGGAGGAAGAGAAAGACGACCAGCAGCGGCACGATCGACACCGCGGCCGCCACGAACAGCTCGTGGAGGTTGACGCTCTGAGCCGTGGTGAACGTCGACAGCGCGACCTGGACCGTCCACGCCTCCCGGTCCTGGCCGATGACCAGCGGCCACAGGAAGGCGTTCCAGGCGCCGATGAAGACGATCGTGCCGACCGCCGCGAAGACCGGCCGCGCGTTCGGCACCACGACCAGCCAGTACGTACGCCAGTAGCCGAGCCCGTCCACCCGCGCCGCGTCCTCCAGCTCCCTCGGGAAGCCCAGGAAGTACTGGCGGAAGATGAACGCCGCGACCGCGCTGAACAGCGTCGGGACGACGAGGCCGCGCAACGTGGAGATCCAGCCCAGCGAGCTGACCAGCACGAAGCTCGGTACGAAGGTGACCGCGGCCGGGACCATGAGGGTGCCCAGGATCCAGTAGAAGACGGCGTCGGCGTGAGCGTACGGGATGCGGGCCAGCCCGTACCCGGCGAGTGAGGCGAGCAGCACGGTGCCGAGGGTGGTGAGGACGGCGATCAGGGAGGAGTTGAGCAGCGCGTGCGCCATCGGCACGTTGGGGTCGTCGAACAGCTCGCTGACGTTCGACCAGTGCAGCTCAGTGGGGAAGAGCGTCCAGCCGGGCGAGGTGATGTCCGCCTCGCTGGACAGGCCGTTGCGTACGAGGAGATAGAACGGGATCAGGAACAGCAGCGCGAGGGCGATCAGGAGGAGCAGCCGGACCGCGCGTCCTACGGTGACCAGGGCGTCCCGTAGGTCACCTGTGTTCTGTTGGCGGGGGCGCATCAGTCCTCCTTCCGGCCCAGGCCGAACCAGCGCGCCTGGATCACCGTCACCACCGCGATGATCAGCGCCAGGATCACCGCGCCCGCGCTGCCGAGGCCCAGGTTCTGCCCCTGCCCGAGCGCCGTGTAGTAGAGGTAGACCAGCGGCGGGCGGGCGTACGGCGGATAGCCGCGCGAGTCGGCCAGCAGGTTGTAGAACTCGTCGAACGCCTGGAACGCGTTGATCACCAACAGCAGCACCACCGCGACCGATGTCGCCCGCAGCTGCGGAAACGTGATGTGCCGGAACACCTGCCACCCCGGTCGCGCCCCGTCCACGGCGGCCGCCTCGTACAGCCGCGGCGAGACGCGCTGCAGCCCGGCCAGGAACAGCACCATGTAGAAGCCCGCCTGGAGCCACAGCCGCACGGTGACGATCACCAGCCAGTACCAGGGCGGCTCTGTGGTCGACAGCCAGGCGATCTGATCGGCGCCGAACCAGCCGAGGACGGTGTTGGCCAGCCCGAACCGCACCCCGTTGAAGATCGACATCTTCCAGATCAGCGCCGCCACGACATAACTGCACGCCACGGGAAGGAAGAACACCGACCGGAAGAACGCCTGCGCCCTCGGCAGCCGGTTCACCATCAGCGCGAGGGAGAGCGAGAGGACGTAGGTCGCCGGGACGATGAAGGCCGTGAAGACCAGGAACGTCACCAGGCTGCCGGTGAACGCGTCGTCGCGCAGCATCGCCGTGTAGTTGTCGAGGCCGACGAAGCGGGTCGGCGAGACCGTGTTGTGCGCGTCGAAGAAGCTGAGGTAGGCGCTCCAGGCGAGCGGGACGTAGGTGAAGAGGGTCAGGCCGAGGGCGAAGGGGCCGACGAAGATCCAGAACCAGAGCGTGCGGTGCTGACGCCCGGTCAACCGGGTGGGCATCAGCGCTTCTTCTGCGGGTTCTGTACGCGGCGCAGCTCCGCCGCCGTCTTACGGACCACCGTCCGCAGCTCGCTCTCCGGGTTCGCGCCGCCCTTGATGACGCGGCTCAGCGCGTCCTGGTACGCCACCTTGCTCGCCGGTGTCCACAGCAGCGGCTCGGCGTGGCCGTGCTCGGTGGCGAACCGCACCGCTTCGCCCGCCGCGCCCTGCCGCAGCTTGGCGGCCTTCTGCGCGAGCGAGATCCGGGCCGGGATGTGGAAGCCGTAGGTGAGCGCGAAGTCCTCCTGGTACTCCGTCTTCTCCACCCACAGCCACTTCACGAACGCCTTCGCCAGCTCCTTGTGCTGGCTGCGGGCGCTCACCGCCGCCCCGTACGCCCCCACCGGCACCGCGGGCCTCCCGTGCGCGCCCTCCTGGGGGAACGGCAGCACCCCGAAGTCGTCCCCCAGCGCTTTCTTGACCTGCGGCAGTGCCCAGAGTCCCGACCACTGCATGGCCGTCAGCCCCTGGGTGAACGCGGCCGGGTCCGACCAGTCCGAAGGCGCCCCCAGCAGCAGCGACTTCTCCGCGTACAGCTGGCGCACCTTGCCGAGCGCGCGGGCGGCGGCCGGGTCGTCGAAGCCGACCTTTCCGTCCTCGGTGATCAGCTCCAGACCGGCGGCGTGCAGCGGCGTCCCGCCGAGGACGCCGGGGCCGCCGTCGTTGCCCAGGAACAGCCCCTTGACGTCTCTCGTGGTCAGCTTCTTCGCCGCGTCGACCAGCGCGTCCAGGGTGCGGGGCGGCTCCACCCCGGCGTCCTCCAGCATGCTGGTGCGGTAGTAGAGGAGCTGCATGTCGACCACTTGCGGGATGGCCCAGACCTTGCCCTCGTAGGTCTTGGGCGCGAGGACGGCCGGATTGATGTCGTCCTTCGCCTCCTTGAGGAGGTCCGTCAGATCGACCACCTGCCCGCCGTGGATCTGGTCCAGCGTCGGCCCGTTGACCTCGAAGACGTCCGGCCCGGATGTGGTGAGCAGGGCGGCGGCCGTCTGCTGGTCGTAGTTGCCCGGCCGCCACTGGACCTCGACGTGTGCGTCGTCGAAGGCGTCCGCGTAGCGCTTCACGGCTTGCTCGGTGCCGGGTTCGCCGTACTGGTGGTACCACTGCGACAGGGTCGGCTTGCCGTTTCCGTCGTCCCCGCCCCGCCCGGTGTTGGACCCGCACCCCGCGCCCGCCGCCCCGGCCAGGACGAGCCCGCCGCCGGTGCCGAGCAGTCTCCTACGGCTGATGGACATGTCGCCGCCCCCTCGATGTCCTTGACTCTGCGTCGCCGTCAGACTCAACGATCAATGATGGGGCGGGATTACGACAGATTGGTTGCGGCCGTATATCAGCCTTCCCGGGTGCCTTGGCTGCCTTGGCTGTCGATCTCGTCGAAGACGCGCTGGGCGGTCGCGAACGCGGAGTTGGCCGCCGGGACGCCGCAGTAGATCGCGCTCTGCAGCAGCACTTCGCCGATTTCGTCGCGGGTGAGGCCGTTGGTGAGCGCGGAGCGGATGTGCATGGCCAGTTCGGTGTCGTGGCCGTGGGCGATGAGCGCGGTGAGGGTGATGGCGCTGCGCATCCGGCGGTCCAGGCCGTCGCCGGTCCAGATCTCGCCCCAGGCGTAGCGGGTGATGAAGTCCTGGAAGCGGGCGGTGAACGGGGTCGTACGGGCCACCGCGCGGTCCACGTGGGCGTCGCCGAGGACGGCGCGGCGGACGGCCATTCCGGCGGTGTGGCGGGAGGCATCGTCGGTGGCCGTCTTCGTGTTCGTGCTCGTGTTCGTGCTCGTGTTCGTGTTCGTGAAGTGGGTGACCAGCGCGGAGGTGACCGCCTCCGGGCACTCCACCCCGGCGAGGTGGGCCGCGTGGGCGACCTCCACCAGGCTCGCGCCCTGGACCGCGTCCGCGATCTCGCGGGCGTGCGGGGGAGGGGTGGCCGGGTCGTCGCGGCCCGCGATGATCAGGGTGGGGGCGGTGATGGAGGGGAGCGCGGTGCGTACGTCGTAGTCGGCGAGGACGTCGCAGCAGGCCGCGTACCCGGCGGGGTCGGTGTCGCGCAGGTCCTGGAGCAGGGCGCGGCCGCGGGGGGTGTCGGCGAACGCGTGCGAGAACCAGAGCCCTGGGCGGCTCGCCACCATCACCTCTGTTCCTTGCTCGCGCACGAGCTTCGCCCGGTCCCGCCAGACGGGGGGCTCGGCGAAGTGGGCCGAGGAGCAGACGACTGCGAGGGATGAGATGCGGTCGGGGTGGTGCGCGGCGAGGTGGAGTCCGACGGCGCCGCCGATGGAGATCCCCGCGTAGGCGAAGCGGTCCCAGCCGTGGGCGTCGGCGCTTCGCAGCACGAGTGCGGCGAGGTCGGCGACGGTGGCGCTGCCGTCGTGGGGGAGCGCGGTGGCTGGCGAGCCGCCGTGGCCCGGGAGGTCCCAGCGCAGGGTGCGGTGGGTGCGGGCGAGGGCGGGGAGTTGGGGTTCCCAGACGGCGAGGGATGTGCCGATGGAGGGGCCGAGGATGAGGGGTGGGGCGGTGGTGGGGCCGTCCAGGGTGGTGTGGAGGTGGTGCGGGGTCATGGGGTTCGCTCTCCGGGGGGTGCGGTGGGTTGGTTGCGGCCGGTGTTTGTTCCCCACCCCGCCCCTTCCCGAACCAAGGGCGCTGCGGGGTGCGGGCGCGGGTGGGTGCGCCTGGGGTCTCGTCGCCGGGTGCGGGCCGGTGGGTGGGTTGTGCCCACCCGTTCCGCCCTGGCGGAACGATTGCCCACAACCGTCCAGCCCCTCCGGCGTTTGAGGAGCGGGGTTTGGGGCGGAGCCCCGGTTCGGGAAGGGGCGGGGTGGGGACAGGCCCGCCGCCAGGCGTTACGCATCGCGGCGTAGGGCGCGGTCTACCAGGGTGGGGGCCTCGCCCACGTAGGTGGTGGGGTCGGTCAGGTCGCGTAGGCGGCCGGGGGGCAGCGCGTCCGACAGGGCTTCGGACAGCGGCCTGCCATCCCGCGCCGCCTCCGTCAGGAGCCGCTTCGCGCCCGCGCGGCCAAGCGTCGGCGTGAGGGCCGCGATGAGCCGTTCGCTCACGATCAGGCCGTCCGTCAGGTGCAGGTTCGCGGCCATGCGGTCGGGGAAGACCCGCAGGCCGGAGGCGAGTTCCGCGGCGTCGCGGGCGCCGCCGCCCGCCAGCCGCAGCAGGTCCCGCAGGGGCTGCCACTCGGCGTGCCACGCCCCGCCGGGGCGTTCGTCCTCGGCGGCGAGCGCGCCGAGCAGCGTGGCGGCGAGGCCGGGAGCCTGGCGGGCGGCGGAGGCGATGAGGGTGGCGCGCACCGGGTTGGACTTGTGCGGCATCGCGGACGAGCCACCGCCCGACCCCTCCGCCACCTCGCCGATCTCCGTACGGGACAGGACCAGCACATCGGCGGCCATCTTGCCCAGCGCGCCGACGGTGAAGGCGAGCGTGGAGCCCAGGTCGGCGATGGGGGTGCGGAGGGTGTGCCACGGCAGGTCGGGTTCGGCGAGGCCGGTTTCCGCCGCGAAGCGGGCCAGCAGCGGGATGCCGTCGTCGAAGGCGGCCAGTGTGCCCGCCGCACCGCCCAGTTGGGCGACCGGGCGCAGGGCGGTGAGCCGGTCGCGGGCGTCCAACACCAGCGAGCGCCAGCCCGCCGCCTTGAGGCCGAAGGTGGTGGGGACGGCGTGCTGGGTGAGGGTGCGGCCCGGCATGGGCGTGGCGCGGTGGGCGGCGGCGAGCCGCGCCAGCTCCGCCGCCGTACGGTCGAGGTCGGCGACGATCAGCGGCAGGGCGCGGGCCACGACCAGCATGGTGGCGGTGTCCACGATGTCCTGGCTGGTCGCGCCCCGGTGGACGTACGCCGCGGCGTCACGGTCCGTACGGGCCACCGCCGCGGTGAGGTCGGCGACCAGCGGGATGACGGGGTTGCCGCCGGAACGGGCCCGCTGGGCGAGGTCGCGTACGTCGTACAGCCCGGCGCGCGCCGCGTCCGTCACCACGGCCGCCGCCCCGGCCGGGGCCAGCGCCCGGGCGAGGGCGGCCTCGGCGTCGAGCATGGCCTGGAGGAAGGCCGTATCGCCGGAGGCCTCCTCGACCGCCGAGCCGACCCGTGCGGGAGCCAGCAGCCCCACGTCGTCGCTACCTGAACTGCCTGAACTACCTGAACTCAAGGAAAACCGTCTCTCCCTCACCCTGCAGGCGGATGTCGAAGCGGTACGTCCCCGGCTGGGGCTCCGCCGTCGCCACCAGCGTCTCCCGCCGCGCCGGATCCAGCGCGGCGAGGAGCGGGTCGGCGGCATCCGGCCGCGCGTCCTCGGGGAGGTACAGGCGCGTGTAGAGGTGGTGCAGCAGCCCACGCGCGTGGACGCACACGCTGATGTACGGGGTGGCCGGGGCGGCCGGGCCGCCGGGGCGCAGCGTACGGGCCGTCCAGTGGCCGTCGGCGTCGGTGGCGATGCGGCCGAAGCCGGTGAAGTCGACGCCGTTGCGCCCGGCGAAGCCGCCGGTCACCGGGTCGCGGCGCATCGATCCGGGCGCGCCGGACAGCGAGCCGTCCGGGCCCGCCTGCCACAGCTCGATCAGCGCGTCCGGCACGGGCGCGCCCGCGCCGTCGTAGACCCGGCCGTGCACGGTGATGGCGTCGGGGTGGCCCACGGGGGCGAGGTCGCCGCCGCCGGGGAAGGGGAGCGCGTAGCCGTAGAAGGGGCCGACGGTGTGGGAGGGGGTGGGGGAGAGCTGGGGCATCAGCGGCCTTCCTCGATCCAGGTGGCCGACGGCCCGTCCAGCACGATGTCCCAGCGGTAGCCCAGCGACCACTCCGACTGGGACAGCGCGTGGTCATAGGTGGCCACGAGCCGCTGCCGCGCCGATTCGTCCGTCACGGACTGGAGGATCGGGTCGTAGGCGAAGAGCGGATCGCCGGGGAAGTACATCTGGGTGATGAGGCGCTGGGTGAACGCCGTACCGAAGAGGGAGAAGTGGAGGTGCGCCGGGCGCCACGCGTTCTCGTGGTTGCGCCACGGATAGGCGCCGGGCTTGATGGTGGTGAAGCGGTAGGAGCCGTCGTCGCCGGTCAACGTCCGCCCGACGCCGGTGAAATTGGGGTCGAGGGGCGCCGGGTGCTGGTCGCGGAGGTGGGCGTAACGACCGGCCGCGTTGGCCTGCCACAGCTCGATGAGCTGGCCGCGCACCGGCCGTCCGTGGCTGTCCAGCAGGCGGCCGGAGACGGTGATGCGCTCGCCGAGCGGTTCGCCCTGGTGCTGGATGGTGAGGTCGCTGTCGATGTCGGTGATGTCGGTGTGGCCGAAGACGGGCGTGTGCAGTTCGACGGTCTCGGGGTCGCCCTGCACGGCGACCAGCGGCTGCTTCGGGTGGCGCAGCACGCTGCTGCGGTACGGGGCGAAGTCGCGCGCGGGGTGGTTGGCGGCGGGGGCGCCATCGGCGCGCGCCTTGTCGTAGGCGGCGCGGCTGTCGGCGAGTTCGCGGTCGATGTCGGCTTGCGTGAGTGTCATGGGGAGCGTGCGCCTTACCTTTCGAGGACGAGTTCCCGGCCGGGGACGGGTTACCGCTCAAGGACGAGGGCGAGGCCCTGTCCGACGCCGATGCACAGGGACGCCACGCCCGTGCCCGAGCCCGCGGCGGCGAGCTGGTGGGCGACGCCTCCGGCGAGGCGGGCGCCGGAGGCACCGAGGGGGTGGCCGATGGCGATGGCGCCGCCGCGCGGGTTGACCAGGGCGGGGTCGAGGCCGGGCCATTCGGCGAGGCAGCCGAGCGCCTGGGCGGCGAAGGCCTCGTTCAGCTCCAGCGTGGTCAGATCGGCGAAGGAACGGCCCGCCTTGGCGAGGGCGCGGCGTACGGCCTCGACGGGGCCGAGGCCGAAGTACTGCGGCTCGATGCCGGTGACGGCGGAGGCGCCGATGCGGGCCAGGGGTTCGCGTCCGGTGGCCTTCAACCCCTCGTCGTCCACGAGCAGCAGGGCGGCGGCGCCGTCGTTGAGCGGGGAGGCGTTGCCCGCGGTGACCGTGCCGCCCGGCTTACGGAAGGCGGGCTTCAGCTTGGCGAGCGACTCCATCGACGTCGTGTCGCGGATGGTTTCGTCGCGGAGCAGGCCGGTGTCCGGGTACGGCAGCACCTCGGCCTCGTACGCGCCGTCCTTCCACGCCCGCGCCGCCTTCTCGTGGCTGGCGAGCGCGAAGGCGTCCTGGGCGTCGCGGGTGATGCCGTGCTTGTCGGCGATCAGTTCGGCGCCCTCGCCGAGGGCGACGGTCCACTCGGGCGGCATGTCGGGGTTCGTCATGCGCCAGCCGAGGGTGGTGGAGTACATCTGCTGATGCCCGGCGGGGAACGCGCGCTCCGGCTTTTGCAGCACCCAAGGGGCGCGTGACATGGATTCCACGCCGCCCGCGAGGGCGATATGCGCGTCGCCGGTGGCGATGGCGCGGGCCGCCTGCAGCACGGCCTCCAGACCGGAGGCGCACAGCCGGTTGACGGTCGCGCCGGGCACGGTGACCGGGAGCCCGGCGAGCAGGACGGCCATGCGGGCGACATCGCGGTTGTCCTCGCCCGCGCCGTTCGCGTTGCCGAGGTAGACGTCGTCGATACGGGCCGGGTCGAGCGCGGGCGTACGGTCGACCAGGCCGCGGATGACATGCGCGGCGAGGTCATCGGGGCGCACCCCCGCGAGCGCGCCGCCGTATTTGCCGATGGGCGTGCGGACGGCGTCGACGATGTAGACGTCACGCAGGGCGGTCATCATGCGTCCTTTCCGGCGGCCTTGAGGGCGCGCAGCGCCGCCAGTTCGTCGGGGGTCGGCGGCTCGGTGGTGGTCACGGTGTCGGCGACCGTCAGCTCCCAGCTGGTGGCGGCCCGTACCTGCTCGACGGTGACGCCCGGGTGCAGCTCGGTCAGCGTCAGTTCGGCGGTGGCCGGGTCGGGGCGCAGCACGCCGAGGTCGGTGATGACGGCGACCGGGCCCGCGCCGGGCATGCCGAGCTTGGTGCGGTCGCCGGGGCCGCTGCCGTGGCCCATGGTGGTGACGAAGTCGAGCTTCCGCACGAAGTTGCGGGTGGAGTGGCGCAGCACCATGAGCACCTGGCCGCAGTTGGAGGCGATCTCGGGGGCGCCGCCCGCGCCGGGCAGGCGGCCCTCGGGCTTGTCCGGGCCGCGGTCCACGATGGTGGTGTTGATGTTGGCGTAGCGGTCGACCTGGGCGGCGCCCAGGAACCCGACGTCGATCCGGCCGCCCTGGAGCCAGTAGTTGAACATCTCGGGCACCGGGATCACGGAGTCGGCGGTCTCCGCGAGTTCGCCGTCGCCGATGGACAGCGGGAGCCGGGTCGGCTTGGAACCGATGGTGCCGGACTCGTAGATGAGGACCAGGCCGGGGTTGACGGTGGCGCGGGCGAGGTTGGCGGCCGTGCTGGGCAGGCCGATGCCGACGAAGCAGGTCTTGGCCCCGGCCAGCGCGCGGGCCGCGTTGACCTCCATCAGCTCGTCGCGAGTGAAGTCAGGGGTGCTCGCGGTGCTCGCGGTGCTTTCGGTCATCGGACGGCAGCCTTTTCGGTACGCACGTTCTCCTCGATCCACTGCGTGAACGCCTCGCGGTCCCGGGCGATCGGGTCCCATGCCTGGTAGAAGCCGTTGTCGCGCACCGAGTACCCGGTGGCGTACGAGGGGTGTGCCCCGCCGGGGACCACCGAGACCGCGTCGATCACCCAGGTCGGCAGGACGATCCCGCCCGGCCGCGGCTCCAGCTCCTCGACGATCTCCTCGACCGTCACCAGCACCCGGTTCGCCGCGAGCGCGGCTTCCTTCTGCACCCCGGTCAGCCCCCACAGCTGGACGTTGCCCGCGCGGTCGGCCTGCTGGGCGTGGATCACCGTGACGTCCGGGTTGAGGGCGGCGACGGCGGCCAGCTCCTCACCGGTGAAGGGGCAGGTGACGGTGGAGATGGTGTCCGTACGGGTCGGGATGTCGCTGCCTCGGTAACCGCGCAGTACGGCGAAGGGCAGCTTGGACGCGCCCGCGACGTAACGGTTGGCCATGCCCGCGTGGCTGTGCTCGTCCAGCTCCAGCGGCCGTGGCCAGCCGTTCTCGACGGCGTCGCGGAACCGGTGCAGCGAGCCGACGCCGGGGTTTCCGCCCCAGGAGAAGACCAGCTTGCGGACGAGTCCGGCGCCGATGAGCTGGTCGTAGACGACGTCGGGGGTCATGCGGACGAGGGTGAGGTCGGTGATGCCCTGGCGGATGACCTCGTGCGCGGCGGCGTACGGGATCAGGTGGGTGAAACCTTCCATCGCGACGGTGTCCCCGTCGTGGATGAGGTCCGCCACGGCGTCGTGCAGGCTTCGAATGTCGGCCATCGTCACTCCGCGGTGATCGCACACGTTCGCACGCGGTTTCGGAATGCTCAGTGTGCTGACTATTTTCTTGGCGTTCCCGAACGGTCCCATCGCTCGGGGCGCTCGTCAAGGGAGTCTAGGGCGAAGATGGGCCGCTCGACACTGGTGCTTCCACAGGGCAGAATCATTCAGTACACGAACCAAAGGCGGGGCGCCGGGAGGTCAGGGCATGGGTGCGGTCGATCTCAACACTCACCCCGGGCATCTGGCCCGCCGACTTCAGCAGGCGCACTCGCTGCTGTGGGGCGCGATGGTCTCCGAGGAGACCACATCGCCGCAGTTCGCGGTGCTCAACGCGCTGGTCGAGAAGCCGGACATCGATCAGCGCACCCTGAGTGAACACGTCCACCTGGACCGTTCCACGATCGCCGACGTGGTCGCCCGGCTCGGCCGCCGAGGCCTCCTGGAGCGGGTCCGCGACCCGCGCGACGGGCGCCGCAACGTCCTCAAGCTGACTGACGAGGGCGTGCGGCTGCACCGGAAGCTGGTGACGCGGACGGCGCGGATGAACCGGGTGTTCCTGGCGCCGCTGGACGAGGGCGAGCGGGAGCTGCTGCTGCGGCTGATCGGGCGGGTGGCGGACGCGGCGGAGGAGCTGAGGTCGTAGGCCCCGGCCGCGGCCCTGTCGCGGGCTCTACGGGGTGAAACCCCTGGTCAGCCCTCCGTCGGCAGCGCGCCCAGGCCGCCCGCCACCGTGCGGGCCGCGCCCGAGAGCGAGGCCACGAACCTCGGCAGCCGCTCCGGCGTGAAGCGCGCCGACGGGCCGCCGAAGGAGAGCGCCGCGACCACCTCGCCGCCCCGCCCCCGGACCGGGACGGCCACCGAGGACAGCCCCTCCTCGTGCTCGCCGTGGCTCGCCGCGTACCCCTGGCGGGCCGTCTCCGCCGCCCAGCGGCGCAGCGTATCGGCGTGGTCCGGGCCGCTGGGGGAGCGGCGGGCGATCCGGTCCAGGAGGGCGTCGTCGGCGCCCAGGAGCAGCACCTTGGAGGGGCCGCCCGCCCACAGCGGCAGTTCGTCCCCGACCTGCACGATGTGGCGCAGCGCCTGCGGCCCCTCCTCCTGGGCGACGCAGACGCGGTGCACATCGCGCCGCACGTACAGATGCACCGTCTCCCGGTGTTCGGCGGCCAGCTCGCGCAGGGCCCGCCGGGCGGGGGCGGGCAGCCGCCAGCCCTGGTCCGCCATGCGGACCCACCGGAGGAAGGTGGGCCCGGCGGTGTAGCGGCCGTGTTCGTCGAGCCAGAGCAGTCCGTTGAGGCGCAGGGTCTGCAGGATGCGCAGGACGGTCGTCTTCGGCAGCCCGCTGGCCTCGACGATCTCGCGGATGGACAGGGCGGGGCGGTGCTCGCTGAACAGGCCGAGGACATCGATGGTCCGCTGGACGGTCCTCATGCCCCCGTTGCCGCCGCCGCTGTCACTCGCACCGCCGCTGTCGCGGTTGCCGCCGGCCCCCGTGTCCTCCGACGTCCCGCCCTTGCTCATGCCGCCACTCCTCGCCCCGGTCCGCCGGCTGGTCCACCGACGGCCCCAGTATGGGCCCAGGTCCGCTGCGCGGACCAGTGACCTCGGTGGCGCCGCGGGCGTCCGGGCACGTCAGAGCGGTACCCGGGGGCGCGGGCCGTGTCACATCGCGGATACTCGCCCGCAACCTCTTGTCGATGCTCAGCATACGTCCTATCGTCACCGTCACTCGGACCTCCGGGTCCATTCAGCGGACCAATGTCAGGAGTCACGGTGAAAGCAGCCGTTCTCACCGCACCCCGCCGCCTCCACATCGCCGATGACTGGCCGGAGCCCGTATGCGGCCCCCACGATGTCCTCGTCCAGCTCGACGGGATGGGTATCTGCGGTTCCGACCTGGCCGTCTTCGATGGCGCGCGGCAGCCTCCCGCCCTCCCCTGGGTGGTCGGCCACGAAGGCTTCGGCCGCGTCGTCGCGACCGGCGCCCAGGCCGCCGCGGACCGGGCAGCCCCCGCCCCCGGGACGCGCGTCGTCATCGAGCCCAACTACGCCTGCCTCCAGTGCCCCGACTGCGCCCGCGGACTCACCTCCGCCTGCGCAAAGCGCACCATCGTCGGCATGAACGCCCCCGGCCTCCTCGCCGAGCGCGTCGCCGTCCCCGCCCCCTTCGCCCACCCCGTCCCCGACTCCGCCCGCGCCGTCGACCTGGCGTGCGCCGAGCCGTACACGGTGGCCCGTACCGCCGTACGCCGTGGCGGCGTCACCGCCGACGACAAGACCCTCGTCGTCGGCGCGGGTGCCCAGGGGCTGCTGCTCTGCCAGGCGCTGCTGGCCATCGGTGTACGCCCGGCCGTCGTCGAACCCCATCCGGCGCGCCTGGCGCGCGCCGTGGAGCTGGGCGCCCGCGCGGCGGCCGAGGGCGAGGGCGGGTTCGGGTACGTCTTCGAGTCGTCCGGCGCCGACGCCGCGCTGCGCGCCGCGCTGGAGCGTACGGCGCCGGGCGCCACGTTCGTCCTGGTCGGGCTGGGCGCCGACCCGCTGCCGCTCACCCTCAACCAGCTCGTCCGCGCACAGCTCACCCTCCGCGGCTCGCTCATCTACGACCATCCCGGCGACTTCACCGCCGCGCTGGCCGACATCGCCTCGGGCGCGGTACGGCCCGGCGACTCGATCGACGCCCGCTTCCCGCTGGAGCGCGCGCAGGAGGCGTTCGCCGGGGCCCGTGAACGCGCGGGCAAGACCTGGATCTCGCTCACCCCCGCCGACTGAACCCCGTCCCCCTTTGGGCCCCGTCCCCCTTTGGGCCCCGTCCCCCTTTGGGCCCGTCCCCCTTTGGGCCCATCCCCTTCTTTGCCCCCCGTCCCCCCTTCGAGCCCCGTCCCCCATGGCATCTGGAGACGAAGGAGTCTCACCATGAGCACCACCGGCACGCCCGCCACCGCCGCGCCCCCACCCCTCGTCCCCGACTCCGCCCGCCCGGCCGTCAGCCGGGCCCGCTACGGGCTGCTCACCTCCCTCTTCATCATCACCGCGATCAACTACCTGGACCGCACGAACCTTTCGGTCGCCCTCCCGCACATCAAGGACGACCTCCACCTCACCGCCACCCAGCAGGGCATCCTGCTCTCCTCCTTCGGCTGGGCCTATCTGCTGCTGCAGATCCCCACCGGCCGTCTCATCGACAAGGTCGGCGCCAAGCTGGCCTTCGGGTACGCCCTGATCGGCTGGTCCCTCGCGACCGCCGCCGTCGTCCTCTCGCGCGGTTTCGGCTCGCTCGTCGGCGTCCGGGTCGCGCTCGGCGCCTTCGAGGCACCGGCGTTCCCGTCCAACAACCGGCTGGTCGTCAACTGGTTCCCGGGCAGCGAGCGCGGCCGTGCCACCGCCACGTACACCTCCGGCGAGTACATCGGGCTCGCGGTCGCCGCGCCCGTACTGTCGCTGCTCACCGTCCACTTCGGCTGGCGCTCGGTGTTCCTGGTCACCGGGGCGATCGGGCTGCTCTTCTCCGTCGTCTGGTTCCGCCGGGTGTACGACCGTCCCGAGCAGAGCCCGAAGGTGAGCACCCGGGAACTGGCTCACATCCAGCAGGCCGACGAGCGGGAGCCGTCCGACGCCGCCGAAAAGGCCTCCGAGGCGGAACTCTCCACCCTGCGCGCCGATCTGCGGGTGCTGTTCACCAACAAGCGGCTGTGGGGCATGTACATCGGGCAGTTCGCCAGCGCCTCCGTCCTCTTCTTCTTCCTCACCTGGTTCCCCAGCTATCTGGTGGAGGAGAAGGGGATGGGCATCATCAAGGCCGGGTTCTGGGCCTCCGCGCCCTACCTCGCGGCGCTGGTCGGCACGCTGGCGGGCGGCGCCTGGTCGGACCGGATGCTGAACAACGGCCGGTCCCGTACGGTCGCCCGCAAGCTTCCGGTGATGATCGGCTTCGTACTCGCCTCGATCATCGTCTGCGCGAACTTCACCGACTCCGCCCCGCTGGTGATCACCTTCATGTCGATCGCGTTCTTCGCGCAGGGGTTGATGCAGAACAGCTGGGCGCTGTTCGCGGACTCCGTTCCTCGGCGGCTCACCGGCACCGGCGGCGGCGTCTTCAACTTCATGGCCAACGCGGGCGGTGTGCTCACCCCGCTCGTCATCGGCTTCATCGTCGACGCGACCGGCTCCTTCGCCTGGGCGCTCGGTTACATCGGCATCGTCGTCGCCGTGGGGCTGGTGGCGTACGCGCTGCTCATCGACCGGGTGGAACGCATCGAGGCGTGACCCTCGTCACGGTAACTCCGCACAGCGGCTACTCATTGGTCACAGGTTCCACAGAAGTTTACCCGTGCCTTCACAATTCCCCCACATGCGGAGTCTAGGTTCTCCATATCCATTCGACGCCCACGGGGAGGGATGTCACGGTGCCCGGAATCGATGAGTGTCTGCTGGAGGCCATGAAACTGCCCGGCGCCCGGGGTGCCGCCGTGGTCGACTGGACCAGCGGTCTGGCCCTGGGCACGGTCGGGGAGTCGCCGAGCGGCGACCACGAGGCCACGGCGGCCGAGGCGGCGGAACTCGCGCGGATGGCGGCGGAATACCCGTCCTTCGCCCCCGCCGACGGCTCCGACTGGTCCGACGAGTCCGGCGGGCCCGACGACGGCACTCCCGTGCACGATCTGATCGTCAGCAACCGGGACAGCTACCACGTGCTCCAGTTCGTCCGCACCACCTTCGACAGCAGTGTCTTTCTGCATCTGTGGCTCGGCCGTACGGAGGGCAATCTCGCCCTCGCCCGCATCCGGCTGGGCGAGATGGCGCGGCAACTGGTGCTGGGGTGAGCGCCTTGCGGGCACTGACTCCCAGCCTGCCCCTGCGGCGCCCCGCGCCCACCGCCGACAGCGCCCCGGGCGACTCGCCCATGCTCCACCGGCTCGCCGCAGAGAAGGCCACCGGCTCCTTCATGCGGGAGCGGGGCACGCTGCATCTCGCAGGCGGACGTGTCATCCACGCGGAGAGCCCGGAGACGCCCGATCTCGGGCTGCTGCTCACCGCGGGCGGCGCCCTGTCCGCCGAGGAGTGGCGGCACGCCCTTGACGAAGCCGGACCCGAACAGCGGGTGGGGCGGTTTCTGGTGGACAGCGGCCGCTTCCCCGAGGGGGCGCTGGAACTGTGCCACCTCGGGGCGCTGTACGACGCGGCGTTCTTCGTCCTCGCCCCGGACGGCGGCCCGGCCCGCTTCCGGTCCGGGGTCGCCCACTGGATGGGAGCCGTACGCCCCGTGCCGGTCGGCGCGGTGCAGCGTGAGGCATCGCGCCGACGGGAGCTGCTGCACGAGATCTGGCCGGAGGGGGAGGCGGACACCGAACCGCTCGTACGGACTCCTCGCGCGCTCGACGCGAACGTGTCGCGGCGGCAGCGCGCGGTCCTCGAACACGTCGACGGGGTGTGCACGGTGGCCGACATCTCGCGCCTTCTTGGCCGTCCCGCCTTCCACACGCTCGTCGACGTCCGCCGTCTCGCCGCCGCGGGCATCGTGGCGCCGACCCGGCGGCCACCGAGGCGGCCCGGCACCGGGGCCGCCCCGCCCGCGGATACGTCCACCGGCCCCGACCTCAGCCTCCTGCGCCGCCTCAGGAACGCGTTGGACGGCCTGTGATCCGCGCGCTCAGACAGCGTGCCGAAAGGAGACAGCTCATGTCGGCCGAGGCGGAAATCCTCGACGAACTCCACCGGCTCCGGTCGCGCATGCCGCAGCTGACCGGCGCGCTCGCGGCCAGCGCCGACGGCCTCGTCCTGGCGCAGGACTCCCGGGGCGTCGAGCCGGAGGGAGTGGCCGCCCTCACCGCGGCCGCCCTGGGCATCGCCCTACGGTTCACCGACGCCACCGGACAGGGCGGCTTCCGTGAACTCCTCATCCGCAGCGACCACGGCTATCTGGCCACCTACGCCGCCGGACCGTCCGCCGTGCTGACCCTGCTGGCCGAAGGCCAGGTCAACGTCGGCCGGCTGCACCTGGAAGGACGACGCTCCAGCCGCCGCGTCAGCGAACTGCTGCAGGCCACCGCGCAGGCCACCGTCCAGCAGCCCGACGGCCCTCGCGGACAGCCACCCGCCACCACCGCCACCACCCATGCCCCCTTGCCCGTACGGCCCACCTCCCCACGCGGCGGCGGGGCCCGCACCCGCTCCCGGTACCCGAACACCGGGGAGGCCCCGACGAAGTAGCCGCACGCCCCGCACCGCACAACACCGCGACCCGAAGGGAACGACACCCGTCATGGCGAACACCGAAACAGCACTGCAGGACGCGCTTTCGTCGATCGAGGGTGCCACCGGCGCCGCCCTCGTCGACTACACCAGCGGGATGGCGCTGGGCACGCTCGGAGGCAGCGCGAACTTCGACCTGAACGTGGCGGCCGCCGGTAACACCGACGTCGTCCGCGCCAAGCTGCGCACCATGGAACACCTCGGCATCCAGGACGAGATCGAGGACATCCTCATCACTCTGGGCACCCAGTACCACCTGATCCGGCTGCTCAAGAGCCGTGGCGGCAACGGCCTCTTCCTGTACCTCGTACTGGACTCCGGACGCGCGAACCTCGCGATGGCCCGCCACCAGCTGAGAAAGATCGAGGCCGAACTGGAGGTCTGAGCGAGCGGCTCCTCAGCCGCCGACGGTCCCGATCACCACCGTGGCCTCCCGCTCCTCGCACACCTCCACGCGTGGGAGCAGCCCATCGCTCCTGACGATGTCGAGCGCGCGCGACGCCTGCCGCTCGCTCGTCTCGAACAGCAGACTGCCGCCCGGTGCCAGCCACCCCGGCGCCCCGGCGGTCACCCGGCGCAGTACGTCCAGCCCGTCCGCGCCACCGTCCAGCGCCATCCGCGCCTCATGGACGCGCGCCTCGGGCGGCAGCAGCCCGACCTCTTGGGTGGGGACGTACGGCACATTCGCCAGCAGCACATCGACCCGGCCGCGCAGTGCGGCGGCGGGCAGCGGCTCGTACAGGTCGCCCTCGTATACGGTGCCCCCCGCGGGCTCCACATTGCGGCGGGCGCAGCGCACCGCGGCCGGGTCGATGTCGGCCGCGTACCACTCGGCCCGCCCGCCCAGCTCCGCCACCAGCGCGGCCCCCAACGCGCCCGAGCCGCAGCACAGATCGACCACCACCGCGTTCGGCCGCGCCAGCGCGGCCGCCCGCTCGACCAGGAACTCCGTACGCCGTCGCGGCACGAACACCCCGGGATCCACGGATATCCGCAACCCCCGGAACTCCGCCCAGCCGAGCACGTGCTCCAGCGGCAGCCCGGCGGCGCGCCGGTCGACCATGGCGTCTGATGCGTCCGGGCCGCTCGCCGCGGAGAGGATCAACCGCGCCTCATCCTCCGCGAACACACACCCGGCGGCGCGGAGCCTGGCGACGGCGGTGGAAAAGCTGATGAGTGAAGGTGCTGACATGGAAGCCGGAAGCCTTTCGGAATCCCTGAGGACGCTCCCGACGGTCAGCTATCCCGCGTATGCGCGACCCTGAGGCGAGAGCACCCAGCCTGAACTGGCCTTGATGGGTCTCACCTCCTTGGTGCGTACGGGTGACGGCCACACTACCCGATCAGGGCCCGCCGGGCCTCGTGGATCCCCTGCCCGCGGGGGCTCACCTGAGCGCCGCGTAACGGACGCCCGTCAGCTGTTCCGAGGCCGCCCACAGCTGGCGGGACGCCTTGTCGCTGAGGGTCCACTTGGCGCGGGTCGCGCGGGTGGGGGAGCCGGGGCGGAGGCCCTGGAGGGGCGGGCCGAAGTAGTCGTCCTGCCGGACGTCGGGGGCGGTGGCCGCGTAGAGGGTAGGGAGGGCGCCGCGCTCCGGGGGCTGGGCGAAGTAGCGGTTGCCGATGTCCATGAAGCGTTCGGTGCCCCGGCGGCCCTCCATCTTCGGCGCCGCCGTCTGGAGGTTCGTGGAGGCGTAACCGGGGTGCGCGGCGGCCGCCACCAGGGGGACGCCCGCGGTGCGCAGGCGGTGGGCGAGTTCGTGGGTGAAGAGGAGGTTGGCGCTCTTGGAGCGGGCGTAGGCGGCCCAACGCCGGTATTTCCGCTGCATGGAGAGGTCGGCCGGATCGACCGTGCCCAGCAGGTGCATGAAGCTGGACACGGTGACCACCCGGGCGCCCGGCCCGGCCGCCAGCAGCTTCGGCAGCAGCAGTCCGGTGAGCGCGAAGTGGCCGAGGTGGTTGACGCCGAACTGCATCTCGAAGCCGTCGGCGGTCCTGCGGTACGGGAGGGCCATCACACCCGCGTTGTTGATCAGCAGATCGAGCCGGTCGTCCTTGTACTCGGCCGCGAAGGCCCGTACGGACGCCAGATCCGCCAGGTCCAGCGGGGCGAAACGCACCACCGCGCCCGGCACCTCCGCCCGGACGCGCTCCTCGGCGTCCTTGCCGCGCCCCGTGTCACGGCACGCCAGCACCACGTGGGCGCCGCTCCGGGCCAGTTCGAGGGCGGTGGCGTAGCCGAGGCCGCTGTTGGCGCCGGTCACCACGGCGGTGCGGCCGGTCTGGTCGGGGATGTCGCTCGCGGTCCAGCCCTTCATCACGCGCTCCTTCGCGGTCTGCGATACGCGCCGGTAGCCGTAGCGCGGGGCGACAGCCTAAGCGCGCGGCCGTAAAGGTGCGACACCACGTGCGGGGGCTCCACCGCTTCCCATGGTGCTCCGTCAGTACGTGCGCCCACGCCGGGGAGCCCCGCCTTCCACACCCCAGAACCCCTTGTCGGACCCATGAGCGAGGATCTCCCCATGACGCGATCGAACGGGGGAGGATGACCAGGACCCGGCGGTCCTCTATCTGCAGCTGCTGGTCCTGCCCCGGCCGACCGACCGCGGCGTCCGCACCTGGAACGGCTGGACGGCCGCCCGTCATCAGGAGGCCGCCGCCGCGCTCGTCGACCGCGGGCTCGCGGTCGCGGACAAGCGGGCCCGGGCCGGGCGCCAGCTCTTCCTGCCCGGTGGCTGGGCGCCCGCGCCCAAGAAGTTCTACCAGCCGATCGAGGTGTGGAAGGCGGACCTCCACGGTCTGCGGCTGGGCTACGACGGACGCGTGGAGGACCCGCTTCCGCTTCCCACCCGCACGCTGCCGGAGCTGTTCGCGGAAGGCTGGGCGCGGGTGGAGGCGCGGGAGGGCCCGCGCTGACCCGTCCGCGTGCCCGCCGGTTACTTCACCCGGGCCTCGCACACCAGCCGCCGCCGGTGGTCCACCCGGCGCTCCGGCCCGGTCAGCGTCAGCGGCACGGTGTGGCGTACGTCGGCGTCGGCGCTGGAGGACGCCAGCCGCAGCTCCAGCGCGCCCGGTTCGACGATCCGGGTGCCGTCCTGCTCCGCCGGGTACGCGGCGAGGTCGGCGTGAAAGGTGAAGTGCACCTCGGCCGACTCGCCCGGCCCGAGCGGCACCCGGGTGTAGCCGACCAGCCGCACCACCGGGCGGGCGGTGCGGGCCACCGGGTCGTGCAGATACAGCTGCACGACCTCGGTCCCGGCCCGGTCGCCGGTGTTGCGCACGGTCAGCCGTACCGTCGTCTCGCCGTCGGTCGGCACCTCGGCGGCATCGGTCTCCGGCCGCTCCCAGGCGAACGAGGTGTACGTCAGCCCGTGGCCGAAGGGGAACAGCGGGGTCGGGTCGACGGTGCTGGCCTCGCCGTGGCGGCCGAGCGGCGGCTGCAGATACGTCCACGGCTGGCCGCCGGGCGCGTACGGCACGCTCACCGGCAGCCGCCCGGACGGGCTGACCCGCCCGCCCAGCACCCCGGCCACCGCCGGACCGCCCTCCTCGCCGGGGAAGAACGCCTGCACGGCGGCGGCCAGCAGCCCCGACCAGCGGCCGAGCGCGTACGGGCGGCCGGTGAGCAGCACCAGCACCACGGGCGTACCGGTGGCCAGCAGCGTGTCGAGCAACGCGCCCTGATCGCCGGGGAGTTCGAGGTCGGCGGCGTCGCATCCCTCGCCCGAGGTGCCGCGCCCGAAGAGCCCCGAGCGGTCGCCGAGGACGGCCACGCACACCTCGGCGTCCGCCGCCATCCGGGCCGCCTGCGCCAGGCGGCTCTCGGCGGTGAGCGCCGCCGCCCCCGCCGAACCGGTCCCGGCCGGGGCGGCGGGCGCGGGGCCCGGCACGGCGCACCCCTCGGCGTGGCTGATCCGGGCGCCGGGCAGCTCGGCGCGCAGCGCGGCGAGCAGCGTCGGCACGTCCACGCCCATGGGCAGGTCGGGGTGTTCGATGCCGACGTGGCGGGGGAAGGTGTAGCAGCCGAGCATGGCGGCGGGGTCGTCGGCGAGCGGTCCGACGACGGCGACGCGGGCGGCGGGCGCCAGCGGCAGCACATCGCCGTCGTTGGCGAGCAGCACCACGGACTCCTCGGCCAGCTGCCGCGCGACGGCCCGCATCGCGGGCGGATCGAGGTCGACGCGTCGCGGAGCCTCCGGGGCGGCGGAGAGCGCCGTCGGCTGCGGCGACCAGTCCGGGTCCAGCAGCCCCAGTTCACCCTTCTGGGTGAGCACCCGGCGCAGTGCCCGGTCGACCAGGTGCTCCGGCACCTCCCCGGCCCGTACGGCGTCCCGCAGCGGGGTGCCGTAGCAGCGGACGGCGGGGAGTTCGACGTCCACGCCCGCCGCCAGCGCCAGGGCGGCGGCGCGCCCGGGGGAGTCGGCGACGCGGTGGGCCAGCTCCAGGAAGGAGACGCCGAAGTAGTCGGCGACGACGGTGCCGGTGAAGCCCCACCGTTCCCGCAGCAGTTCGGTCAGCAGCCAGGGGTTGGCGGCGGAGGGGACGCCGTCGAGGTCGTTGTAGGAGTGCATCACGGAGCGGGCCCCGCCGTCCCGCAGCGCCATCTCGAACGGCGGCAGGATCATTTCCGCCAGCTCGCGCGGGCCGATCGAGACCGGCGCGTGGTTACGGGCGCCCCGCGAGGCCGAGTAGCCCGCGAAGTGCTTGAGCGTGGCGATGATCCCGGCGGATTCGAGGCCGCGGACGTAGGCGGTGCCCACCGTCGCGACCAGATACGGGTCCTCGCCGATCGACTCCTCCGTACGCCCCCAGCGCGCGTCCCGCACCACGTCCAGCACCGGTGAGAGCCCTTGGTGGACGCCGACCGACCGCATCGAGGCGCCGATCTGCCCGGCGGCCCGCTCCACCAGCGCCGGGTCGAAGGAGGCGCCCCAGGCGAGCGGGGTGGGGAAGATGGTGGCGCGCCAGGCGGTGAACCCGGTCAGGCACTCCTCGTGGACGAGCGCCGGAATCCCGAAGCGGTTCGCGGCGGCGATACGGGCCTGGGTGCGGGCGAGCGCGGCGGCGCCCTCGGCGGGGTCGACGGGGGCGGTGCCGAAGGGGCGGGTCAGCTGGCCGAGGCCGTGCGGGAGGAGGCCGTCGAGGTCCACGTCCTCCGCCACCTCGTGCTGGAGCGGGGCGACGTCCTCGCCCTCCTCGCTCTCCGAACCCGGCCACACGCTGTACAGCTGGGCGAGCTTCTCCTCCAGCGTCATGCGGGCGAGCAGGTCGGCCGCGCGGTCCTCGGCGGGGAGGGAGGTGTCCTGCCAGGGGTGAGGCATGAAGCTCCTTGTGGTGAGCGGTGAAATGGAAGGCGGCCTACTTGCCGCCCATGCCCATCAGACCGTTGATCAGCTGGCGCCGCGCGAACAGATACACGAGGAAGATCGGGAGGATGGACAGCACGACCGCGGTGAGCACCGCCGGGGCGTCCATCCGGAACTCGCCGACGTAGTCGTACAGGCCCAGCGTCAGCATCCGGTTGCTCTTGGACTGGGTGAGGATCAGCGGGAAGAGGAACCCGTTCCAGGCGTGCAGCGCGGACATCACCCCGACCGTGGAGATCCCGGACCGGGACAGCGGTACGACCAGCTGGAGCAGCACCCGGGCCGGGCTCGCGCCGTCCAGCGCCATCGACTCGTACAGCTCCTCGTCGATGTCGCGCATCGTGCCGACCAGGATCAGCACGCTGACCGGGAGGGAGAACGCGGCCGTCGGCAGGATGACGGCGAGGAGGGTGTCGTACAGATGGAGCTTGGTGATGACCAGATAGATCGGGATGATCACCGCTTGGGAGGGGATCGCGAGCCCGAGCAGGAAGATCTGGAAGATCCGGCGGGAGGCGCGGCTGCGGGTGCGGACGACGCTGTAGCCGACGGTCACCGACAGCACGATCACGAGCGCCGCGCAGACGGCCGTGACCAGCGCGGTGTTGAGGAGGTAGTGGAGGAAGCCGGAGTCCAGCACCCGCCGGTAGTTGGCGAGGGTGGGGTGGTCGGGCAGGGCCAGCGGGCCGTCGTCGATGTAGCCGTCGCGGCTCTGGAAGGTGGCCGCGACCAGCACGTACAGCGGCAGTCCGACGATGCCCAGCCAGATGAGCGAGCCGAGCCCGGCGAGGTAATTGGGGGTCTGGGGGGTACCCCCCGGAAAACGCAGCCAGCGAGGCAGACCCCGGCGGCGGGGGCGGGGGTGAACCGCCGCCGGAGTCTTCTTCGGCGTATGGACGCCGTCTCGGGGGCGCCCGTTCCGGGGGCGTTTGGACAGCACGTCGGTCACATCCCCTCCCTGGTGCTGCGCATCGCGGCGAAGCCGGTGAGCCGTACCAGCAGCAGGGAGACGGTGGTGGCGACGATCACCAGGATGGTCGCGAGGGCGCTGGCGTAGCCGAGGTCGAACGCCTTGAAGCCGTTGCTGTACATCAGGTACGGCAGGATCGTGGTGTCGGTGCCGGGGCCGCCCTTGGTGAGGATCAGGACGGTGTCGAAGAAGGTCAGCGCGCCCACCACCATGATCACCGACGAGGTGACGATGGTGTTCCGCAGCTGCGGGAGGGTGATCGAGAAGAACTGGCGTACGGTGCCCGCCCCGTCGATCGCCGCCGCGTCGTAGAGCGAGCGCGGGACGGCGCGGGCGCCGCCCTGGTAGATCAGGGTGTGCAGCGGGATGAACTGCCACGCGGTGACGAAGAGGATCGCGCCGAACGCGCCCGTGGAGCTGCCCAGCAGATCGCCGTCCGCGAAGCCGAGGGCCGGGCCGATGTCGGCGATCAGGCCGAAGTTCGGGTCCAGCAGCGACTTCCAGACCAGCGCGAGCGCGACGGACGACCCCAGCAGCGGCAGGAAGAAGATCGCCGAGAGCACGGCCCGGTTGCGCTGCCGCCCGGCCGCCCAGACCCCCAGCAGCAGCGACAGCGGGGTCTGGACCAGCCAGGTCAGTACGGTGAGGACGAGGCTGAGCCGGATCGCCTGGTGGGTGTCGGGGTCGTCCCACAGCCGGGTCCAGTTGCTGACGCCGGTCCACCGCGGGGAGCCGATGCCGTCCCAGTCGGTGAAGGCCAGCGCGCCGACGAGGATCATGGGGGCGACGGCGAAGAAGACGAAGAACAGGGCGCCGGGCAGGGCCCAGGCGGCGCTCGGCCGCCCGACGCTCTGATGCCTTCGCGACGGGCTGGGGGCGGCGTTCGCCATCACATGCCCTTCAGGGCATCGACGAACGCGGTCGGGCTGAGCTGTCCGTTGAACAGCTTCTGGATGTTCGTGTGCAGGGCCGGCGTGTACTTGGCGGGCAGCGCCTGGTCCCAGGAGAGCGTGAAGTCCGGCGCCTCGCGCACCATGTCGTACTGGAACTTCGCGTACGCGGGGTTCTCGTGGCCGTTCAGCAGCGAGGACGCGTCGGAGGTGGTGGGGATGTCACCGTTGGCGATCAGCGCCTTGGCGTAGTCCTGTTTGGCCGCGAACTTTACGAAGTCGATCGCCGCCTGCTGCTTCTTGCCCTTCAGCTTTCCGCTGATCGACCAGTAGTTGGTCGGGTTGCCGACGACGTTCTTGGGGTCGCCGGTGCCGCCGGGGACGGACGGGAAGGTGGTCCAGCCGAGGCCCGACTTGGCGAACGCGGGCTGATTGGCCTTCTGGTTGGCGTACTCCCAGCTGCCCATCAGGTGCATCGCGGCCTTGCCCTTGGCGAAGTACGTGGACGCGCCGTCCGCCGTGTAGTTGACCGACTTGTAGTTCTTGCCGAACGCGCCGCGGTCCACCAGGTCCTTGATCGTCTGCGCCGTCTTCAGCACCGCCGGGTCGCCCCAGGCGTCCTTGCCCTCGCTCTGGACCTTCTGGAAGACCCCGGCCCCGCCGTAGCGGTCCACCAGGTACTCCACCCACATCATCTCGGTCCATGGGTCGGTACCGGCGACGACGAACGGGGTGATGCCCTTGCCCTTGAACGTGCCGATGAGCTTGATGATGTCGTTCCAGGACTTCGGGGGCTGGGCGCCCGCCTCCTTGAACACGTCCTTGTTGTAGAAGAGGATCACCGGCTGCATGCCGCGCATCGGAATGCCGTAATGCTTTCCGTTGATCGCGCCCGCGTCGAGGATCGAGGGGATGAACCCCTTCTGCAGCGACGGGTCCTTCTTCATCGCGGGACCGAGGTCGAGCAGCATGTCCTTCTCGACGAACTCGCTGATGCTGCCGCCGCCCCAGTTGAAGAACACGTCGGGGGCGTTGGGCGTGCCCATGGAGGTGCGCAGCTTGTCCGAGTACCCGTCGCCGGGCACCTGGGTGAGCTTGACCTTCACCTTCGAGGTCTTGTTGAACCGCGCGACGACATCGCGCTGCACCTTGGTCGAGGGGTCCTGGTAGACCCAGACACTGACTTCTCCGTCGCCCGACCCACCGGGCCCACTGCTTCCGCAGCCGCTGAGCGTACCCCCCAACACGAGCGCGGCTACCGCCGCGAGGCCCGTCGCACGGAGAGATGACCTTGACCGAGGTATGCGCATCACGTGCCTTCCGGAAGTAGCCCGATAATTCTCGGAAGCGGTTGCGTGGACGGTATGGGCGCCCTGATGCGGTGTCAAGGTCCCTGACAGCTACCGGTGTTGTTCCCCCACCCCGCCCCTACTCGACCGGGGGCGGAGCCCCCGACCTCCCACCGGGGCCCCGCCCCAGGCCCTGTCGGGGGGGCTTCGCCCCGGGCTCCGCTACGGGCCCGCTACGGGGGCTGCGCCCCGGGCCCCGCCACCGGGGCTCCGCCCCAGGCCCGCCAAGGGCCCGCTACGGGTGCTACGCCCCAGGCCCGCCACGGGGGCTCCGCTACGGGCCCGCTACCGGGGCTCTGCCCCAGGCCCGTCGCGGCAGCTCCGCCCCGGGCTCACCACGGGGCTGCGCCCCCGCCGGGGCTTTGCCCTCGGCCCTGCGCCCCACCCCGCGTTGGGGCTCTGCCGGGCCGATGCCCGCGGCCCCCGCCCCCGGGGGCTGTGCCCACCGGGGCCTCGCCGGAGGTGTGTCGCCGAACCCCGCCGGGGCTGCGCCCCCAGACCCTGCTGCGGGGCTCCACCCCCGGCCCCGCCGGGCTGTGCCCCTGCGCCCCGCTACGGGGCTCCGGGCCTCGCCGGGGTGAGGCCTGTGGCGCCACGGGGCTGTGCTCCTGCCCTGGGGTTTCCGGGCTCCGCCGCCAGGACGAGTTGGGCCGTGCCCCCGGTTCCGCCGGGGCCTGGGGCGGAGCCCCCGTGGGGGTGGGGGGGGCTGGGGGCGTAGCCACCAGGTTCGGGAAGGGGCGGGGTGGGGGATCAAGCCTCGGTCGGTGGGGCCGTGCTGGCGCGGACTACCAGCTGGGTCGCCAGCTCCACGCGGGGGGAGTCGATCTCCTCGCCGCGGGCCTGGCGCAGCACCGTGCGGGCCGCCAGTTTGCCCATGTCGGCCAGGGGCTGGCGGACCGTCGTCAGGGGTGGGGCCGACCAGCGGACCTCGGGGAGGTCGTCGAAGCCGATCACGCTCACATCCTCCGGCACCCGCAGCCCCCGCCGCCGCAGGGCCTCGATGGCGCCCAGGGCCATCTGGTCGCTGGAGGCGAAGACGGCGGTCGGCGGGGTGGGGGAGGCCATCAGCTGATCGCAGCCGTGGAAACCGGATTCGTGGTAGAAGTCCCCCTGTGCGACGAGAGCTTGATCGAACGGAACCCCCGCCGCCTCCAGGGCCGCCCGGTGTCCGTCCAGCCGCGCCCGGCTGCACAGCAGCCGGGGCGGTCCGGCGATGAGACCGATTCGCCGGTGGCCCAGGCTCAGCAGGTGTTCGGTGGCGGCCATGCCGCCCGCCCAGTTGGTGGCCCCGACCGTGGGGGCGTCGAGGGCGGGGGAACCGGCCGGGTCGACGACCACGATGGGGACGTTCAACCGCCGCAGCTCGGCGTGGACCATCGGCTCCAGGACGGACGTCACCAGGATCACCCCGTCCGAGGCGCGGGCCCGCAGGTTCTTCAGCCACTGCCGGGCCGAACCCGCCCGCCCGTGGATGGCGGAGACGACCGTACCGACCCCGTCCTGGTGCGCGACCTCCTCCACGCCGCGGATGATCTCCACGGCCCAGGGGCTGTCGAGGTCGTTGAAGACCAGGTCGACGAGGGCGGCGCGGTCGCCGGGGGCGGTCTGGCGGCGGCGGTAGCCATGGAGGCGTAGCAGGTCCTCGACCCGGGCCCGGGTCTCGGGGGAGACGTCCGACCGTCCGTTGACGACCCGCGAGACCGTGGGCACGGACACTCCGGCCTCCTGGGCGATGGCGGTGATCGTCACCTTGGGCCTGGTGCCGCCGTCGGGGCCCGCGCTCTCCGTAGCCATTTCCGCCTCCTCCGTTGACGGGCATCACGCCCGCCTCTAGCTTTCCGGTCGCACCCTCGGAACCTTGCAGAAGTCTTCCGGAAAACCGGATCAGACGTGAAGAGAAGAGAGGGACACTCCCATGAAGCTTCTGAGCTTACGCAGCGCCGCACTCGCCGCTTCGGCGGCGGCAGCGCTCGCCGCCACCCTCGCCGCGCCATCCCCGGCGGCCGCCGCCAACCCCACCCTGCGCGAAGTCGCCGACCGCACCGGCCGCTTCGTCGGCACCGCCGTCAACGACGGCCGCCTCGGCGACGGCACCTACGCGAACATCGCCAAGAGCGAGTTCTCCAGCGTCACCGCCGAGAACGCCATGAAATGGGGCTCGGTCGAGCCGAACCGCGGCCAGTTCAACTGGGCCGCCGCCGACCGCCTCGTCTCGTTCGCCCGGGCCAACCAGCAGAAGGTGTACGGCCACACCCTGGTCTGGCACAGCCAGATGCCGAACTGGCTGGCCAACGGCTCGTTCTCCAACACCGAGCTGCGCACCATCATGACCAACCACGTCACCACCCAGGTCGCCCGCTACAAGGGCAAGGTCCAGCGCTGGGACGTGGTCAACGAGGCGTTCAACGAGAACGGCACCCTCCGCGCGTCCAAGTTCTACAGCCAGCTCGGCCAGTCGTACATCGCCGACTCCTTCCGGGCCGCCCGCGCCGCCGACCCGAGCGCCAAACTCTTCATCAACGACTACAACACCGAGGGCACGAACGCCAAGAGCGACGGCCTCTACAACCTGGTCAAGTCGCTGAAGTCGCAGGGCGTGCCCATCGACGGCGTCGGCTTCCAGAGCCATCTGATCGTGGGTCAGGTCCCCTCCACCATGAAGGCCAACCTGCAGCGCTTCGCCGACCTCGGCGTGGAGGTCGTGATCAGCGAGCTGGACATCCGGATGACCACCCCCGCGGACGCCACCAAGCTCCAGCGGCAAGCAGCCGACTACAAGACGGTGGCCAGGACCTGCCTGGCGATCGCCCGCTGCACCGGCATCACGGTGTGGGGCTTCGGTGACCGGGACTCCTGGGTGCCGGGCACCTTCCCCGGCCAGGGCGCGGCCAATCTGTACGACACCAACTACCAGCCCAAGCCCGCCTACACCGCCTTCCGCGACGGACTCGCCGGATCGTAGGGAGGACGCGTACGCCATGAGACTCAACCCACAGGCATTACGCGGAGCTGCCCTGGGCCTGGCGGCCGCCGGTGCGCTCCTGATCGGCCTCGCAACCCCGAGCGCGGCCGCCCAAGCCACCCAAGCCGCCGCCCCCGCGGCCGCCCGCCCCGCAGCCGCCGACCCCGCGGCCGCCGACCCCGTGCTGCGCGACCTCGCCGAGGCCAAGGGCAAGTACTACGGCACCGCCGTCACCGCGTCCAAGCTGACCGGCACCTACGCCGACATCGCGGGCTCCCAGTTCAACTCCATCACCCCCGGCAACGAGATGAAGTGGGAGTCCGTCGAGCCGAGCCGCGGCACGTACAACTGGTCCGGCGCGGACAGGATCGTCGACTTCGCCGAGGCGCACGACATGGAGGTACGCGGCCACACCCTGGTCTGGCACAGCCAGCTGCCGGGCTGGCTGACGAACGGCTCCTGGACCGCCGATCAGCTGCGCACCCTCATGACCGACCACATCACCACCGAGGCCGGACGCTACAAGGGCAGGATCACCCACTGGGACGTGGTCAACGAGCCGTTCAACGAGGACGGCACCTTCCGCCAGTCGCTCTTTTACACCAAGCTCGGCCAGTCCTACATCGCGGACGCGCTGCGCGCCGCCCGCGCCGCCGACCCGGACGCCAAGCTGTATCTCAACGACTACAACACCGACGGCCTCGGCGCGAAGAGCGATGGGATGTACAACCTGGTCAAGTCGCTGAAGGCGCAAGGCGTACCGATCGACGGCGTCGGCTTCCAGGGCCATCTCATCCTCGGCCAGGTGCCGTCCACGATGAAGGCCAACCTGCAGCGCTTCGCCGACCTCGGCGTCGACGTGGCCGTCACCGAACTCGACATCCGGATGACGCTCCCGGCCACCGACGCCAAGCTCGCCCAGCAGAAGGCCGACTACCGGGCGGTCACCGACGCCTGCGTGGCCGTATCCCGCTGCAAGGGCGTCACCGCCTGGGGCTTCACCGACTCCGACTCCTGGATCCCGGACGTGTTCGAGGGCCAGGGCGCCGCCACCCCGTACGACGAGAACTACCACCCCAAACCCGCCTACTACGGCATCGCCGAATCGCTCGGCTGGACCGGCGACGGCGGCGGTGATCCCGGACCCACCGGCTGCACGGTCGGCTACACCGTCACCAGCCAGTGGAACACCGGCTTCACCGCGAATGTCACCGTCAAGAACACCGGGTCGAGCCCGGTGAGCGGCTGGCAGGTGGCCTGGGCCTACCCCTCCGGCCAGCGGGTGACCTCCGCGTGGAACGCCACCGTCACCCAGTCCGGCGCCCAGGTGACGGCCGCGAACGCCGCGTACAACGGCACGATCGGGGCCGGTGGCTCGGTGTCGTTCGGCTTCAACGGCACCTGGTCCGGCGCCAACACCGCTCCCGCCGTGTTCACCCTCAACGGCACGGCCTGCACGACCGGCTGAGCGCCGTCGCCCCACGCCTGGACGGTGCGCCCCCGCCGTCCAGGCACTCGGCACCCGCCACCCGCCACCCGCCACCCCGGAAATTCCTCTCCTCAGTTGCGAGAAGCGCTGTAAGAAGTCGCGGCTCCCGGCCATTCCCAGGTGAGAGAGCCAAGATGAGGAGACGGCGCGTGACCGACGCCCAACGCTTCCGGGACCTGTACGAGGAGTGCCACCCCCGTGTGCTGGCCTACGCATCCAGCCTGGTGGGACGGCAGGTCGGTGAGGACATCACCAGTGAGACCTTCACCGTCGCCTGGCGCCGGATGCGGGACATCCCCGCGCCGCCGCTGCCGTGGCTGCTCGGCGTGGCCCGCAATCTGACCCGTGAGCTGCGCCGTCGCGACGGCAGACAGTACGCGCTCGCCGCCGAGGAGGCACAGCGCCTGATCACCTCGGGCACCCAGGTCGGCGACGTGGCCGCCGATGTGACCGAACGCGCCGCGGCGCTGCAGGCCCTCGCCGGGCTGTCCGCCGCAGACCGCGAGTTGCTGACGCTGGTCGCCTGGCAGGGGCTCGGCCCCCGGCAGGCCGCGCGCGTCCTCGGCTGCACCACCGCCACCTTCTCGGTGCGGCTGCACCGGGCCCGGCGGCGGCTGGAGCGGGCCGTGGACGCGGTCGGGCTCTCTCGCGACGCTCACCCGACAGTGACAGTGAAGGAGCACTGACATGGCACGAAAGCGGCCCGAGGTCATGAAGACCCTGGCGGACGCGCGGCCCCCGGAGCTGGACCCCGACCAGCTGGCCGGTTCGGCGCGCGCCCGGCACGACCTGATCACCATCCTCGCCAGTACGCCGGAGGCCCCCGAACCCCGCCGGTCCGCCTCCGCCCGGCCGTTCACCTGGCGCTGGGCGCTGCCCGTCGCGGTGGCGGCGGCCGTCGTCGGGGTGGTGGTGGCCCTGCCCGAGGGCGGCCAGGGCCCCGGCGGCGCCCGCGCCTCCGCCACACCCGCCACGGACGACTCCCCCCGGCACACCCCCGAGAACGGCCGTCTCGCGCTGCTGAACGTGGCCGCCCGGGCGGACCGCGCCGCGCACGAGGGCACGTACTGGCAGACGACCACCCGCTCGGCCTGGACCGGCGTCGTCGACCACTCCGGAACGGCCTTCGCGGTCCTCACCTCCGCGACGGACCAGCAGTCCATCGGCGTACGCCCCGGTACGGAGAGCCTGTGGATCTCCGGGCTCGACGACCGCGTCGTCCCCCGCACCGAGCGCGACGCGGCGCGCTGGCGGGCCGCCGGGCGGCCGAAGGACGTGACGCTCACCGCCGAAGGGGGCGGCAAGCTGGGCCTGCGGATGGACACCGGGGACGAGAAGAAGCGGCCCACGGTGACCCGGACCAACGTGGGCGACCGGATCGCCTCGCTCGGCGCGCGCAATGTGACCTACGCGGACCTGCGGGAACTCCCCGGCGACAGCGCCAAGCTGAAGGCGAAGCTGGCCGACCTGTACGAGGAGGACCGCGGGAGCGAGATCAAGGGCCGCACCGAGTGGATGTGGCAGCAGGCGGCCGGGCTGATCCGGTTGCCGGTCAAGCCCGAGGTGCGGGCCGCCGCGTACCGCGTCATCGCGGAGCTGCCGGGCATCGCGTCGCTCGGCGAGGTGACCGACCCGACGGGCCGCGAGGGGATCGGCTTCGCCCTGCCCGCGACCGGCGGGACCGACTACGGCACGGCACGCTCGGAGCTGATCGTGGACCCGGCGACCGGCGCCCTGCTGGCCGACCAGCAGCGGGTGACCAAGCCGAACGCGAAGGCCACCGAGGCGGGGCTGACGGCGGGCACGGTGGTCGGCTACAACGCCACCGTCACGGCCGAGTGGACCGACCGGCAGCTGAAGGCTCCCCAGTGACCGGCCGGGCCGGAGCACGGCGAGGGAGACGGCTGCGCACGGCCGTCGCGGTGTGCGCGGTCGCCCTCAGCACCCTGGGCCCCCTCAGCACACCGGCGAACGCCGCGCCGGACGCGGCCGACACCCCGTGGAAGCTGCGGACGCCGATGAGCGAAACCGCCTCCCGCGAGTTCTGGGACGTCGCCTCGACCGGCGCCAAGGACACGTGGGTGGTGGGCCGGACCACGGACGGCGCCGCCGGGCCCACCCCGCTCATCCGGCACTGGAACGGCACCGCGTGGAAGGACGTGCCCGCCGCCACCACCCCCGGCGGCAAGCCCGCGCGGCTGGAGGAGGTCGCCGCCGCCGCGCCCGACGACGCCTGGGCTGCGGGCTCGCTGGACGACAACACCTCGGTCGTACTCCAGCACTGGGACGGCGAGAAGTGGCAGAGGGCCGACCACGCGCCCGCCCCCGAGGGCTCGCTGAGCTTCGCCCTCGACATCGCCGCGTTCGGTCCGAAGTCGGCCTGGCTGACCGGCTTCGACTGGAATCCGGAGAGCGGCGCCGAGGTCTCCTACCTGGAGCGCTGGACGGGCTCCAGGTGGCAGCGGGTGTCCCTCCCCGCCGCGCCCGGCGGCGGGACCGTGCGCCCCTCGGGCATCACCGGCACCGGCCCGGACGACGTCTGGGTCACCGCCGAAACCTCCACCGGCGGGGTGGCGGAGCCGCTGCTCTACCACTGGAACGGCAGCGGCTGGACGGTCCGCGAGGTGCCGGTCCCCGCCGCGTCCCCGACCGGCTGGACGGCCGGGATCCCCGTGGTCACCGGCCGCGACGCGGTCTCGGTGGTGGGCAGTACCAACGAGGACATGCCCCGGGCCACGATGGCCGCCCGCTGGACCGGCGGCCGCTGGCAGCGGCTCCCCGCCCCGCCCCTCGGCCAGATCAACGCCGCGGGCGCGGACGGCGCCGGGCGGCTGTGGATCGGCGGCTGGAGCGCGGGCAACCCCCACTCCACGCTGGCCCGCTGGACCGGCACGGAGTGGGCGACCGAGGAACTGCCCGCCGACGTCACCGAGCACAGCGAGATGTCGTCGGTGGTCGGCATCGCCGGTGTCCCCGGAACGAAGGGCGTGTTCGCCGCGGGACTGGCCGGGTGCGCGAGCGATCCCGTCCAGTGCGGCGTGCTGGTCTCACGCGACCTGCGCTGACCCCTCGTCGGCCACATCGGCGGTCCGTGTGGCGTAGGCCTGGACGGTGACCGTCTCATCGTCCAGGCACCGCCCCGTCTCCAGGTCGAAGCGCTGCTTGAGCAGCGGCGAGGCCACGAACGGCCGCCCGTCCGCCGATCCCAGCAGCCCCCGGGAGAGGACGTACGCGCCGGTGAACGGATCGCGGTTGTCGATCGCGTACGGGCGGCCCGCCCGGTCCAGGAAGACCGCCACCTGGCTGCCGTCCGGCAGCAGGGCGGCCACTCCGCGGCCCGGGATGAGGTCGGTGAGGGCGCAGACCGCGAACCAGCGCCGGTCGACGAGGAGTTCCACACGGAGGTCGATCCGCTCGGGTGCCATGGTCATCGGCTCGAAATCCCTTCGAGAGTGCGTGCGGTACGGACGGGGATGGTGGGGCCGGACAGCAGCGTCAGATCCGGCTTGACCTGGTCGCGCTCGGGTACGAAGGCGACCGTCGGGTCGGGCGATTCGGGTGCGTTGACGAAGGAGACGAACCGCCGCAGCCGCTCCGGGTCGTTGATGGTCTCGGCCCATTCGTCGCGGTAGCCCGCCACGTGGTCGGCCATCAGCGCCTCCAGCTCGGCGCACAGCCCCAGCGAGTCGTGGACCACCACGTCCCGTACGTGGTCGAGGCCGCCCTCGATCCGCTCCAGCCAGGCCGAGGTGCGCTCCAGCCGGTCCGCCGTGCGGATGTAGAACATCAGGAAGCGGTCGATGAGCCGGATCAGCCCCTCGTCGTCCAGATCCTGGGCGAGCAGATCCGCGTGGCGCGGCTCGGCGCCGCCGTTGCCGCCGACGTACAGGTTCCAGCCGTTGGAGGTGGCGATGATGCCGAAGTCCTTGCCGCGCGCCTCGGCGCATTCGCGGGCGCAGCCGGAGACGGCCGACTTCAACTTGTGCGGGGAGCGCAGGCCCCGGTAGCGCAGCTCCAGGTCGATGGCCATGCGCACCGAGTCCTGGACGCCGTAGCGGCACCAGGTCTGGCCCACACAGGACTTCACGGTGCGCAGCGCCTTGCCGTACGCGTGGCCGGACTCGAACCCGGCGTCCACCAGCTTGGACCAGATCACCGGGAGCTGGTCCACCCGGGCGCCGAAGAGGTCGATCCGCTGACCGCCGGTGATCTTCGTGTAGAGGCCGAAGTCGCGGGCGATCTCGCCGATCACGATCAGCTTCTCGGGGGTGATCTCACCGCCGGGGATGCGCGGCACGATCGAATACGATCCGTTGCGCTGGAGGTTGGCCAGGAAGTGGTCGTTCGTGTCCTGCAGGGCGGCCTGTTCGCCGTCCAGGACATAGCCGCTGGCGCCCAGCGTCGGGGCGAGCGAGGCGATGATCGAGCCGACGGCCGGTTTGCACACCTCGCAGCCGTCGCCGCCGCGCGCCTCCTCGCGGCCGTGGCCCTCCAGCAGCTGCGCGTACGTCGTGATGCGCAGGGTGCGGACGATCTCGTACAGCTCGGCGCGGGTGTAGCCGAAGCAGCCGCACAGCCCCTTGTCGACGCTGACTCCGCTCGCCTCCAGCTCGTCGTTCACGAGCGTGGTGAGCGTCTTGACGCAACTGCCGCAGCCGGTGCCCGCCTTGGTGCACTTCTTCACCTCGGGCACGGTGACGCACTCGTGATCGGTGACCGCCGAGCGGATCGAGCCCTTGGTGACGTTGTGACAGCTGCAGATGACCGCCTCGTCGGGCAGCGCGGACGGGCCGAGCGCGGCGGGCGCGCCGAGCCCCGCGGGCAGCACCAGCTGCTCGGGCGCGACGGGCGGCACGGAACCGGTCAGCGGCCGCAGCATGCCGTACGCGTCGGCGTCGCCGACCAGCACCCCGCCGAGCAGTTCGCCGCCCGCGCCGACCACCAGCTTCTTGTAGACGCCCGCGCGGGAGTCGGAGTAGACGACGTCGAGACAGCCCTCGGCGGTGCCGTGGGCGTCGCCGAAGGACGCCACGTCGACGCCGAGCAGCTTGAGCTTGGTGGAGGTGTCGGCGCCGGTGAAGCCCTCGCAGCTCACCGCGGCCAGGTCGTCGGCGACGGTCTGCGCCATCTCGTACCCGGGCGCGACCAGCCCGTACACCTTCCCGTCGGCGGTCAGCGCGCACTCGCCGATCGCGTACACCGCCGGATCGCTGGTGCGGCACCGCTCGTCGACCGCGATGCCGCCGCGCTCGCCGACGGTGAGGCCGCAGTCCCGGGCGAGCTGGTCGCGGGGGCGCACCCCGGCCGAGAAGATCACCAGGTCGGTGTCGATGGACGAGCCGTCCGAGAGCGCCATGGCGGTCACCGCGCCCTTGGAGTCGGCGGTGATCTCCTTGCCGCCGACACCGGTGTGCACGATCAGCCCCATGTCCTCGACGGTGCGGCGCAGCGCGGCGCCACCGCCGTCGTCCACCTGGAGCGCCATCAGCCGCGCGTTGAACTCCACGATGTGCGTGGTCAGCCCGAGCCCCTTGAGCGCGCCCGCCGCCTCCAGGCCGAGCAGCCCGCCGCCGACCACGGTGCCGGTCGCCCGGTCCTTGGCGTACTCCTCGATCGCCAGCAGATCGTCGACGGTGCGGTAGACGAAGCAGCCCTCGCTGTCCTTGCCGGGCACCGGCGGGACGAACGGGTACGAGCCGGTGGCCAGCACCAGCGTGTCGTACGGGACGGTCAGCCCGGAGCGCGCGGTGACCGTGCGCGCCGCGCGGTCGATGGTCTCGGCCGGGTCCCCCAGGTGCAGCTCGATGCCGTGCCGCTCCAGGAAGCCGTCCTCGACCATGGACAGGTCGTCCGCGGTCCGGCCGGAGAAGTACGAGGTCAGCTGCACCCGGTCGTACGCGGGCCGGGGCTCCTCGCACAGCACCACGACCCGGGCGCGCGTCGTCACGCCCCGGTCGGCCAGGGCCTCCAGGAAGCGCTGGCCGACCATGCCGTGCCCGACGAGCACGATCGTGGGGGCGGTCTCGGTCTTCGGTGCGCTCTTCGTCATGCCAGGAAGCGTGCGGGAGCGCTGTTTCCCGACCGCATCACCACCGTTTCCCGGACGCAACGCTGCCCTCAGCGTGCCGCCCCGGTGACTGTGAGCCCCTTACTGAAGGGTGATCGGCAGCTTCTGCGGGCTGTTGCCGACGAAGCTGCGGTGCGGCACCAGCTGATCGTCCGGGACCGCCAGGCCGAGGCCGGGGAAGCGGGTGAAGAGCGCCTCCAGCGCGATCACGGCCTCCATCCGGGCCAGCGGGGCGCCCAGGCAGAAGTGGGCGCCGTGCCCGAAGGACAGATGGCGCGCCGCCCGGGTCACCACGAAGCGGTCCGCGTCCGGTCCGTACGCCCGCTCGTCGCGCCCGGCGGCGGTGTACGAGACGAGCACGGGCGCGCCCTTCGGGATCACCGCGTCGCCGACGGGGAGGTCCCGGGTGGGGTAGCGGAACGGGAAGTAGCTCACCGGGCTGTCGTACCGCAGCGTCTCCTCGACCACGTCGTCCCAGCTCGCGGCCCCGGAGCGGACCAGTTCCAGCTGGTCGCGGTGGTTGCACAGGGCCCGCACCGCGTTGGTGATCAGGTTGAGCGTGGTCTCGTGCCCGGCGATGATCGTCAGCATCAGGGTGCCGATCAGCTCTTCCTCGCTGAGCCGGTCCCCGTCCTCCGCGCGGGTCGCGATCAGCGCGCTGGTCAGGTCGTCCCCCGGGTCCTTCATCCGGGCCGCGGCCACCTGGCCGAGAATCGCCACCATCTCGCGGTTGGCCTCCGGCACCCGCTCGGGGGCGGTGGCGGTGGAGACGATCTCGTTGGACAGCTCGTGCAGCCGGTCCTGGTGCGCCGCGTCGACGCCCAGCAGCTGGGAGATCACGCTCATCGGCAGCGGCAGCGCGAAGTGGCGGCGCAGATCGGCCACCCCGTCGGGGTCCGCGGCGGCGGCCTCGGCCAGCCGGTCCAGCAGCGTGCCGGTCAGCTCGCGCACGACCGGGCGCAGCGCCTCCATCCGGCGCGGGGTGAACGCCCGGGTCACCAGCGACCGCAGCCGCTTGTGGTCCTCGCCGTCGGCGGTGGTCATGCCCCGCACGGTGGCGAAGGTCAGCATCGGCCACCCGGCCGGGATCTCGCCGCTTTGCAGGGCGGCGAAGTGGCAGGCGTTCTTGGCCACGTCGGGATGGGTGAGGAAACCCTTCAGCTCCTCGTGCCGGGTGACGGCGTACGCCGGTACGTCACCGGGCAGCAGGACCGGGACCGCGGCCCCGCGGGCGCGTAACCCGGCGTTGACCGCGTGCTGGTCGTCGGGCTCCAGCCGGTGCGGCGTCGCGGGGTCGTCGTGCGCTACGGGGCAGCGGCCGTCGGTCATCTGCGGTCTCCTGGAGGCGAGTCGGGCGCGGCGGGCGTGTGGGGCCACTGTCGGTGCGGCGGTGTGGCCGGGGCCTCGGCGGCGAGCTGCGGTGCGGAGAACCGCGCGGGCAGCCCGGCCAGCCCCTTGGACCAGGGCGAGGTGACCCACGGAAGCTCCTCCTCCGGCACCGCGATCTCCAGATCGGGCAGCCGGTGGCGGAGCGTGTCCACGGCGGTACGGGTGATCAGCCGGGCCGGATCGCGCGCCGGGCAGGTGTGCGGGCCCGCGCCGAACGCCATGTGCGAGCGGTTGCCGACCACCGGCCGCCCGTCCTCCGGCAGCACCTCCGGATCGGCGTTCGCCCCGGCCAGCCCGAGGATCAGCATGTCCCCGGCGCGGACGTCCTGTCCGCCGAGGCGCAGATCCCGGGTGGCGTAGCGGCCGGGGAAGTTCTGGGTGGGCGGCTGGCGCCACAGCACCAGGTCGAGCGCGTCGTCCACGGTGAGGTGGCCCCGGGCCAGCGAGGAGCGGAACGCGGGATCGGTGAGCAGGATCTGCGTGGTGGAGGCGATCCAGTTCACGGTGGTCTGGTTGCCCGCGACGATGATCACCACCAGGTTGTGGAGCACCTCCTCGTCGCTCAGCCCGACCGGGTGTTCCAGCAGCCAGGAGGTGAGGTCCGCGCCCGGCCGCTGCTTCTTCCAGGCGATCAGGTCCAGCAGGATGCGGCCCATCCGCTTGTTGGCGCCGGTGGCGGCCACGGTGGGCGCGACGATGGTGGCGATCGCGTCGACCAGTCGCGGCCCGCTCTCCTCGTCAAGACCCAGCAGCTCGGTGACCACCTGCAGCGGCAGGACGCGCGCGTACTGCGCCACCAGATCCGCTCGGTGCTGATCGGCGAACCCCGCGACCAGCCGTTCCGCGGTGGCCCGCACCGTACGGATCAGCTCGTGCCCGTTCACCCGGCCCAGCGCGTCGGCCACCGCCGAGCGCATCCGGCGGTGCTGCCCGCCGTCCGCGAACAGCAGCGCGGGCCGCCAGCCCACCAGCGGCATCAGCGGCGAATCGGCCGGCACCCGGCCGTCGCGCAGCGGCGTCCAGCGGCGAGGATCGTGCGAGAAGTACTGTTCGTCGCGGGTGAGATGGAGCAGCTCACGGTGGCCGATGACGAGCCACGCCTCGATCCCGGGCGCGATCTCGACCGGCACCACATTGCCGTGGTCGCGGCGCATCCGCTCGTACAGCTCGGTCAGCGGCCCGTCCAGCGCCGTCCCGTACAGCGGCACGCGTGCCGTACGCGCGGTCGTCACGTCGCCTCCGTGACGGACTCGATGAGATGGCTCACCAGCGAGATCAGCGCCTTGACCGACGAGGTGTGCTCGCGCGCGTCACAGATGACCAGCGGGGTGTGGGGGAGCAGATCGAGCGCCGAGCGCAGATCGTCCTCGCTGTGCAGCACGCTGTCCGGGAAGGAGTTGACGGCCACCGAGAACGGCACGTCCAGGTCCTCGAGATGGCCGATGGCGTCGAAGGACGCCTCCAGGTCGCGGGTGTCGACCAGCGCGAGCGCGCCCAGGGCACCGCGCGCCAGGTCCTTCCACGCGGGGAGGAAGCGCTGCTGGCCGGGGGTGCCGAAGAGGTACAGGACCAACTCGCCGCCCAGCGTGATCCGTCCGAAGTCCAGCGCGACGGTGGTGGTGGTCTTCGTCGGCCGCACCGGCGTGTCCAGCCGGGCGCCCGCCCGGCTCATGGTCGCCTCGGTGGACAGCGGCTTGATCTCCGAGACCGTGCCGATCAGCGTGGTCTTGCCGACCCCCATCGGTCCGACGACCAGGATCTTCGCCGCGCCGGACACGCTGGGCTGCACGTACATGACCGTCGCGTCGTCGATGTCGTCGATGTAGTCGACGCCGTCCGTGCCGTTCATGCCGTGGGTGTCATCCATGTTGTCGTCCACGCCTGCCACGCCGTCCACGCCGTCCGTGTCGGGCATCGAGATCTCAGAGCTTGCTTTCAAGCCCATCGAGCACCTTCCTCAGCAAGTCCATATTGGCGCGCTCGGCCACCCGGATGGGCGGGCGCGCCACGATGTGCCCCCAGCCGATGAGATCGGCGAGCAGCACCTGCAGCACGGCGGGTGGCTGGCCGAGGTGAGCGGCGACCTCCGCCACCGACAGCAGCCCCTGACAGCAGCGGACGATCCGCCGGTACTCGGGCTGGAGAGCCGGGGGGAGCGCGCTTCCGGAGGCCTTCACCAGCGTCTCCAGCGGCAGAGCATCCCGTGAGGAACCCGCGCGCCCCCGTGTGATCACGTATGGGCGCACCGCGGCCGTGGTCCGTTCCTCCCCGGGGTCGGTCATGGCGCGCTGATCTGCTCCCGTGGCCGACTGCTCAGATGGGCGCCGATTCTCGCCACCAGCACTTGCATCTGCTGGGCCACCAGCCCGACATCCGCCTCGGTGTCGGTGGCCACCCCGAGCGAGGCGCCCTGACCGGCCGAGGTGAACAGCACGAATCCGCCGTCCGACTCGATCATCAGCTGTCTCACCCCCGCCTCCTCGCCGAACAGCAGCGACACCGTGGACTGGCTGGTCACCGTCAGCGCCGCGCAGGCCGCGGCCAGCGACTCGGCCTCGGCGACGCCCAGTTCGGGGACCTCTCCCGTCAGTCCCTCGGCGGAGCCGTGCCCCATGCGCAGACCGTCCTCCGAGACGACGACGGCATGCCGCACCCCCGCGATCTGGGTCAGGGGACGCAGCATCCATCCAACGTCGGGCAGCCTGGATATGGTTCCGGCCACTACCGGCCTCCTTCTCGATCCTCGTGATCCTCTGAGTTCCGGTCCGGGACGCGCACCCGGTCATGGCCCGCGGCCTCCGCCGCCTCGGCCCGCCCGCGGCGGGTGCCGGACACCACGCTCGCGATGGAGGCCCGGGCGGCCTCGGGGGACCACGGGTCGGGGTCCGGGGCGCCGGGGTCCGGGGCGGCTGTACGAGAGGCGTCGCGCGGTGTCGTACGGCGCCGGTTGCGGCGCTGCGGAAGGCCGCCGACGGTCGGGGCGGGGGCGTCCCCGGCCGGGTCCCGGTCGGGGCGCTCCGCCGCCACCGGCTCGATGACCACCGGCTCGGCGTCCGTCTCCGGGGCGCTGTCCAGCGGCTCGGTCAGCAGCCGGTGCGGTACGAAGACCACGACCCGGGTCCCGCCGTACGCCGAGGCGGTCGACAGCTCGACGCCGAACCCCAGCTCCCGCGACCAGCGCCCGACACAGGCGAGCCCCAGCCGTGGGACCGCTCCCAATTGGGCCAGATCCAGTCCCTCGCGCAGCTGCCCGGTGGCCTGCTCCAGGACGTCCAGCGGCATGCCGAGCCCCGCGTCGTCGATCTCGATGACCGCGCCCGCCGCCACCTCCCGGACGGAGACGGCCACCTGGGTGCGGGACGGCGAGAACACCGTCGCGTTCTCCAGCAGTTCGGCGACCGCGTGCATCAGCCCTTCGACGGCCGGTGCCACCGCGTACAGGGTCTGCCCGCCGTGCACCTCCACCCGCCCGAACTCCACGATGCGCGACTGGGCGCCGCGTACGCAGTCGAAGAGCGTCACCGGCCGGGTCTCCCGCCGGGCGGGCCAGATCCCGCACATCACCAGCAGGGTCTGCGCCTTGCGGGTCATCTGGGCGGCGGCGTGGTCGGCCTTCATCACCTCGGCCATCAGCCGCGCGTCGGCCACCTGCTGCTCCAGGCCGTCGAGGACCTGCTGCTGCACGGTCGACATGGCGTGCATGTTCCGGGCGACGGACTCGAACGACGCCTGGACGGAGTCGCGCAGCATCCGCTCGCGGCGGGCCGCCTCGTCCAGCTCCTCCCGTACGGCCGCCAGCCGGGTGATCTCCTCGGCACGCTCGGCGGAGCGGGCCCGTTCCCGCTCGGCGGTCGCGCGTTCCTGCCCGGCGACCTCCCGCTCCCGCAGCGTCGCCGCCTCGGCCCGGGCGACGGCTCGGCGCAGTCTGGAGACCCACATCAGCCCCAGGAGCAACACCAGCACCAGAGCGACGCACAAGGCCACGATGACGGCCACCGTCCCCGACAGCACCTTTGACACCTCCATCCGGGACACGGCCATGAACCGGGCAGATACTACTCATCAACTGATCAGTTGGGCCTGGTAGTTGCCAAACTCTCACCCGTGACGGATCACGCCTTCACAGCGGCCCGCAGTTGGGGTAGGGCGACCGCCTCCCGGCCCGGCCGAGCCCGCCCCATAGGCTCCCGGTCATGCCTGACATACCGCTGATGACGTTGCTCCTGCTCTGCCTGGCGGCGGGCGCGGCGGGCTGGATCGACGCCGTGGTGGGCGGCGGGGGACTGCTGCTGCTCCCCGCCCTGCTGGTCGGCCTGCCGGGCTTCCCGCCCACGTTCATCCTCGGCACCAACAAGGCGATCGCCATCTGCGGTACGACGGGCGCCGCCGTCACGTACACCCGCAAGGCCCCGGTGGATGTACGGATCGCCGTACGCATCGGCGTCGCGGCCGCCCTCGGCTCGCTCGCCGGGGCCTCTCTCGCCTCCGGTATCGACAGCGCCGTCCTGCGGCCCCTGATCATGGTCGTCCTGCTGGCGGTGCTGGCCTTCGTCCTGCTCCGCCCCGCCTTCGGTGCCGCCCCCGCCCTGGCGGGCCCGCTGTCCCGCCATCGCGTCCTCACGGCGGTGCTGGGCGTGGGGCTGGGCATCGGCTTCTACGACGGCCTGTTCGGACCGGGCACCGGCACGTTCCTGGTCATCGCGCTGGCCGCGACGCTGGGCACGGACCTGGTGACGTCCTCGGCCACCGCGAAGGTCGTCAACGTCTGCACGAACCTGGGCGCGCTGGTGACCTTCGGCTCCCAGGGCAGGGTGCTGTGGGGCCTGGCCGCGCTTCTGGCCTGTTTCAACCTGACGGGCGGCATGGTGGGCGCGCGGATGGCGCTGAAGCGCGGGACCGGCTTCGTGCGCGGGGTGCTGGTGGTGGTCGTGGTCTCGCTGGTGGTCAAGCTCGGCTACGACCAGTGGGTGGCCTGAGGCGCGGAACCGGGCGCGAGGCCGTCGAAGACGATCGCGAGCAGAGTCGCGCGCGTTGGGGCGCGTGCCGATTCTTCATTCGGGTTCGACCTTGAGCGGTACGGTCACCGTCAGCCGTTCGGGGTTCTCGGACGTCCACTCGCTGCCTCCGCCAAGCGCCCGCAGGATGTACGTCCGGCCCCCTCGTACCACTCCTCGGACGGACGGGTGATGACGACCCGGGGTCCAGGGCGCCCTTGAGGGCGTCGAGTTCGGCGTTCACCGGGCGGCGCACAGTTCGGCGAGGCGTTCCAGGGTGCTCCCCATTTGCCTCTGCCACCAGACCCGCCTGCTGTCGATTTCCGCGCGTTTGTCCTCCGGCATGCGCGAACCATCGAAGATCTCGGTCACCACTGTCGCCCCGGCCCCGTCCGGGACCAGGTCGAAGATCCACCGGTGGCCCAACTCAGCCCCGGGCGTGGAGGCATCCGGGTGCCCACGACCGGGCCTCGGCTCCCAGCCGATGCGGCGGTCCGGCTCGTACTCGACGACGTGGTTATTCATCTCGTAGTCGCCGTAGGGCTCGTAGTGCATCCGCATCACGAAGACGTCCCCGACGCCCGAGACCACGGCGTCGGAGACGCCACCGCGCAGCATCCCCGAGCCGTCCAGGTCCGGGTGCCGTCCGGGGTCGGTCAGGATCCGGAAGATGTCCCCTGCCGGGGCGCCGATGTGCCGGGACACCACCACCACGGGCTCGCCTGAAGTACTCGTCATCCCCGCTCCTCCGTCAACCGCAAAGCATGGATGTGGCCCTGGCCTGGACGCTACACCGGGAGTACGACAACGCGTGGCCGAGCACGTACGAGCCCCGCCGTACCCGGACTCCCACCGAACCGGTTCTGGGAAGGGCAGACCCCGCCACCCGGCACACCTTCCCGGTCACAGCACGAGGCGGGCCTGCTCGCGCGCCGTCGGCCCGATGAGAGGTCAGCCGAGGGCCAGGTACTCGGGTGGTGGATCGATCAGCTCGGGGTGCTCTGCCGGGTAGCGGTCCCCGTGGAGCGCCCGCATCGCCCAGTGCCAGGCTTCGTCGTGAAAGACGAGCCCGCGACAGGGCTCGTCGCGTGGCTCGTAAGGGTAATGCGCCACGGCGGTCTCCCGGGCTCGGGCCGGTGCGAGGCCGCCGTACCGCTGCATGACCCACGCGTAGCGGCGCCGCTCATCGTGTAGACACGCGACGTACTCCTCCTCGCTCCAGGTCATGTGGCAACTCTAGCCATCTGTCTCATACTGTTCGCTCGACCAGGCGCCTCGGCGGATGAGACCCGCGGGGAGCGGTGGGCGGAACCAAGGAGCGGGGATGGCAACGGGGATACGGGGCAACGGGGCCCCATCGGGGAACGGGCTGGTCGGGCACGCCGTCAACCCGTGGAAGACGGTGCGGCGCACGCTCGCGCTGGTGGTATTCGTGTGGGCTGCCGCGGCGGCCATCACCTGCACCGCCTATCTGACGCTGGGCTCGGAGGTGATCCCCATCGTGCTCGGGGTGTTCCTCTGCTTGGCCTTCGCCGTGCTGCTGATGCTTCTCCACCGCGCCGCCTGGCTGGCCGTACTGGCCGTGGTGCCCGCGCTGTTCGTCCTCGTCGGGGCCGTCCAGTACGCGCCCGAGGCGGCCCTGGAGCGGCGCGGTGTACGCGAGAGCGTGGTGATCGTGGCGGACAGCGCGGCCGGGACGGGCGGCGACAACCACCGCTTCACCCTCCGCCGTACGGACGGAAGCACGCTCAAGGAGAAGCTGGAGTACGACGGCGACACCTGGGACCCCAAGGTGGGCGAACGGCTCGATGTCATCCGTGACCCGGAGGACGTCGTGCCGATGGAGCAGGCGGAGGACGTGGACGCCGCTGGCCGGCTGGGCGGTCTGATCGCCGGCACCGTGGCCTGGACCCTGATCACGGTCCTGGCGGGTCGGCGTGGCCATGTCCGCCGCCGCCGGGGCATCGAGATGCCGGACTACATGTGAGGACGGGCCTCGCCGGTGAAGGGGGGAAGGCCACGCCGACGGACGGTGTTCAGGAGGCATGGCTGTCATCCACAAAACCACCATGCGCCCCACCAAACTGGAGCTTCTGGCGCCCTGGCTCCCCGCTCGGCCCTGGTACCTCGGCGCGGGGCGCGCGCCGGAGCTGTCCCGGGCCGGGGGTTTCCGGCTCGATGATCCGGCGGGGGAGGTGGGCATCGAGTTCATGGTGGTCGAGGACACCTCCGGGGAGCGGCCGGTCTGGTACCACCTGCCGCTCAGCTACCGTGCCGCCCCGCTCGACGGGGCCGAGCAGGCCCTGATCGGCACGTCCGAGCACGGGGTGCTGGGGCAGCGGTGGATCTACGACGGGACCCACGACCCGGTGCTCGTCGCCCAGCTCCTCGCCCTCCTCCAGGGCCGCGCCGTACCGCAGATGCAGAGCGAGTCCGACGCCCCCGATCCCTCCGTCGCGGTGGAAAGCGCGGAAGCGGTCCCGGGAGGGCCTTCCGGCGCGCCCGGCGTCACGAGCGCGCCCGACGTCACCGATGGGCCCGACGGAACGCGCCTCGCGGTCGGGGCCCTGACCCTCGACGTGACGCGCGTCCTGCGGCCGGACGGCGAGGGGGTCGGGCGGGCGGCGGCCCTCGCCCACGTCAGCGCGGGGTGGCGGCTGGTGGACGGCGGCGAGGCGCGCGGCCGGTTCGCCGCCCTGCGCAACGCCGCTTCCTGAGCGTTCAGCGCCGCGGACCGGCGGCCACCGCGTCCGTCACGACTCCGCCCGCTGAGCGGCGCTGAACGGTCCGCCGCTCCCGAACGCCGCATCGGCGAACCGCTCGCCGATGCGGCGATGGGTGGCGGCGTCCGGGTGGAGCTGGTCGGGCAGCGGCAGTTCGGCGAAGTCCGCCTCGCCGTAGAGGTCGCGTCCGTCGAGGTAGTGCAGAAACGGATCGTCGGCCGCCCGCTGCCGCACGATGCGGGCCAGCTCGTCCCGTATGACGGTGAGCGTCAGCTTCCCCGCGGCGCGCTCCGCGGGGTCACCCGTGGCCCGGAACTGGAGCCTCCCTTCACTGAGACGGGAGAAATCCGGCGCGGCGGGGCCCGGCGTGTCCTCGTGGATAGGACAGTACGTGGCGGACACGACCAGCAGCGGCGCCGTGGGATGCCCCTCGCGGAGGGTGTCGAGGAAGCCGTGCACCGCCGGGGTGAACGCGCGCAGCCGCATCAGATCGGCGTTGACCAGATTGATGCCGATCTTGACGCTCAGCAGGTCCGCGGGGGTGTCCCGCATCGCGCGGGCCGTGAACGGGTCGAGCAGGGCGCTGCCCCCCAGACCAAGGTTGATCAACTCCACTCCACCGAGCGAGGCCGCCAGCGCGGGCCACGTGGTGCTGGGGCTCTCGGCGTCGGAGCCATGGCTTATCGAACTCCCGTGGTGCAGCCACACCCTGCGCTCCCCGTCCGGCATGGCCCCGACGGGGGCGTCCGTGCGCAGGACGACCAGCTCGGTGATCTCGTTGTACGGCAGCCAGATCTCGACGTCCTTCATGCGGTCGGGCAGCCCGGAGAACCGTACGGTGCCGACCGGACCGGGCTGGGTCTCTGAGGACCAGGTGGCCATGTCGACCATCCGGACGTTGCCCCCGGTCACACTGGCCCGTCCGGCCAGGCGGCCGTCGACGTGCAGGTCGTACACCCCGTCCGGACGGGGCGGGGCACCCCGGTACGCCATCTTGGTGCGGAGCGCGTCGAGTTCGACGGCGGTCGCCCGGGTACGGAACGCCACCCGTACCCCCGAGGGCTGAGCCTCCGCCAGGGCCAACTGCCCGTCGGCGCACTGCGCGCGGGCCCGGGCGGGCAGCCGGTGCGGCAGCACCCCGTGCTCGGTGTGCTCCACGTCGAGGGCGCCGCGCAGGAGTCGCGCGGTGATGGGGGTGGTCTCGGTCAGTTGCTCGGATGCGGGTGCCATACCCTTCCTTCCTTCTCCCATAAGAGCTTAAGCATAAGCCTAAAAGCTTTAGGTAATTCCAGGGCAGGGCTCCGGCAACCTCAAATCTCCCTCTGAACTGGCGTGATCACGGTTCGTGACCGCAGCCTCCGGACAAAACTGACGACAAGGAAGCAGGAGGGATGGAAGGGGGCATTCCGATGAGGGGCATTTTCCGGCGCACCACCGAGCCCAAGCCCGAGCCCGCACCGCAGACGCTGGATCTCTACGACATCGCCTATCTGGCCGGTGGTCCGTTGCGCATGATCGAAGTCGCTGTCGTCGCGCTGCACGAGCGCGGCATGGTGCGCGTCCGCGTCTCGCGCGTGCGCACCATCGACGACGCGGTCGACCGCCCCGGCACCCACCCCTTCGAGTGCGCGGTCCTCGACCTGTGCCGACGCCGCTCCCGCGACCTGCTCTCCCTGCTCGGCGAGGTGGGGGCCGCGCCCGAAGCGGAGGAGATCGAGCGCCGCATGATCTCCTCCGGCCTGCTCAGCCGCAGGCGCTTCCTCACCCGCGCGGGCTGGCGGCACTTGGAGGCGGCCGAGCAGAGCGGGGCGTACCCCGCGTACGTCTTCAAGGGCCCCGCCGCCCTGCCGGAGGGCGTACTGCGGCGCAACGTCAGCGAGGTGATCCCGCCGACGCCCGGCCTCGGCAGCCGTCTGATCCGGCTGGGCGATGCGCTCGGTGACTGGGCGTCGGACCACGGCGGCGGCGACGGCGACGGCGGCCACTCCTGCGGTGGCGGTGGTGGTGGCGGCGACTGACATGGGTGGGGGTACTCAGGCGTTCGCCGTACGCGTCCTGACATGATCGGAACGTGAAGGCCACGGGGAAACGATGGACGCACCTCGCCCTCTACCTGGGGCTGGTGTGGGCGGCCGGGGCACTGGTGGTGCCGCGCGCCTACCGCATCGGCTTCGGCCACGGGCTCGGCATCGACGTCGAGCGGCTGCCCGCGATCGCGATCGGCGCGGCGGCCATGGTCAGCGTGCTCGCGGTCGGCGTGGCCCCGGTGGGCCATGTGGTGCGGCCGTGCCGCACGGCGGGCGGGCGGCTCGGCTGGGCCGTGACGGTCTTCCTCGGCGGCACGGTCGGCCTCGCGGCCGGAATCGGAGCATGGCGCTCTGGCGCGCTGCACGTGGGCGGGCCCGCACAGCGCGCCGCGCTGTGCGGGGTGCCGTACGCGCTGGTGGCGGCGCTGTTCATCGCGGGGGTGACGGTCCGGCTGATATCCGGTGTGGCGGTGCTCGGCGTGGTGGCGTACGGCACGGCCGTCACCCACAAGTCGCAGCAGGAGAAGGAGATGCGGGGCCTGATGGCCGGAACGTCACTGGCCCGGCAGGACCTGCTGCTCCCCGACCCGCCCGCCGGATACCGCGTGGACGAGGGCAACGGCCTGCTGACGGCCGATGGCTTCGGGGTCCACTACGTCCCGTACACGCCGAGCACGGTGGGCGGTGGGCGGCCCGATGTGGCGTTCATGGTGAGCCGTTGCACGGTGAGGGACGGCGGCGGCATCAGCGAGGCGACCCGCACCCTCGGCGGCGGGGACGTCGAGATCGTCCTGTCGGCGCACCGCGACGGCATGCGGCTCACGGTGACCGCGCGCGGCCCGAGCGGCCCGGCCGACCGGGACGAGCTACGCCGCATGCTGCACACCGCCCGCCCGGCAAGCGACGCCGAGGTGCTGCGCGCCCTACGACGCCCGGCCGCCTGACCGGCCCCGGCTCACAGCCAGCGCAGCGCGGCCTCGGCGCTGTCGCCCGGGTCGGTGTTGAACGCGATGGCCGCCTGGGGCGCGTGCCGCCGGATCAGGTTCACGACCTTCTCGAACACCGTCAGAAGCTCCTCAGGCTTGCGGATGCCGCCCCCGATGACGACGACATCCCAGGAACGTTCGGCCAGCGCCCCGACGATGGTGGACTCGGTCGACTCGTCGAGTGGGAGCAGCACCGTGGAGGTGTCGGCGCCGTGCTCGCGGAGGCGGGCCATGTCCGTGTCGACGAGCGCGAGAACGGCGTCCGCGTCCATGCCGGGTGCCAGTCGCGGGTCGAGTCCCAGAAGGAGCACAGAAGGCATGCCGTGAGCCTAGCGCGCAGGTTGGTGCGGGGCGGCGGTCAGGCACAGCAGGAGCGCCGTGGGGGAGTGGGGCAGCGTGACGGTGAGTTCGGCGCGGTCCGCCGCCCAGGTGGTCTCGGCGGCGGATTCGGCCGGGTGGAGGCGTTCGACACGGAGTGCGCGCCCCGCCAAGTGGGGGAGGGAGAGGGCCCGTTCGGGCTGATCGCCTCCCCGGCGCCAGACGGACACGTACGTCCGGTCGTCGCCCGTACGCAGCCCCAGCGCCACCCACGCGTCCGTCCAGCCCGGCAGCCCCAGCGGCCAGAAGGGGACGGCCGAGGGCAGGTCGGGGCGCACCCGCCGGTACACCGCGAGGGCGTCGCGCACGAGGTCCAGCTGACCCGGGGTCATTCGGTCGAGGTGGCCCGAGAGATGGACCCGGCCCAGCAGCGCACCGGCCAGCGTGAAGCGGATCTCGTCGTCCGCGAAGCCGGGCTGCGGGTACGCCCACACCGCGCCCTGCTCCGGCGGCACCGCCGTCGGCGCGGCGGCGGCGATGGGCGGGTAGCGCAGCGGGTCCTGCTGGTCGCTGGTGGACTGGAGCTGGGTGAGGGCGAGTGAGGAGCCGTCCATGCGCATGCCGCCCGAGGCGCAGTTCTCGATGACGAGCGCGGGGTGGCGGTCGAGCACGGCGGCCAGCCAGCGCTGATGGGCGCGGGCGTGGCCGAGCAGGCCCGCGCCGGGAGCGGCGTGGCCGTGTGCCGGGTCCCAGTCCGTGCCGGGGGCGATGCTGATGTTGTAGTCGAGCTTGAGGTAGCCGACGCCCCAGTCGCCGACGATGCGGTCGATCGTCGCGTCGAGGTGGCGGCGCGCGGCGGGGTGGCGCAGGTCGAGGTGGTGGCGGCCGTTCTCGGTGAGCCGTACGCCGTCGCGCTGGAAGAACGCGTCGTCCGGCAGCGCGGCGGCCACCGGGCTGCGGACGCCGACGACTTCGGGCTCCAGCCACAGCCCGGGGACCATGCCGAGGGAGCGGATGCGGTCGAGGACGAGCCGCAGCCCGCCGGGGAAGCGGCGGGTGGAGGGCTGCCAGGCGCCGACGCTGTCCCACCAGCCGTCGGTGTCGTCGTACCAGCCCGCGTCGATGCAGAAGTATTCGGCACCGGCCCGGGCGGCGGCGTCGATCAGGGGCAGCAGCCGCTCGGTGGTGGGGTCGCCCATCAGGGTGTTCATGTAGTCGTTGAACACGACGGGCAGGGCGGTGTGATCGGGGTGCGGGCGCCGGATGGCCCGGCGGTACGCGGTGAGATGGGCCATCGCCGCGTCGAACCCGCCCCGCGCGGCGAGCGCGAGGGCGGCCGGGACGGTGGTGAACGAGGCGCCGGGTTCGAGCCGCTCGCGCCACTGGTGCTCGGCGTCGGTGGGGCCGCCGAGCGCGACGTACGTGCCCTCGCCCCGCTCCCCGGCCTCCCACCGCCACCCCACCGGCGACTCGACCTGCCAGAGCCAGGCCCGGCCGGTGGCGCGCTCCGTGAGGGCGCCCATCGGCAGCTGGCCATCGGTGGGCCAGCTGCCGACGCTGCTGAGGACGAGGGCGACGCGGCTGGCGTTTCCGTGGGCCTCGCGCGACAGGTCCACGATGCGGTCGCGCAGCGGTACGGCGCTCCAACGGCACTCGGCCAGCCACTCGTTGCGCGCCCAGTGCACATCGAGCGCGTCGGGGGCGGGGAGGCCGCCGAGGACGAGGTGGGGGACGGCCTGGACGACGATCGGGCCGGTGCCCTCGTTCGTCAGCCGCACCTCGGAGCGCAGGACGGGCAGGCCGTCGGGGGAGGAGAAGCGGACCTCGGCGGTGAGGCCGGAGCCGGGGTCGTGGAGGTCGAGCGTCAGCCGGTGCCAGCGGCCGTCGTCGTTGTCATCCGTCCCGGTCTTGTGGCCCCGGTAGCGCAGCCGCTCGCCGAGCACGGTCTCGATGCCGCGCTGACCGGACCACGCGCTGCCGTAGCCGAGCGCCAGCACCTCGACCACCGGGGGGCCGTCGGGCTCCGGCGGCGCGGTGTCGCCCGGCGGGCCCAGCCGGACGAGCCGGAGCACCCCGTCCGGCCCGGTCGCGAACGCCGCCGTGAGCGCCGTATGGCCCCATGTGAACGTCTCCCGCACGTCAGCCCCTCTCCACCCGCGGCCGCTTGACGCGTCCCTTGACGGCCCCTGTGTGACCGGTCACAATCCTGGCGTGCATGTGACCGGTCACACAAGAGGCGGCAAGCGGCCCGGCATCCGCGACGTCGCCACCGCCGCGGGCGTCTCGTACCAGACCGTCTCCCGCGTGATCAACGACCATCCGAGCGTCAAACCGGCCACCCGGGAACGCGTCCTCGCCGCGATCGAAGCCCTCGGCTTCCGCCGCAGCGCCACCGCGCTCGCCCTGGCCAGCGGACGCACCCGGTCGGTCACCGTGCTGACCGCGAACACCACCCACTACGGCTACGCCGCCACCCTCCAGGGCATCGAGGAGGCCGCCCGCGCCGCCGGTTACACGGTCGCCATCGGCGTCCTGGAATCCGACACCGTGGCCGCCGTCCGGACCGAGGTGCGGCGGGCCGCGGACACCGGCGGCGGGCTGATCGTGATGGCGTACGACACCGCCGGGGTCCGCGCCCTGGCCGCCGTACCCGCCGAACTCCCCGTCGTGGGCGTCGTCGAGACCCCGTCCCGGCCGCCCGCCGGGCACCGCCCCTGGGTGTGGACGGACGACCGGGAGGCGGCCCGCACCGCCACCCGCCACCTGCTGGACCTCGGCCACGAGACCGTGCACTACGTCGCCATCCCGTCCAGCACCCGCCGCACCGGCCAGCGCACCGCGGGCTGGGGGGACGCGCTGCGCGCGGCCGGGGCGCCGGAGCCGCGCCCGCTGGCCGGGAGCTGGGATCCGGCCGGTGGCTACCAGGCGGGGTTGCGGCTGGCCCGCGATCCGTCCGTCACCGCGATCCTGTGCGGCAACGACGACCTCGCGCTCGGGGTGATCCGGGCGCTGCACGAGGCGGGCCGGGCGATCCCGGGCGAGGTGAGCGTTGCCGGTTTCGACGACGCCCCGCACTCCGCGTTCCTCACGCCCTCCCTGACGACCGTACGGCTCGACTTCACGGGCCTGGGCCGGGCCGCCTTCGGCCGGTTGCACGGCCTGCTGGAGGAGGCAGCGCCGGTCGCGCCGCGCCCCGTCTCCGTACCGCTGCTGATCGTCCGCGAAAGCTCCGGCCCACCGCCGGCCCCGTTACCGCCGACCCCACCCTCGGAGGCCCCCCGCGCATGAGCAGATCCAGCACGTCCAGCAGGCACCCCGGCCACCGCATACGAACGGCCGCCACCGCCACCGCCCTCGCCGCCGCGCTCCTGGCGGCGGCCGTCCCCGCCGACGCCACCACCCCCACAGCCGCGTCTGAGGCCGCCCAGAAGCTCGCCGTCGACCTGGCCGCCCCCGAGGGCCCCGTCCTGCGCGGCGCCAACGGTTCGCTGTACGGCCTGAGCGACGACGGCGTGCCGACCGACGCCGCCCTCGCACCGCTGAAGCTCACCACCGTCACCCAGAAGCCGGAGGGCGGCGCCCAGCACCCGAACGGCGACGCCGTCACCGTCTCGAAGTCGTATCTCCGCAACGGCGGTGGCGACGTCCTGGTGATGATGCAGGACATCTACGCGAAGTGGCCGTACGAGGACCTGGGCATCGAGGACTACCTCACCAAGGTCGACAAGGTCGTGCGCGACGTCGCCGACGCCCCCCACAGCGAGCGCTTCGTCTACGTCCCGTTCAACGAGCCCGATCAGATCTGGTACAAGCTCGGCGTCGCCGACCAGGCCGCGTACGAGAAGAACCGGGACCGCTTCTTCCGCGACTGGAAGACCGTCTATCACCGCATCCGCGCCCTCGACCCGGACGCCCGCATCGCGGGCCCCAACGAGTCCTCGTACCACTCCCGCCTGATGGGCGACTTCCTGACCTGGGCGAAGCAGGGGAAGGTCCTGCCCGACGTCACCACCTGGCATGAGCTGGGCCCGGACTCCCTGCGCGACTTCCAGGGCCACTACGACGACTACCGCGCCCTGGAGAAGCGCGCGGGAATCGCACCGCGCCCCATCAACATCGACGAGTACGCCAACCGCCGCGACCTGTCCGTCCCCGGGCAACTGGTCCAGTGGGTCTCCATGTTCGAGCGCAACAAGGTCTACGCCGACCAGGCGTACTGGGACGCCGCGGGCAACCTCTCCGGCAGCGTCGCCCAGGCCAACATCCCCAACGGCGCGTGGTGGTTCTTCCGCTGGTACGCCACCATGACCGGCCGGACCGTCAAGGTCACCCCGCCCACCCCGAACGCCGTCGACACCCTCCAGGGCCTCGCCTCCTACGACACCGCCAAGCGCCAGGCCCAGGTGCTGGTCGGCGGGGCGCCGGGCGACGCGGACGTGACGGTCGGCCACGTCGACCCGAAGGTCTTCGGCCGCCAGGTCACCGCCGCCGTCTCGGAGGCCGCCTGGTCCGGCTACGAGGGCGCCCACGCCGCACCCCGCACGCTGGCCCGCAAGAAGCTGACCGTCCGCCCGGACGGCTCGGTGACCGTGCCGCTCACCGGCATGGACCGCATGTCCGCGTACCGGATCGTGCTCACCCCGGCGGGCAGCGGCACCCCGCAGGCCGCGCGGATGCCGTGGCACGCGGCGTACGAGGCGGAGGACGCGGCGATCACCGCGGGCAAGGTCTACACCCAGGGCACCGTCGCCAACGCCAACGGCTACGCCGCCTCCGGCACCAAGGACGTCGGCTCGCTGAACCAGGACACCAGCGAGGTCGCCTTCACCGTGGACGTGCCCCGCACCGGCGACTACGACCTCTCCGTCCTCTACGGCAACCAGAGCGGCGGCCCGGCCACCCAGCGGCTCACGGTCGACGGCGGCGCGGCCCGCACCCTCACCTACCCCTCCACCGAGAACTGGACCTACCGCGGTCTCAAGAACACCACCGTCCGGCTCGCCGCGGGCCGCCACGAGATCGCCCTGGCCCATGACACCGCCGAGGTGACCCTCGACCGCGTCGACCTCACGGCCGCCACGCGGCCCTCCGCCGCGTACGAGGCCACGCTCGCGGACACCACCGGCAGCCCCTCCTACGACTACGGCTCGGCGAGCGGAACCGGCACCGGCGCCCTCGTCCTCGGCTCCCGGGACGCCGCGGTCTTCGACGTCTACGCACCCCGTGAGGGCTACTACACGGTGACCCCGCGCGCGACCGGCGGCCCGCTGAAGCTCACCGCGCACGGCGCGACCACGACGGCGTCCCAGCGGCTCTACCTGACCGCGGGCAACAACCGCGTCACCGCCGCCCCGGCCAAAGCCGCCCCCGTCCGGCTGCGCTCCCTGGACGTCACGGGCGCGGGCGACGACACAGGCGTGCGCGGATACGAGGCGGAGAGCGCCGCACTGTCCGGCACCGCCAAGCCCGAGTCCGGCGCGCACGCCTCGGGCGGCGCTTACGCCGGCTGGCTCGGCAACGGCGCGTCCAACACCGCCACCCTCACCGTCCAGGCCCCCTCCGCGGGCCGCTACCTGATGGCGGTCCGCTACGCCAACAACGAGCGCCGCGACAACGGCCACGCGTACAACACCGACATCGTCTCGCGCGGCGCGGACATCACGGTCGGCCAGGGGAAGCCCCGGCGCGTGATGTTCAAGAACACCTGGGGCTGGGACGACTACTGGACCCTGGCCGTCCCCGTCGACCTCGCCAAGGGCGCCAACAAGGTCACCTTCGCCAACCCGGGCGCGTACGCCCCCAACCTCGACCGGATCGACCTGGCCCCGGTCATCGGCTGACCTGACGAATCGCCCCGGTGCGGCCGTGCAGCCGCACCGGGGCGTGGGGCACCGCTTCCGGCGTCAGCGCGGACGACACCGGAGCGGCGCGCTAATCGGCGGTCGGCGCGTCCTCACCGGGGGCGGGGCAGCCCACGGTGGCGGTCACGGCGGTCAGCAGCACCACGGAGTCCTCCAGCGCGACCATCCCGTGCCGCTCGTGCGGAACGCACTCCACCTGCCCGGCGATGAGATCCGTGCGCACCCCGCTCCCGGTCAGCCGCACATGACCGTGCAGCACGTGCAGACTCGCCGCCGGGGGAGCGTTGTGCTCGTCCAGCTGACAACCGGAGACCATCGCGATCACGCTCTGCCGCAGCGGCCCGTCATGCAGGAACAGATGTGCGCTGCGCCCGTGCGGATCGGCCTTCGCCTGATCCAGATGGTGGCGGGCGAGTGCGGTGAGGTCATCCATGAGTGCCCCTCGATCGGCCTGATCTGATCGTCGCCGGGTTCCCTCAATCGTCACCGGCTAGCGTGATGCGCGCCAGTTCGCACCCCCGCGACATGGAGAGAGGCATCCGTGGCCGACTACCTGACCGTCCTGACGACCACCGACACCCCCGAGAAGGCGGAGGCACTCGCGCGCGGCGCCGTGGAAGCGCGGCTGGCGGCCTGCGCGCAGATCAGCCAGCCGGTGACCTCCGTCTACCGGTGGCAGGACGCCATCGAGACCGCCGCCGAGTGGCAGGTGCTGTTCAAGACCACCGCCGCGCGCTACGACGAGCTGGAAGCGCACATCCGCGAGGCACACGACTACGAGACGCCGGAAGTGATCGCGACGCCGATCACCCAGGGCAACGAGGACTATCTGGCGTGGGTGGTAGCGGAAACAACCATCGGATGACAGAAACCACTATCTGTCATCCGCCATCGCATCGCTGATACCCCGCTCCCGCGGCCCCAGGAACCGAGGATCGGGCCGGAACGTGGCGTCGAGCACCGCCTTGCTCGCCGCCACGGTCTCCCTCAGCCCGCCGAAGCCCCACGTCGCGTCGTGCGGCTCGTCCACCGCGACCCCGTACGCGTCGACCCCCGCCGCCCCGCACAGCGCCACCGCCCGGCGGATATGGAACCCCTGGCTCACCAGCACCGCCCGGCGCACCCCGAACACGCGCCGCGCCCGGCTGCACGAGTCCCAGGTGTCGAAGCCCGCGAAGTCACTCACGATCCGCCGGTCCGGCACACCCCGCTTCACCAGATAGGCGCGCATCGCGTTCGGCTCGTCGTAGTCGTCACGACTGTTGTCCCCGGTGACCAGCAGCGCCCGTACCTTCCTGTCCCGGTACAGCGTGACGGCCGCGTCCAGCCGGTGCGCCAGATACGGCGACGGCTCCCCGTCCCACAGCCCGGCCCCGAACACCACCCCCACCGGCGCCGACGGCACCTCCCCGCCCGCCGCCCGCACCCGCCCCTCCGTGCTCAGCCGCAGCCACGTCGCGGGCAGCAGCGCCAGCACGCTGACGAGCACAGCGACCTGGAAAACCCTCCGCCACCCCCGCCGCGTCCGCGGCAACCGCCGCCGCACCCACCTGCACATGCCCTGTCCCCCTCGGCCGCACCAGCACCATCGCGCTGAGTGACGCGCCCGAGGGGCGAGTCGGTTGCACCGGGCTATTCGGCGGCGTCGTCCCCTTCGGGCTCCCGGAGGTCAGGAAAATGTCCGTCTCCAACGCACGAGATGCACCGGCACGTGACGGCGACGGGCGGCGCCAGGTATCCGTTATCCGTTCGCATGACCCCGAACGAGCGATGTGCCCCATCCCGCATAGCCTTGGGGAGTCGTTCCGTACCAGCGAAACCAGCAGGTGATCCCAGCCGTGCCGCCGCTCCCCAAAGCCGAACTCCACCTCCACATCGAGGGCACCCTGGAGCCCGATCTCGCCTTCGCGCTCGCCGAGCGCAACGGCATCGAGCTGCCCTACGCCACCCAGGACGAGCTGCGCGCCGCGTACTCCTTCACCGACCTCCAGGACTTCCTCAACCTCTACTACGCGCTGATGGCCGTCCTCCGCACCGAGGACGACTTCGCCGACCTCACCAACGCCTACCTCGCCCGCGCCCGCGAGCAAGGCGTCCGGCACGCCGAGATCTTCTTCGACCCCCAGGCGCACACCGCCCGCGGTGTCGACATCGGCACCGTCATCCGCGGCCTCACCCGCGCCCTCGACGCCGCGCCCCAGGCCTACGGCATCACCACCCGCCTCATCATGTGCTTCCTGCGGGACGAGACCGCCGAATCGGCCCTGGCCACCTTCGAGTCCGCCCGCCCCTACCTCGACCGGATCACCGCCGTCGGCCTCGACTCGGCCGAGGTCGGCCACCCGCCGTCGAAGTTCCGCGAGGTGTACGCGCTGGCCCGCGAGGCCGGGCTGAAGTGCGTCGCCCACGCGGGCGAGGAGGGCCCGCCCGCGTACGTCTGGGAGGCCCTGGACATCCTCGGCGTCGACCGCGTCGACCACGGCGTGCGCTGCCTGGAGGACAAGACCCTGGTGGAGCGGCTTGTCGCGGACCAGGTGCCCCTCACCGTCTGCCCCCTCTCCAACGTCCGCCTCCGCGTCGTCGACCACCTCTCCGACCACCCCCTCCCCGCGATGCTGGACGCCGGTCTGCTGGTGACCGTCAACTCCGACGACCCCTCCTACTTCGGCGGCTACGCGGAGGACAACTTCACCGCCGTACGCGACGCCCTCGGCCTCGACCAGACCGCGTTGCGCACCCTGGCCCGCAATTCCTTCCAGGCCTCGTTCCTGGACGAGGAGACGCGCGCGTCATACCTCCGGGAACTCGACGCGTCTTGACCTCAACCTTGGTTCAACTTCTACGTTCGTCGCCATGGAGTACTCACACAGCGACACCGAACTGATCCGCCAGCCCATCGGCTACTGGAGCTGGGCCGCCTCCAAGGCGGTCGTGACCTACATCCGGGAAGGGCTCTCGGAATTCGGCCTCAGCCAGCCCCAGTGGTGGACGCTGAACCAGGTCGTCGACGGCGGCGAGGACGGCCGCACCCGCGACGAGGTGCGGGCCGTCCTCCAGGGCTACCTGGATGTGGGCGCCGCCCTGGAACCCGAGATCGACGCCCTCCTGTCCCGCGGCCTCCTGACCACCACCGCCCAGCGCCTCCACCTGACCCCCGAGGGCCGCGCCCTCCACGCCCGCGCGGCCGAACGCCAGCTGGCGATGCGGGAACGCATCCACGACGGCATCCCCGACGAGGACTACGTCGCCACCCTCAAGGTCCTCCAGCGCATGATCCACAACACCAACGGCCAAGCCTGGCACCACTGACCCCGGCCACCGGGCCCGGGACCACCAGCCGCCACCTGCCCGTCCGGGTTTCGCCGCCGAGTGCGGGCCGGTGGCCGGGTTGTGCCCACCCGTTCCTCCCCCAGCTACCGCTGGGATTGCCCCCCCGCACCCACACCAAACCGCCCGCGCACCCACCCCCACCGTGAACTCGTCGCAATCACCCGTCACGGCCACGCAACGGCGCCGCAACACGCCCCTGCCACAGTCACGTCATGCACGGCATGACAGCAGCATCGCCCCGCCCTCTCCCCGCCCCGACCCTGGTCGCCGTGGCGCACGGCAGCCGCGACCCGGCGGCGCTGCGCACCGTGACGGCCCTCCTGAACACGGTCCGGGCCCTGCGCCCCGACGTGCCCGTACGGCTCGGGCACATCGAGCTGAACCGGCCCCTCCTGGCGGACACCCTCGCCGCGCTCCGCGGCGAGGCCGTCCTCGTACCGCTCCTCCTCGGCCGCGGCTACCACGTCAAGGAGGACCTTCCAGCCGCCGCCGCGGCCGCCGGAAACCTCACCACACGCATCGCCGCCCCCCTCGGCCCCCACCCGCTCCTCGCCGAGGCCCTGCACGCCCGCCTGAGAGAGGCCAGCAAGCACAGCCCCCAGGCCCCCCACGCCGTCGTCCTCGCCGCCGCCGGTTCCCGCGACCCCGACGCGGCCGTCGACGCCACCGCCACCGCCACCCTGCTCAGCGCCCGGCTCGGCGGCATACCGGTCGTCCCCGCGTACGCCTCCGCCGCCACCCCCACCGTGGCCGACGCCGTACGCGCCCTCGCCCCGCACCCCGGGGATCGCCGCCACATCGCCGTGGCCTCGTACTTCACCGCCCCCGGCCGCTTCGCCACCCAGTGTGCGGACGCCGCCCCCGGCATCGCCGCGGCCCCGCTCGGCGCCCACCCGGCCGTCGCCCGGCTGGTGCTGCACCGCTACGAACAGGCCCTCTCCAGTGCTCCGCTGTCGTACCGGGCGGTTACCGTCGGTGTATGAGCCGCAGAGCAGGTCGTACGACAGATCGCAGCACAGATCGCGCCACAGATCGCACCACGGGCCGCGCCACCGACCCCACCACCGACCGCACCTCAGGCCGCCCAGCCACACCGACGACCACCCCCGGCTATGACGCGGCGGACCTGGAGCGCTGGGTCCAGGAGCCCGACAAGCGGCCCGGCCGGACCGCGTTCCAGCGGGACCGGGCGCGCGTGCTGCACTCCGCCGCGCTGCGCCGACTGGCCGGAAAGACGCAGGTCGTGCCCGCCGCCCCGGCCACCGACACGGACCTCGGCGCCTCCGCCCGCACCCCGGCCTGGGACGCCACGCCCCGCACCCGCCTGACCCACTCCCTCGAGTGCGCCCAGGTGGGCCGGGAACTCGGTGCCGCCCTCGGCTGCGATCCGGACCTGGTGGAGATGGCCTGCCTCGCCCATGACCTGGGCCATCCGCCCTTCGGTCACAACGGCGAACAGGCCCTCAACGAGGTGGCCCGCGACTGCGGCGGTTTCGAGGGGAACGCCCAGTCGCTGCGGCTGCTGGCCCGGCTCGAACCGAAGCGGTTCGTCCCCGACGAGGAGACCGGCGAACCGGTCAGCGTCGGCCTCAACCTCACCCGGGCGGCCCTGGACGCCGCCACCAAATACCCCTGGCCGCGCGGCGGACACCCCCGCGACCCGGGTTCGCCGAAGTTCGGGGTGTACGAGGACGACCTCCCGGTCTTCGACTGGTTCCGGCGCGGCGCGCCCGAGCACCGCACCCCGTTCGAGGCCCAGGTGATGGACTGGGCGGACGATGTGGCGTATTCGGTGCACGACGTCGAGGACGGCCTGCACGCGGGCCATCTCGACCCGAACAGCCTGCTCGCCGAGCCCGAGCGGCGCGAGGTGTTCGCGGTCGCCGCGTCCCGTTACGCCCCGGGCGCCGAGGCGGACGAGCTGGCCGAGGCGCTGGACCGGCTGCTCGACCAGGAGTGGTGGCCGCACGGCTATGACGGCACGTCCGTCGCCCAAGCCCGCCTCAAGGACGCCACGAGCCAGCTCATCGGCCGGTTCTGCCTCGCCGCCGAGGCCGCGACCCGGGCGGCGTACGGGACGGGCCGGTTCACCCGCTACCGCGCCGAGCTGGTGGTGCCGCGCCCGGCCCGGCTGGAGTGCGCGGTGCTCAAGGCGGTCGCGGACCGTTACGTCATCCAGCGCGCCGACCAGGAGCTGGTCCGCGCCGACCAGCGCGTGGTGATCGCCGAACTGGGCGAGGCGCTGATCGCCCGCGCCCCGGACGGGCTCGACCCGCAGTTCCGCGCCCTGTTCGACGCGGCCGACGCGGCGGGCGACGAGAAGGGGCGGCTGCGCGCGATCGTGGACCAGATCGCCGCCCTGACGGACGTCTCGGCCCGCGCGCTCCACGCCCGCCTCACGGCCCCGCGCTCCGTACGCCACGTATGACCACGAGCGGCCGCATCCGACACCACACGACTACGCACGACCAAGCACGACTACGCACGACCAAGCACGACTACGTACGACCGCATAACGACACGCCCCACGGCCCGTTCCCGCCACTCCGCACGGCCCCCTTCCCCCGCCCCGCTCGGTGCGGGAGGCTCCCCGGTGGCTCCCTTTGGCCAAAGCTCCGGCTGATGCGACTGGTCGTCGCGACCGGGGTAGAAGCAAACGCAGAGGCACCGCCCGGCAGCGAGGAGGAAAACAAGTGGTCGACGCACACCAGACGTTCGTCATCGTCGGAGGGGGTCTGGCCGGGGCGAAAGCCGCGGAAACCCTCCGTTCGGAGGGATTCACCGGCCGGGTGATCCTGATCTGTGACGAGCGCGACCACCCCTATGAGCGTCCCCCGCTCTCCAAGGGCTTCCTCACCGGCAGCCAGGAGCGCGACAGCGTCTTCGTCCACGAACCCGCCTGGTACGCGCAGGCCGACATCGAACTCCACCTCGGCCAGCCCGCCACCCACCTGGACCGTGCCGCCAAGGCCGTGACCCTCGGCGACGGGACCCGCATCCACTACGACCGGCTGCTGCTGGCCACCGGCGCCGAGCCGCGCCGCCTCGACATCCCGGGCACCGGCCTGGCGGGCGTCCACCACCTGCGCCGCCTCGCCCACGCCGAGCGGCTGAAGGGCGTCCTCACCACCCTCGGCCGGGACAACGGCCAGCTGGTCATCGCGGGCGGGGGCTGGATCGGCCTGGAGGTCGCGGCCGCCGCCCGCGGTTACGGCGCCGAGGTGACGATCGTCGAGCGCGAGTCGACCCCGCTCCACTCCGTCCTCGGCCCCGAACTGGGCGCCCTCTTCGCCGACCTCCACAGCGAGCACGGCGTCCGCTTCCACTTCGGCGCCTCGCTCACCGAGATCACCGGCCAGGACGGCATGGTGCTCGCCGCCCTCACCGACGACGGCGAGGAGCACCCCTGCCACAGCGTGCTGGCGGCCATCGGCGCCGCCCCGCGCACCGCCCTCGCCGAGGCCGCCGGGCTGGACGTGGTGGACCGGGCGTCGGGCGGCGGCATCGCCGTCGACGCCGCGCTGCGCACCAGCGACCCGGACATCTTCGCGACGGGCGACGCCGCCTCCGCCCCGCTCGCCTTCCTGGAGGGCACCCCGGTGCGCACCGCCCTCCCGCCCGGCTCCCGGCTGCGCGTCGAGCACTGGGCCAACGCGCTGAACGGCGGCCCGGCGGCCGCCCGCGCGATGCTCGGCCAGGACGTCACGTACGACCGGGTGCCGTACTTCTTCTCCGACCAGTACGACGTCGGGCTGGAGTACTCCGGCTACGCGCCGCCCGGCTCGTACGACCAGGTGCTGATCCGCGGCGACGTCGGCAAGCGGCAGTTCATCGCCTTCTGGCTGAGCGACGGCCGTCTGCTGGCGGGGATGAACGTGAACGTGTGGGACGTCACCGAGCCCATCCAGCGGCTCATCCGCAGCGGCGCCCAGCTCGACCCGGGCGCCCTCGCCGACCCGTCCGTCCCGCTCACCTCTCTCGTGCCGTAGCGCCCAAGGCCCGGGCCGGGGCCCGCCCCAAGCCGGGCACCCGTGCCCGACACCGGTGCCGGACATCCGTGCCGGACACCGGTGCCGGACATCGCTGTCGGACCCCGGCCGTAGAATTCACGCGTGGCTGGACGGATCAACGATGACGACGTAAAGGCGGTGCGGGACGCGGTCCCGATCGACGCCGTCGTATCCGAATATCTCCAGCTGCGGAACGCGGGCGGTGGCAATCTCAAGGGGCTCTGCCCCTTTCACGACGAGAAGTCACCGTCCTTCCAGATCAGCCCCAGCAAGGGGCTGTACTACTGCTTCGGCTGCCAGGAGGGCGGCGACACCGTCGACTTCGTCATGAAGATCGACCACCTCTCCTTCTCCGAGACGATCGAGCGGCTCGCCTCCCAGGCCGGGATCACCCTGCGGTACGAGCAGGGCAGCGCCACCCCCGGCCGCCAGCAGGGCGAGCGCATCCGCCTGGTCGAGGCGCACCGGGCGGCCGCGCAGTTCTACGTCGAGCAGCTGGACGGCCCCGAGGCGGAGATCGGCCGCAAGTTCCTCGCCGAGCGCGGCTTCGACCAGGCCGCCGCCCAGCATTTCGGCGTCGGCTACAGCCCGGCGGGCTGGGACCACCTCGTCCGCTTCCTGCGCGGCCGCGGCTTCACCGACCAGGAGCTCCTTCTCTCCGGCCTCGCCCAGGAGAGCCGCCGCAATCCCATCGACCGCTTCCGCGGCCGCCTCATGTGGCCCATCCGCGACATCACCGGCGAGGTCGTCGGCTTCGGCGCGCGCAAGCTGCGCGACGACGACAACGGCCCCAAGTACCTCAACACCCCCGAGACCCCGCTCTACAAGAAGTCCCACGTCCTGTACGGGATCGACCTCGCCAAGAAGGACATCGCCAAGACCAGCCGCGCCGTGGTCGTCGAGGGGTACACGGACGTCATGGCCTGCCATCTGGCCGGGGTCACCACCGCCATCGCCACCTGCGGCACCTCCTTCGGCGGCGACCACATCAAGATCCTTCGGCGGCTGCTGATGGACAACTCCGGCGCCGAGGTCGTCTTCACCTTCGACGGCGACGCGGCGGGCCAGAAGGCCGCCCTGCGCGCCTTCGAGGACGACCAGAAGTTCGCCGCCGAGACCTATATCGCGATCACCCCGGGCGGTATGGACCCCTGCGATCTGCGGCTTGCGCACGGCGACGACGCGGTCAAGGCGCTGGTCGAGAGCCGCACCCAGCTCTTCGAGTTCGCCATCCGGCAGATCATCGGCCGCCACAACCTCGACACGGCGGTGGGCCGCGCCGCCGCCCTGGACGAGGCGGCGCCGGTCGTCGCGGGCATCAAGAACGGCTCCATCCAGCACGAGTCGGCCGTCCATCTCGCGGGGCTGCTGGGCATCCTCGATACCCAGTTCGTCGTCCAGCGCGTCAGCCAGCTCGCCCGGTGGGCGCGGGACCGCGGCCGGGGCGGTGACCAGCGCCCCGACCAGCGGGGCCGCCCGCAGAACCGGCCCGGCGGACCGGGCGGTCCAGGCGGACCGGGCGGGCCGCAGGGCCCTGCGGCCCAGGCCCCGGCAGGCCCGCGGGGCCCCGCCCTGAACCTCCGCAGCCCGGCCCACCGGGTCGAGCGCGAGCTGCTGAAGCTGGCCCTCCAGCGCCCCGAGCTGGTCTCCCCGGCGTTCGACGCCTACGGCGAGGACGAGTTCACCGCCCCGCCCTACGCCGCCGTGCGCCGCGCCGTCGAGGACGCGGGCGGCGCGGAGCGCGCCGACGCCGACTATCTGCGCCGCGTCCGCGAGGTCGCGCCCGACGACACGGTCCGCGCCATGGTCACCGAGCTGGCCGTGGAGCCCCTCCACACCCGCCGCGAGGCCGACGAGGCGTACGCGGGCGAGCAGTTGGTGCGGGTCCGCCAGGCCGCCGTCAACCACCGCATCAGGGAGGTCCAGGGCACCCTGCAGCGCCTGGGCCAGCACGCCGACCCGGCCCATCTGGCCGCCGTCCAGAACGAGCTGTGGGTCCTCCAGCAGTACGCCGTGTCCCTCCAGACCCAGGGCGCCGCGGCGCTCTAGCCGTGCTGTCCCGGCACGTTGGTGACGGGCGACGGCACGGCCGTATCCGGGCCGTGGCCGGGCCGCACGGGACGTCGCGTAATCGGTCGGTCACCGGCCGCTGCGCAAAAAGTGCCCGCACGCCCCTCGTGGCGGGCGTGTGTCGTACTCCACACTGGGTGTGGTGCCTGAGTCCTCGGAGCGCGGCGGTGTTGGCCGGGTAGGCCAGGATCCCCCGCAGATCCGCTCATGATGTACGGGACGGACGGCGGCGTGGCCCGCGCATCCGTACCCGATCGTTCTGCCGCCTCAGTAGCGATCACCCTGGAGGTCGCCCCCGTGCAGACCCAGATCCTCACCGACGCGGCCTCCGCGGCGCCGCCGCAGTCCCGGGCACCGGCGGCCGTGGAGCCCCCGGAACCGCCCACGCTGCCCGGTGCGGCCCTGCCCCCGGACGCCCCGGGCGCCGCCGAGGCCCAGCGCACCGCACCGGACGCCAGGCAGGCCACAGAACCCGCCCCCGCCCCCGGCACCGGACCGGATCCCGACACCGAACCCGAAGCCGGCACCGAACCCGACTCCGAACCCGGACCTGACACCGAACCGGACGACGGCCCCGCCGAGCGCCCCGCACGCGCCGAGACCACTGGCCCCTCCTCCGACCTCTTCCGCCAATACCTGCGCGAAATCGGCCGGATTCCGCTCCTCTCCGCCGCCGAGGAGGTCGAGCTGGCCCGCCGGGTCGAGGCGGGCCTGTTCGCCGAGGAGAAGCTCGCGAACGCCCCCGACCTGGACAGCCAACTCGCCCTCGACCTCGACCGGTTGGTCGTCCTGGGCCGGATGGCCAAGCGCCGCCTGATCGAGGCCAACCTGCGCCTCGTCGTCTCCGTCGCCAAGCGCTACGTGGGCCGCGGCCTGACCATGCTGGACCTCGTCCAGGAGGGCAACCTTGGCCTGATCCGAGCGGTCGAGAAGTTCGACTACGCCCGCGGGTACAAGTTCTCGACGTACGCGACCTGGTGGATCCGCCAGGCCATGTCCCGCGCCCTCGCCGACCAGGCCCGGACCATCCGGGTCCCGGTGCATGTCGTCGAGCTGATCAACCGGGTCGTCCGGGTGCAGCGCCGGATGCTGCAGGAGCGCGGCTACGAGCCCACTCCCGAGGAGGTCGCGGTCCACCTCGACCTCACCCCGGAGCGGGTGAGCGACGTGCTGCGCCTCGCCCAGGAGCCGGTGTCGCTGCACGCGCCGGTGGGGGAGGAGGACGATGTCGCGCTCGGCGACCTCATCGAGGACGGCGACGCCGCCTCACCGGTCGAGTCCGCGGCGTTCCTGCTGCTCCGCGAGCATCTGGAGGCCGTGCTGTCGACGCTCGGGGAGCGCGAGCGCAAGGTCGTCCAGCTGCGGTACGGACTGGCCGACGGGCGCCCGCGCACCCTGGAGGAGATCGGCCGGATCTTCGGCGTGACCCGGGAACGCATCCGCCAGATCGAATCCAAGACCCTCAACAAGCTCCGCGACCACGCCTTCGCCGACCAGCTCCGCGGCTACCTGGACTAGACCGAGAGGGCTAGATCTACTGGGCTAGATCGAGAGTGGCCTAACCCCCGGCCCCGGCCCCGGCCTCGAACGCCCCCGGATGCGTCTGCTCCCGTACTGCCACGTACTGCTGCCGTACCGCCTGCCCCACCGCCAGGTCGTCGCCCGGCTCGAACACCTGGCTGGCGGCCGCGGGCCAGCGCGGCGGCTCGTGCGGGGACAGCGCCCCCTGCGCGGCGCCCAGGGCCCACGCGGCCTGCCGGGCGGCGCCCAGCGCGGCGTAGTCGGCGGGCTGCGGCACCACGATCTGCGCGCCCAGCAGCGCGGGCGCGATCGCCCGTACCGCCTGGAGATCGGCCGCGGGGCCCAGCAGGAACACCCGCCGCACCCCGACCCCGCGCCCCCGCAGGATGTCGAGCGCGTCGGCGAGCCCGCACAGCATGCCCTCGAACGCGGCCCGCGCCAGATGCTCCGGCTTCATGGACTCGCGCCGCAGCCCGGTCAGCGTCCCGGCGGTGTGCGGCAGGTACGGGGTCCGCTCGCCCTCCAGATACGGCAGCATCACCATCCCGTACGAGCCCGGGGTGGACTTCAGCGCGAGCGCCGAGAGCCCCTCCAGGTCCGTGCCCAGCAGCTCCGCCGTACCGCGCAGCGCCCGCACCGCGTTGAGCGTGTGGACGACGGGCAGATGCATCCCGGTGGCGTCGGCGTACGACAGGATCGTCCCGGTGTGGTCGGCCAGCGCCTCGTGGTGGATGGAGAAGACCGAACCCGAGGCCCCGAGCGAGATCACCGCGTCGCCGACCCCCACGCCGAGCCCGAAGGCGGCGGCCATGGTCTCGCCCGTACCGGCCGATATCAGCAGCCCCTCCGGCGTCTGCCCGGCGGGCTGGGCCGGACCGACGACCTCCGGCAGCCGCACCTGGTGCCCGAGCGCCAACTCGGCCAGATCCGGCCGCCAGCCGCCGGTCGCCGCCGACCAGTAGCCGGTGCTGGAGGCCGTGCCGCGGTCCGTCGTACGGCGCAGCGGGCGCCCGAGCAGCTGCCACACCAGCCAGTCGTGCGGCTGCAGCACCTCGGCCACCCGGCGCGCGGCGTCCGGCTCGGACCGCGCCATCCAGCGCAGCTTCGCCACCGACTGGGCGGCGGTCGGCACCGCGCCCACGGCCTGGGCCCACGCGGCGCGCCCGCCCAGCGTCTCGATCAGATCGGCGGCCGCGGACTGCACCCGCCGATCGTTGCCCATCTGCGCGGGGCGCACCAGCGCCCCGCTCCCGTCCAGCGCCAGCAGCCCGTGCTGCTGCGCCGAGACGCCGATGGCCTGGACCCCCTCCAGCAGCCCGCCCTCGGCGGCCTCCCCGAGGGAGAGCAGCCATGACTGCGGGTCCACGTCATTGGGCGAACCGCCGGAGGACGGCTCCGGGTGCGGCGCGTACCCCTGCTTGAGTACGGCACCCGTATCCGTATCGCAGACGACGATCCGTGTGCTCTCGGACGAACTGTCCAACCCGGCGACTATCCCCATGGACCAGATCATGCCACCGCGGTGGCTAGGTGTTGCTGGTGCCCCAGTCGTCCTCCTCCGCCGCGGAGCGCGAATCCCGCTGCGCGATCTTGTCCCGCAGCGGCCGCACCTTGCCGAGCGCCTTCGTGGCGGCCTCCCGGCCGCCCAGCGCGGCGGACTCGGCGGTGTTGCGGACCGCCGGGTTCTGCACAAACCGCTGCGCGCAGGCGCGCAGCTGCTCGTACCGCTCGCGGCCGGCCCGCGTGCCGAACACGTAACCAACAGCCAACCCGGTCATGAACGTCAGCCGGTAGCGCATCGACCTGCCCTTCTGGTTGTCCTATCCGTCGGACCCCGGAGTCGTGCCGCACGTCTACCCGCAGGCGCCGCAGATCACCCTCCGATCACCCACGGGCATACCGATTGGCGGAGCACCCCCCTGCTTGCGCTAATGTATGTGTCGCAGCGAACGCACGCCCTCCGGGAACCCCGGACGGGGGCGCGGTCGAGGCACACGGAGCAATCCCCTGTAGCTCAATTGGCAGAGCAGCCGGCTGTTAACCGGCAGGTTACTGGTTCGAGTCCAGTCGGGGGAGCTCGGTCCCCTGTAGCTCAATTGGCAGAGCATTCGGCTGTTAACCGGAGGGTTACTGGTTCGAGTCCAGTCGGGGGAGCAGCACGGGAGAGGACCCCTGGCGGGGTCCTTTTTCATGCCCTCATCCCCTGTTCACGCCGTGCTCACCCCTTGATCCACCCCTGATCCACGGCATGCGGGCACCCAACACCGGCCCGCCGAAGCAACAGATCGTATGAGCGGCTATGCTGCGGCAGACGGCGCGCACAGATGTGCACGACGCGCCGTTACGGGGCGGTAGCTCAGCCGGTTAGAGCAGCGGACTCATAATCCGTCGGCCGTGGGTTCGAGTCCCACCCGCCCCACCAAGAAAATGAAAATCGATCTGACCTGCGCAAACGCGATCGTAGAGGCGGATTGCGTGAGGCATTTGCCTCAGATCGGTGAGGCAAACGCGCGCCTGTGTGGCCCGGCCGATCCTCCGAGCCCCCTTGTGACCTGGGGTTTTGGGGCAACATCTGGCTGGGATCCGTGGTTGATACTCCCACGGCCCCGATTTCGCACGAGGCGATCTACCTGTCGCTCTACGACTCGCTTCGGCTCCAGGTGATCGACCGCAGTCTCACCCGGCGGCTGCAGTCGGCCAGACCCATGCGCTCCCGAAGATCGCCCGTCGACCCACAGGGCGGGGCGCCATTCGAGGCATGGTGTCCATCAGTGCCCGCCCCGCCGAGGTCGAGGGCCGCAAGGTTCCCGGCCACTGGAAGGGCGACCTCGTGATGGGCACATGGCGCAGGTTCGTATCTGGGCGGGTGAGGACACATGTCCCGTGTCGCGGCGGATCAGCCACCTGTCATCACGGTTGCAAGCCATCAGGGCGCAAGGAGACCGTGGCAGGTTCCGCGGTTCCGGGCACGGGTGTCGAGGGAACTGCGGGCTTCGGGCTGCCGGGCAGGAAGAGTGCCACGCCGAGTGTGGTGGCCACCAGGACGGCCGCCCCGACAACCAGGCTGATCCGCATCCCGGTCATGAAGTGGGCAGAGCCGGCGATCAGTGCACCGAGCAGGGCGACTCCGATCGCGCCGCCGAACTGCCGGGCGGCGCTGAGTACTCCGGATGCGAGGCCGGCCCGCTCGTGCGGCACCGACTCCAGCATCGCCGACGTCAACGGTGGGATCGCGAGTCCGCCGCCGATGCCGAGCGGCACCAGCAGGGTCAGCAGCAAGGGAGTGGGGGTGTCCCGACGGACGAGGAGCAGGCCCAGGATGCCGACCGTCTGGATGACCTGGCCCAGGATCAGTGGGAGGCGCGGCCCGTACCGGTTGGTCAGCTTACCGGCGAGGAGGTTGACCAGGATGGTGAAGGCCGTCATCGGAATGAACATCAGTCCCGCGGTGAGTGCCGAGGCTCCGCGGTGCTCCTGGAAGAAGATAGTGAAGACGAAGACCAGGCCGTAGTAGCCGAAGTTCAGGGCGAGACCCGCGCTGGTGCAGATGGCCAGCGAGGGAATGCGGAACAACGTCAGCGGAACGGCGGGATCACTCTGCCGGGATTCGACCAGGAGGAACGCGCTTCCGGCGAGCACGGCGACCAAGAAGCCGCAGATCGTCGTCGGGCTCGTCCACCCGCCCGACCCTCCGGTGATGACGGCGAACACCAGGGCCGCCAGAGCGAGTACGGCGGTGACCTGGCCGACGGGGTCCATCGAGGAGTGTCCTCGTGGGGAGCGGGGTGCCCGGAGCATGCCGACGAGTGCGAAGACGCCGACCGGCAGGTTCACGAAGAAGATCCACCGCCAGCCGAGTCCCGTGGTGAGCGCGCCGCCGACAACCGGGCCGGCCGCGACCGCCGCACCACCACCGGCGGTCCACAGTGCGATTCCGCGAGCGCGCTGGGCCGGGGAGTCGTACGCCTGGCGGACCAGGGCGAGTGAGGCAGGCATCATCACAGCGGCTCCGGCGCCCTGAATCGCCCGCGCGGTGATGAGCACAGTGAGGTTGGGGGCCAGCCCGCACAGTGCGGACATCAGGGTGAAGACGGACAGCCCGATCGTGAAGGCTCGGCTCGCGCCGATGCGGTCGGAGATGGCACCGGCCGACAGGAGGAGGGCCGCGAAGAGCAGGGTGTACGCGGTGACCACCCACTGCAGTGCGGAGACCTGGCCGCCCCACTGCTGACCGATGCTCGGCAGGGCGACGTTGACCACGGTGGTGTCCAGCGTGATGACGAAAAAGGCCAGACAGGCAACCAGCACTGTGGACCGGAGACCCGGCCGCGGCCGGTTGTCGCCTGTCTCGAGGCCGGACGGGGCACTACCCTTCACGTCGGCTGCAGGCTGCCCGCTCACAGCGCCCCTCCCAAGCGCGCAGGCGGCGACACAAGGCGGTGGAAGCCACCTGTCGCTTCGGCTACTTCACCGGGGAGTGCCACCCCCTCGTCATACACGTCACCGTTGCGGTCCATGGACCTTCCTTCCAGGTCTTGCCGGTGCTCGGTGTGCTGCGAATCCCTCGCAGCCGGAACGACCGACGACTGAGTCACTTCCAACGCGTCTGCCAGGCAGGGCAGTCGACGGGCCGGCCGGGGCACCGGCGGTGTGCGGATGCGGATGCGGAGGCCGAGCCGCCCGGGAGTGTCACGCCCCGGGCTGCCACAGCTTCCGGCAACGGCCTGCCGGCAGGGGCTCTTCCCAGTCCCGCCTCAGCGCTCTGGGACCCACCGCCAGGACCTGACTGTCCGCTCCCCTCACTCCTTGTCGAAGTCGGTGCCCCGGCTGACCGCCTCCCAGGAGGCCGCCTCCTCGCCGGCGGACTTCAGTTGGGCGGCGATGGCGTCGGCGGCGTCGTTGCCGAGGGCCAGCCGCAGCGGGGTCTGCTCGGCGGCCAAGGCGGTCAGGATCGCCGCGGCGGCCTTCTCGGGGTCTCCCGGCTGCTTGCCGTCGCTGTCCGGGAGCCCGGCGCGGACCGGGCCGACCGTCTCCTCGTACGCGTCCAGGGGTGCCGACTGGCGCAGCGCACCGCCGCCGGCGAACCCGGTCCGGAACGCCCCCGGCTCCACGACCAGCACCTTGATCCCGTGCGGGGCGACTTCCAGGGCCAGCGCCTCGGACAGCCCCTCCAGGGCGAACTTGGTGGCCGAGTAGGCGCCGACGCCGGGGAAGGAGAACCGGCCGCCCATGCTGCTCATCTGCACGACGGCGCCCGAGCCCTGGCGGCGCATGTGCGGGAGTACGGCGCGGGTGAGCGCGGCGGGGCCGAAGAAGTGCAGGTCCATCAGGTCGCGGAGTTCGCGGTCGGTGGTCTCCTCGACGGCGCCGAGCTGTCCGCGGCCGGCGTTGTTGACCAGTACGTCGATCCGCCCGTACCAGAGGATCACTTCGGCGACGACGGCGGTGATGCGGGCCGGGTCGGTGACGTCGAGGGCGACGGGGACGACGCGGCCGGGGTGCGCGGCGGCGAGTTCGTCGAGGGATTCGGGGCGGCGGACGGCGGCCACTACGGTGTCACCGGCGGCGAGGGCCGCCCGCGTGATCGCTTGCCCGAAACCGGAGTTGGCGCCGGTGATCAGCCAGACCTTGCCGGTTGCGGAGCGGGTGGGGGCGGCATCGGGGGCAGTAGCGGTGCGGGCGTTGTCGCTCATGGGGGTCTCCAGTGTGGTTCGGGGAAGCTGACCGGGCGCCGGCCCAGCGAACACGGCCGGGGCGGTTTCCCGGCGCGCGTCTCCATTACCGCCGCCGCCCGGCCCCGCCGTCCAAGACAGAGTTCAACACGCTTCATAAAGAGTGTTTATCGCCGCTGGCTATGATCTCCCCCATGGAATTACGGCAGTTGAACTATCTCGTGGCGATCGCCGAGGAGGGGAACCTCGGCCGGGCGGCGGCGCGGTTGTACGTGAGCCAGCCGGCCCTGTCGTACGCGCTGCGGAAGCTGGAGGCGGAACTCGGCGTCCCCCTCTTCGAGCGGCACCCCGGCGGCGTGACACAGACCCCTGCCGGGCGCGATGTGGTGGCCGAGGCGCGCCGGACCGTACGCCAGGCGGACCGTGTCCTCGCCGCGGCGGAACGCCACCGGTGCCAGGAGAAGGCGGTGCTCCGGGTCGGCTTCGAGGCAAGCGGCGCGGGCGAGTTGACCACCCGGGGCCGGGCCGAGTTCGCCCGCCGCAATCCGGACGTGCGGGTGGAACCGAAGCGCTTCGACTGGGGCCAGGAAGCGGCCGCTCTGCGCGACGGCCGGGTGGATGTCGCTTTCGTCTGGCTGCCTGCCGACCTCACCGACCTGCACGCCGAGGTGGTCCACACCGAGCCCCGGGTCGTCGGCCTGCCCGTCGGGCACCCGCTGGCGGGGGGAACGGGCATCGGCATCCTGGACGTCAAAGACGAGCCGCTTCTGTGGACGGAGCGGGCGCCGCGCGAATGGGTCGACTGGTGGGCGGTGAACCCCAGACCGGACGGCTCCGCACCGCACTGGGGCCCGAAGAACGACAATGTCGAGGAGATGCTGGAGCAGGTCGCCGAGGGTGCCGCGATCTGCTTCGCCCCGGCGAGCATGGCCCTGTACTACGCCCGCCCCGACCTGTCCTGGGTCCCGCTCACCGACGTCGAACCCCTTAGGGTCGCCCTGGCCTGGCACGAGGGCGCGAGCAGCCCCCTCGTAAGGGGTTTCGCCGAGGTAGTACGCGAACTCGCCGCCGCTCTGCGGGAGGACGCGAAGGAAGCGGGGACGGCGCAGGCCCGGTCCCGGGATGAGGGCGGGCGGTAAGGGCCGAAGATCGACATGTCATCGGTGGCGAGACCCTGCATCAGGCTCCCGGCACACGATCCCGAGGGCCTCCGGCGGTGGGAGGCTCTGGGCATGACCGTGCTGAGCCCGGCCGCCTACGCAGGCTCGTTCCCGACGCCCCGGTACGCCACCGACTGGAGGTCCTCGCGGTGCTACTTGGCCACCGGTCTTGTCCAAGCGCATCCCTCGAAGGCGTGAGGTAAATGCCTCACCGCGCTGGATCGAGCCGGATCAAGGAGGACACAGCGGGATCGAATCGGATGGAGATGTCCGGTTCTCCGGTAAAACCGCAGGTGAGATGGGTCACCGGTTGAGGTTCGAGTCCCACCCGCCCCACCTAGAAAATCGATCTGACCTGCGCAAACGCGATGGGAGAGGCGGATTGCGTGAGGCATTTGCCTCGGATCGGTGAGGCAAACGCGCGCCTGTGTGGCCCGGACGACCCTCCGGTCCCGCGGAAGGCCGTTTGACGAAGCTGATCTTCACTGGGCAGTTCAGGTGGAGGTGCCTGTGCTCGGCCCAGGGTAGGCACCGACTCGGCATTGCCAGGTGCCTGATTCATCAGGGTCTTCCCAGATGACTTCGTTCTGTGTCAGGCGAGGTCTAGCTGGCCGGTGGCTACCGGGAACCACTGGAAGGCCCACGGAGCAGAGCTCGACGTACGCGTCGGGGATTCTGTCGGCGAGCTGGTAGAGGATGCCCGCCTCGGTTCCGCTGACGTCGACGGAGAACCCGACACCCATACCCGAGCTGTCGGAGGCGAGTACGTCCACGTACCCTTCCACGCTCGACTTGGAGCATGTAGTGGTTGGTTCCTCTGCAAGGCCTGCCCAATGAAGGTCGTGCAGCACCTTCTCGGCGAGTCCTTCGATGTTGGACACCTCGCCTCCTTTTCAAGTCGGTACTACACCATCATCACGTGGATGTGGACCCGTCGCCCCCGAGGAGCGCAGGCGAACGCGCTCTACACCATGCTGAGCCGGGACAAGAAGGAGTCGCACCTCTTCCTTCCTCTGTCCGTCTACGAGACCGACGCCGACCGGGCCCGAGCAGGCGAACCGGAAACCGAGAAGGAGAAGCTGGACCGTGCCGTTGCGGGGCTCATTCGCGAGATCGAGAACGGTACCGAGGAACGCATGATCCTCACCGAGCTGCCGACGGATGCGGTACCAGCTGACCTCCGCGACGTCGTGGACGCCCTGCCCACCCACGGGGCGCTTGGCAGCGGCGACTCCTCCATGAACACCACGCCCCCGGTGGCTACGGACGACCGAGGCACCCACCTCTCGCACGCCGCGCCCGCTACCAACGGGCCTTCCGACACGACTCCGCCGGAGGAACCCCGCCCGTACAAGCACCTCAGCCACGCTGTTCTGCGCGACGCCATTCGCAAGGCGGCCACCGCCACCAGGGCCTGACGGCGCGAGCGGAAAGCATCTCCGAGCTGCGCGAGCTCTCCAGTGCTGCCAGCGATCGCGGGGACGCACAGCCCCGTGCGGACGAGCACATGGAGCAGCTCGAACAGAAGCTCAGCGCCACCGGCCGATTCGGTCGCCCCGTGCTGCGTGGTGATGACCGAGCCCGTGCAGAGGCCGAGTGGGGAGAGCTGCACCAGGCGCGTGACGGGACCACGGCCGAGCTTGACGCGCTCTGTGAGCGGATCCATGGCCTTCGTGCGGTCGCGGGCCCCGGACGACGAGCACGACAAGGTGAAGGCCGACCTCGCGGACTTGGAGTCCGACAAGCCCGCACGACTGCGTCATGCCGTGGGCCAGGACAACGAGCTGGCCAGGTCACGGCGAACGGAAGCGACCAGCGCCCGCAGCACTGCCCAGGGCGCCGCTCATCGGGAAACCGGTCTGCGTCGTGAACTCGGTCGTCGTCATCAGCCGGGCCAAGCGCAGGACGAAGAACAGAGGGCTTCACCGCATGCCGCAGGTTCGTACACCCAGGGCTGCCGGATGGACAACCCGATCCAGCAAGGACACGAGCTCGCCGAAGTGTTGGACACGGATCCGGTGGAGTAGCCGAAGGATGACACGTTCCACCATGCCGAGTGCCCGCTCGTACGCCGAGCTCGGCATGAGGACGGACTACCAAGCGTCGGTCAGGATTGCTCGCGGCCAGCACGTGGCCCCCTGCTCCACCCGCCACAGTGGAAGGACACCTACCCCGCCCACACCGTCCACCAGCGTTCTCCCAGCTCAAGGGCTTCCCTGGAGGAGGGCTACACCCATCGTCGAACTGTTCCCGGTCGTCGCCGATCTCGGCCGGAGCGCGGCACCGGACTTGACCGACCGGCGCGGGAAGTTGGTACGGATTACACGTCCACCCTTCGCGAACTCTTGTCCCTCGTGTTAAAGTCTCGGACGTTGTCGACTGTGCACGGCCTATGAAAGCACTGTGTTTCAAGAGTGTCACCACGGGGGATACTTCGGTCTCGCATTTATGCGGTGACGGCACGGTTGTCACTTGCCCTGGTCTTCCTCCTGCATGACCGTTAGCCGTACAACAGGAGGTGGTGATCAGTGGATTGTCTTCCCTTAGTGATCCATGCCGATTCGGCCGAGTTATCACTCAATGAATGGCTGGCGGCGGAATGGGGGCAAGTACAAGAACGACTGGACCAGGCCGGCGCGTTACTCTTCCGTGGTTTCCGTGTTCCGGATGTGAGTGCGTTCCGCGCCGCCGTGACTGCCGCCGACCCCGAGGTGCTGGACTACGAAGAGCCCTCGACGCCGCGTTCCGAAGTCGACGGCAAGGTCTTCACCTCGACCGAATACCCGAGCGATCAGCGCATTCCGCTGCACAACGAGATGTCCTACCGCAGACGCTGGCCCCGTCTCCTCTGGTTCTGGTGCGGTATTCCGGCCGCACGCGGCGGTGAGACATCCCTCGCTGACTACAGGCAGGTTCACGACCGACTGCCCGAAAAAATCCGCACCGCCTTCGCCGAAAAAGGCGTCATGTACGAGCGGCAGTTCAATACTGGTTTCGATCTGACCTGGCAGCACGTGTTCGGAACCGACGACCGGGGACTGGTCGAGGAGAAGCTGAAGCTCGACGGAGTCGAATTCCGCTGGCTGGGCGACGACCGCCTGCTGACCCGTACGACGGTGGAAGGTGTCGTCACCCATCCCCGTACGGGGACCAGGAGTTGGTTCAACCAGGCCAACCTCTTTCATCCATCGAGCCTCGACGCGGAAGTGCGCGCCGGACTCGAAGCTGCCCTCGGCGCGGACGGGCTTCCTCGCACGGCCACATTCGGTGACGGTTCGGAGATCCCGGAGGAAGTACTCGCCGACATCAGGGCCGCCATTGACGCGGAGACCGTTCTCCCGGTGTGGGAGGCCCAGGACGTACTCGTGGTGGACAACCTTTCCGTGGCCCACGGCCGCGAACCGTTCGGCGGAAACCGCCGTGTGTGCGTGGCGATGACCGGAATCATGGAATCGGCCTACAGGCAGACCAAGATGTGGGGGATCCGGTGAGCGGCAAGACCCTGGCACATTCCTTCTTCGAAACGAGCGAGGTGCATGCCGAGAAGGCGGCGGTGTGCCACGGTTCCTCGATCTGGTCATACCGGCGGCTGGCCCTGGCGGCGGGTGGCGTGGCGCAGAGCCTGCGGCGTCTGGGCGTGCGTCGGGGCGACACCGTGGCCATCCTGCTCGACCGGTCTCCCATGAGCCTGGCGGCTGCCCTCGGGGCATGGGCGGTCGGTGCCGCCTACGCCCACCTGGAGGCGAGCGACCCGGTGGCCAGGAACCTGCGGCTGCTCACGCACTCCGGAGCCCGATGGGTGATCGCGGACGAGCGGAATGCGGACACCGCCCGGCGTTCCGGGCTCGCCGTCCTCTCCGCGAACGACATCACTACCGCGCCGTACGACATCGTCGCGGACCTGGCGACGAGCGACTGCGCTTATGTGGTGTTCACCTCCGGCAGCACCGGATCTCCCAAGGCCGTCGAGGTGGAACACCGGTCTATCGTCAACTATGTCGAGGGCTTTCTGAGACGTGTGACACCGGACGGTCCCACGAGCTACGGAACTCTCACCACGTTCGCGTCGGACCTCGGAAACACCTGCTTGTTCGCGGCGCTTTCCACAGGTGCCCGTATCGACCTCTATGACAGGGAACTCGTCCTCGACCCGCCAGGATTCGCCGCGCGACTCAAGGAACATCCCGTCGAGTGCGTGAAGTTCACCCCCTCGCATCTGTCCGCGCTCGCCGCCGAGGGATCGCTGGGAGATTTTCTTCCGCGGCTCCTCCTGATACTGGGCGGAGAAAGACTTTCTCCGTCCCTCGTCGGAAAGATACACACGGCCAATCCGCGTCTCTCCGTCTTCAACCACTACGGTCCGACGGAGACGACGATCGGTGTGCTGATGCACCGGGTGACAGCCGCAGACGCGGAACGCCACCATGTGCCGCTGGGAACGCCGCTGGACGGAGTTTCGGCACGCGTCCTGGGGCCGGACGGACAGGAAGTGCTCCCCGGCGAAGAAGGCGTCCTCCATATCGGTGGCGTCTGTCTCGCGCGCGGCTACCGGGAAGATGCCGAACTCACTGAGGCCAAGTTCCGGCACACGGCCTGGGGGCGCATGTATTGCACGGACGATGTCGTCAGGGCGGACGACCATGGCTCTTGCGTCTTTCTCGGGCGTGCGGACCGGCAGGTGAAGGTGCGTGGCCACCGCGTCGAACCGGGAGAGGTCGAAAGCGCGCTGCTCGGGATTCCGGGAGTTCGCCAGGCGTGGGTGACCGCGGAGCAGGAAAGGCCGGAAGCGACAGCCGATCTCGTCGCCTACGTAGTGGGCGGTCCGAGTCCCGAGCTGGTGCTGAGAGAAACCCAGGAGGTGCTTCCCGCAGGACTGTTGCCGAGCCGTATCCACACCGTCGAAGAGATTTCGCTGACGCCCAATGGGAAGGTCGACACGGCCGCATTGCGCAACGCCGTCGCATCGTCCCGTGGTGCGTCCGACGCCTCTCCGTCAACGGTGAGGAAAGTGACTGCCGACGGGTCGGAAGAGGGCGCACCGCTCAAAGCCGCGGAAAAAATCATCGCCGACATCTGGTGCACTGTACTCGGCCGGGAACAGGTGGGCCTCGATGAGAAATTCATGGAGATCGGCGGAAACTCCTTCAAGTCCCTGATGGTTTTCGGGAGGTTACGGAAAGAATTCCCCGACCTGGCGATCGGCCAGCTCTTCGCCCACCCCACCGTCGCCGAACTGGCCTCGGCGCTCGCCGGCGACCAGGGGAAGCCCGCCCCGGCCACGGAGCCGGTGCCGCTCGGCGAGACGACGGTGGTCGAGCTGTGACCCGTAGTGACCTGGACCCCGCCGCCGACACTCGGATCGCCATCACCGGCATCGCCTTCGAACTGCCGGGCTGCTCGAACTGGGCCGAGGTCATCGACGTACTCCGCGAGGGCCGCGACCTCGTGCGCCCCATGCCGAAGGAACGAGCGATCACGACCCGGGTGCGGATTCCCGACGACGCCCGTGAAGGCGGCTGGCTGGACGACATAGCCGGCTTCGACCACCGGTACTTCGGTCTCTCCCGGGCCGAGGCCGAGCTGATCGACCCGCGCCAGCGGCGCATGCTGCGACTCGCCGTCCAGGCCGTGACCAACGCGGGGTACACGCCGGCGGAGCTTCGCGGCGGTCGTGTCGGCGTGGTCGTCGCGGCCAACGGCGGACCGCAGCCGAGCCTCTACGACCTGCTCGATCCCGCGGAGCAGGACAACGGCCTCGCCTTCACGGGCAGCCTGCAGGCCCTCGCCGCGGGCAGGATCGCCTACCACCTCGACGCGCGGGGCCCCGTGCTCAGCGTCGACACCGCGTGCTCGTCCTTCCTCGCAGCCCTCCACCAGGCGCGTGGCGCCCTGGCGCGCGGTGAGTGCGACGCGGCGCTCGTCGGCGGGTGCGAGATGGTGCTGGGCCCCCTGCCACGGCGGCGGAACACGGGTGACGAACTCGGGGTCGATTCCCCCACTGACCGCTGCAGACCCTTCGACGCGACCGCGGACGGCGTGGGTTTCGGGGAGGGTGGGGGCTTCGTACTCCTGAAGCGGCTCACGGACGCCGAACGCGACGGCGACCACGTGCACGCCGTGATTCTGGGCAGTGCCATGAACTCCGACGCGGCGCGCAGCAACGGCATCACGGCGCCGAGCCCGGTGGCGCAAACCGCCGTGATCCGCGAGGCGTGGTCGGACGCAGGCATCTCCCCGGAGTCCTTGGGCTACATCGAAGCGCACGGGACGGGCACCCGGGTCGGCGACCCGATCGAGATCCAGGGACTCGCGGGGGCGCTCGAGGGCACGCTGGCCGTGCTGCCCGTGTCCTCCGTGAAGGCCAACTTCGGGCACCTGGCGTGCATGGCGGGGCTCTCCGGTCTGGTGCGGGTCCTGGCCCAGTTCCGGGCCGGTCGCCTCTTTCCCACCGCGCACCTGAAGGAGCCCAACCCGCTGCTGAACCTCGACGGCGCACCGGTGCGGCCGGTCACCGAGACGACACCGTGGCCCCCGTCCGACGGCCCGAGGCGGGCGGGTGTCAGCGGCTTCGGCCTGAGCGGCACCAACGTGCACCTGGTGGTGCAGGAGGGGCCGCGGCAGCCCGCGACACCCCGGCGACCGGCGGTGGGCCTGCCGATGGTTCTCTCGGCGCGTGACGAGGCGGGTCTGCGGGCCCAGCTCAGGCAACTGCGCGCACAGGTCGCCACCGACCCCCAGGGGTTCGACACCGGCACGGCGTCCACCGTGCTGGCCTGGGGGCGCGAACACTTCGCACACCGCTGGGCCGACGTGTGCACGGACGGGCCCGAGCTGCTGGAACGCCTCGACCGCGCGCTGACCGCACCCCTGCCCCACTCCCGCGAACTGTCCGTGGCCCTCGTCCTCGGCGGCGCGGGCCGGGTCTCCGACGCTGACGTGGAAGCGCTCGCGCAGGTGTACGCGGGTGCCGCCAGGGTTCTCTCCGAGGCGGAGCGGATCGCCCGGGAGACCGGACGAGCGGCGCACGGGAGGCCCTCCTGGTCCTCCGCCGAGCTCGCGGTCCTGCACGGCGCCGCCCGGTACGCGGCGCTCGTGGACCTCAACGTGCCCGTTCCCACACTGCTCGCGCACGGAGCCGGCACGGCAGTCGCCCGTTGGGCCGCAGGAGAGACGGACCTGCGCGGCGCACTGGACAGGGCGTCGGAGGGAGAGCGGACGGCGGAACCCGTCAACACGGAAAAGCTGCGGGCCGTCCTGGACGGGGCGCCCGAGGGCCGGCTCACCGTTGCGGGGCACGACGGCAGCGTGCTGGAGTCGGCGCTCGGCGATGCGGCCGCCCCGCTGGACCTCGCGCAGGCGCTGGCCCGGCTCTACGCGCACGGCCACACCATCGACTGGAAGCACGGCCTAGTGGGACCGCCGCAACGCCGGATGGAACTGCCCGCGGCCCCGTTTTCGGAGGAGCCGTGCTGGCCGGCGACCCGTACGGACGACGCCGCGGACGCTTCCGAGCGGCAAATGCCGCAGGAGGGCGCGGACGCCCCCGGGCGGCATGCGTCGCACGAGCCCGCGCCGAGCCGGAAAGCGGAGTCCGTCGTCGACATGGTCCTGCGGGTGACGCGGGAGGTCCTCGGCGAGGAGGAACTCGCCCGCGACGACGACTTCTTCGCCGCGGGCGGCAATTCCATCAACGGCGTTCAGCTGGTCAACCGCCTAAACGCCGGGCTCGGCACCGAACTGGACGTGCTCGACCTGCTCGACCAGCCCACGCTCGGCGACTTCGCCGACCATGTCGCCGACCACGCTCCTCGGACGACCTCGCCGGACCCACGGGAGCAGGGCTCACCGCAGCCGGGCACCCCCGATCCGGGCAAGGAGCCGGAGACGGGTCCCGACACGGATCCGCGCGGCACGACGGACCGTACGTCCGCGTCCCTGTCCGGTCAGCAGACCGCCATCTGGGCGGCCCTGCGGCTGGCGCCGGACTCGGCGGCGTACACCGTGCCCGTGGTCTTCGAGCTGGAGGCGCCGGCCGATCCGCGGGAGCTGACGACGCGCCTGGAAGGGATACGCCGACGTCACCCCATGCTGCGCTGCTCCCTGCGGGAGAGGGCTGACGGTACGGTGGCACAAGTCGTGCACCCCGCCGACCGGCATCCCGTGCACCTGGAGACGAGCACCTGCGAAGCCGCCGACGAGGCGGCACTCATGGAAGAGGTCCGCAGGCTGGTACGACTGCCCCTGGACCCCTACGAGCGCCCACCGGGCCGGTACCACCTGCTGACGGTCACCGGAGCTGACCGGCCCCGGCAGGTCCTGGTCCTGCTCTTCCACCATCTCTTCTTCGACGGCTGGTCCTGGCGGATCCTGTTGCGGGAACTGGGCGGGGACGCGGATCAACCCGCACCGGCCCGCACCTATCTCGACTACGCCGAGGAACAGCGGGACCTGCTGGCCGGGCCGCGAGGCGCCGAACTCACCGCGTTCTGGTCCGAGTACCTTGCCCGACTGCGTCCGGCGGAACTGCCGCGGGACGCCGAGGGCGGCTACGCGGACTCCATGGCGCTGACCGGTTCCAGTCTCCCTCTCCGCATGGAGCAGGACACCGTCACCGGGCTGCGCGAGCTGGCCGCCCGGGAGCGGGTGACCCTGCACATGCTGCTGCTGGCCGCCTGGTCGGCCCTGCTGTGGAAGATCTCCGGAGCCAGGGACGTCTGTGTGGCGACTCCGGTCGCCGCTCGAGGGCCGCAGGACGAGAACGTCCTCGGCTGCTATGTGAACACGATCCTGATACGGGTGCCGCTGAAGCCCGAGGAGCCCTTCGCGGAGCTGCTCCGGACCGTCCGCGAGTCGTCCCTGAGGGCACAGGCCCACCGGGACCTGCCCACCGACCAGGTGCTCCGTCTCGCGGGACTCGCCGGCCAGACGGGCGCGGACACCATGTTCGACTTCCAGAGCGGCTTCACCCCACTGCGCCGCATCGGCGGCGACGGACCGGCCGTCCGGATGCTCGACATCGAGCCGGACGGCGCGAAGTTCGCCCTGAACCTCGGCTGGGTCGAATACGGTGACGAGCTGCAGGCAGGGCTGGAGTTCTCGACCGAACTGCTCCGCGAGGAAACAGTTCGGCGGTGGCTCGGGGACTATCACCGCATCCTCCGCGGCCTGGCCCGTGAGGGGCTGACCGCCGACCTGTTCACTCTCCTGGACTCGGCGCCCGTGGCGAGGGCACGCACCGTCCTGCCGGACTTCGCGGCACTCGACCCCGAGGGGGACGACACCGCCCGCCGGCAGTCGGCCGCCGACTTCTGACACCAATCGTCTGAGCTCGTGAACTCCGGGCTCCCCACATCCGGGACGGAAGGACGATGGCACACTCCCTCTTACAGGGTCCCCTCGCCGTACGGGACTTCTGGCTGGAACGCGCGGACGCTGTCGCGGACGCCGAGGCGGCACTCGCCGACGCCCATCTGGCGTCCGGACCACGGGCCGTCGAGGCCCGTACCCGCCCGGGTGCGAGCGCCCGGGCCGAACTGCCCGCCTCCACGGCCGCACGACTGCGGGACATCACCGGTGGCAGTCCCGAACTGGTGTGGACGGTCCTGGCCGCGGCCACCGCACTGGTCCTGCACCGCTTCGGCGCGCCGACGTCCGTGGCCGTGCGCCTCGGCGAACCGTTCGGAACCGGGCTGCCCGTGCTCCTCGAAGTGAACACCGAACTGAGCTTCAGACAGTGGCTGGGCACGGTTCGCGGCGCTCTCGCCGAGGTGCTGGACCACGTTCCGGCCCCCAACCAAGAGGTCCGCCTGCCCGACGGCCCCCTGCGGGTCGTCGTCGGGGACACCGAGGCCTCGCAGGGGGTGGCGGTCCACTTCGACGGCGAGCGCGTGACCGTCACCAGCGGCGTGGATCTCGCCGCCGGGGGCGAGGACCTGGCCGCCGGCATCGCCATGGCGATGAGTACGGGACTGTCGGACCCGGGCCTCGCGCTGGCCGACATCGGGCTGCTGACCCGGGACGTCCGCCACCGCGTCCTGGAGGAGTTCAACTCAGGTCGGCCGCCCGAACCGGGCCCGGACTACCGTGACCTGCTGCTCGCGCAGGCCCGGGCGCACCCTGAGGCGATCGCCGTGGACGACGGCATCCGGTCGGTCACCTACGGCGAGCTGTGCCGCCTGGCGACGGGCATTGCCCTGGAGCTACGGGCCGCGGGCGTCGTCGCGGACACCCCTGTAGCGCTGAGCGCCCCCAGAGACACCTGGTTCGTGGTCATGGCCGTTGGCATCCTCTTCTCCGGCGGCGCCTACATGCCGATCGACCCGACGCTTCCCACGCTGCGCCGGCAGCAGATGCTGTCGTCGGTCCGCGTGCTGGTGGGCGCGCCCACCGAGGCGGCGCCGGTGTCGTGCACGGTGCTGGAGCCGCGAGGACTGACCCAGCGGGCTCGGGCGTTCGACTGCTCACCGGAACGTTCGGCGCGGTTGCTCGGGCCGCCGCCGGGGAGGCGGGACCTCGCCTATGTGATCTACACCTCCGGATCCACGGGCCTGCCCAAGGGCGCCTGCATCGAACACGGTTCGTTCCTCGCCCTGATGGCCTTCCGGGTGGCCGACTGCGGGCTGCGTCCGGGCGTGGAACTGCCCCAGACCGCACCGATGTCCTTCGACATCTCGGTGTGGCAGATGTTCAGCCCCCTGACCGCCGGAGCCACCGTGCACGTCGTGTCCGAGGAGACGGTCAGGGATCCGGCCGCGCTGGTGGACCTGATGGTCCGGCACCGCTTCGAGTACGTGGAACTCGTCCCGACGGTGATCGCACTGCTGCTCGACCACCTCGCCGACCGTCCTGAGCAGGCGAAGACCCTGCGCGGGCGACTGCGCGGGGTGATCTCCACGGGCGAGGTGCTCAGTGTGGAACTCGCCCGCCGCTGGGCGGCGTCGATGCCGACCGTTCCGCTCCTGAACGCCTATGGACCCGCCGAGTGCACGGACGACGTCACCCAGGGCGCGATCGACCCCGGCAGCGGAGCTCATGCCGCCGTGGGCCGTCCGCTGCCGCACGCCCGGATCTATGTGCTGGACGACGATCTGGAACCGGTGCCGGTAGGGGTGACCGGCACCATCCATGTCGGTGGCGTCTCGGTCGGCCGGGGATACCTCGACGACGCCCGGCGTACCGCCGCCCACTTCCTGCCGGACCCGCACGACCCGAAGCCGGGCGGCCGCATGTACTGCACGGGAGACCGCGGGCGATGGCGGGACGACGGCGTCCTCGAATGCCTCGGGCGCCAGGACACCCAGGTCAAGCTGCGTGGACGGCGGGTGGAACTGGGCGAGATCGAGCGCACCCTCGAGGCCCACCCGGATGTCGCGGCGGCCGCCGTGCAGGTCGTACTCCGGGGCGCGGCAGAGCGACTCGTCGCCTTCGTGGTTCCGGGGCAGCGCCAGGACTCCGGCGGACTCGCCCGTGACGTGGTCGGTTTCGCGTCCGCCCGACTGCCCGCCTACATGGTCCCCTCCGAAGTCCACGCCCTTGGGGACCTTCCCCTGACCCGCAACGGCAAGGTGGACCGGAAGGCGCTCACAGCACTCGCCGAAGCGGACCGGACCCCATCGGCGTCGCTGCCGGGAAGCCCCCGCGTCGCGCCGCGCGACGACACCGAACAGCGCCTGTGCCGGCTGTGGGAGAAGGCACTCAGGGTGCCCGTCGGAGTCCGGGACGACTTCTTCGAGCTGGGCGGCGACTCGATCGTGAGCATCAGGGTCGTCCAGGAGGCCGCGCGCCAGGGCATCGTGCTGCGCCCCCGGCACTTCTACACGCACCGCACCATCGAGGAGCTCGCACGTCTGGCCACCGGCTCCCTCACCGCGCACGAGGCCGAACCCGTCGGCGCGGTCGCTCCGCTGACCCCCGTCCAACGCTGGTTCTTCGCACAGGACTTCGCCGAGGCGCAGCACTGGAACCAGTCGTACGTGCTCGCCGCCGCGGAGCCTGTGGACGCCGACACCGTGGAGCGCGCCCTCCACCACGTGGTCGAGCGCCACGATCAGCTTCGCGTCCGGTTCACCGAGCACGACGGCGAGCTGCGGCAGGTCATGTCCGAGCCGCCGCGGGATCTGCTGTGGCGGTACGACGGGGAGGGACCGGCCGGCCGCACGGCCGCCGAACTCGCGGACGCCGCGCACGCCTCGCTGTCGCTCGACGAGGGACCTGTGCTGCGGGCCGTGCTCCTCGACGAGCGCCGGCTCCTCCTCACCGCCCATCACCTCGTTGTGGACCAGGTGTCATGGGACGTGCTGCTGTCCGAACTGGAGATCCTTTGCTCGGGCGGCACACCGGAGGCGCTCGGGCCGCGCGGAGCGGGCTACTTCGCCTGGGCCCGCCGCCTGGCCAGGACCGAGTCACCGGCGGCGACGGCCCCCGGCATCCCGGAGCAGGCACCGTGGGCGGTGCTCACCACGGCCGACACGGTGGCGAATCTGTACGGCGACCGGGCCCACGTCCGGTTCATGCTGGAACCCGACGTCACGGCCAGGCTGGTGAAGAGGGCCTCCTGGGAGAGCGAGCGAGGCGTGCCCGCCGCGTTGCTCACGGGGCTGGGCAGGGCCCTGTCGGCCGTCCACGCGCGCGGGACGCTGCCCGTCGAGGTGGAGCGTCATGGCCGTACGGTGACCGACGAGAGCATCGACGTCTCGCGCACGGTCGGCTGGTTCACCGTGCTGGACGGGGTGGAACTGCCCGTCGCGCCGGACGTGACATGCGCCGACACCGCGACGGCGCTCGACGCGGCCCGTCCCGCGTACGACACACACCACGCCGTCAGCTTCAACTACCTGGGGACACTGGAGGAAACCTCCGGCGACGGGCTCTTCCGCGTCACGGAGGACCTGGGAGAGCGGCGTTCGCCGCGTGGCCACCGGCCCTACGAACTGGAAATCAACGCGTTCATCGCGGACGGCGCGCTGACCGTGGACATCGAGCATGTACCCGGGCGGCACGACCAGGGCGAACTGGACGCGCTGCTCACGCGGTGGCGTACCTTCCTGGCCGGGTTCGCGGGCGCACCCGAAGACGACGCCGTGGCCGAAACGGCCCTGGACGTCGGGGCACTGCACCCGCTCACCCCCACCCAGCACGCCTTCTTCGCCCGTGACCTGCCCGACCACCACCACTGGAACCACGGCGTGCTCTTCGACGTGGCCCCAGACGAGAGCGAGGAGAGGACCGCGCGCATCCTCTCGGATCTTCTGCGCCGTCATGCCGCACTCCGCACGCGGTTCGTACGGACCCCGCACGGGACGATGCAGGGGGCGGCCGAGAACGTGGACGTCCCCCTGGACGTCCACGACCTGCGCGGACACGACCCGGAGGCCGCCACGGCACGGATGCACGACCTCGCGACGCGGCTGCACACCTCGCTGGACCTCCACCTCGGGCCGGTCCTGCGCGCGGCACTGTTCCGCAGGGACGGCGCGGCGGACCAGCTGCTGCTCGTGATCCATCACGCCGTGATCGACCTCTACTCGTGGAACGTGCTCGCCGAGGACCTGACCCGCCTGCTGGCCGGCGAGACACCGGAAGCCCTGGACCCCCCGGGCTCCTCGTACCACACATGGGCCTCCGCACTCGCGGCTCATGTACGGCGGGCACCCGAGAGCCTCGGCCTGCGTCACTGGCGGAAACTCGCGCGTGCCGACCGGGTGCCGTGGTGGCCCCACGACGACCGTGGCACCGAGGAGCACACCCAGGTGGTGTGGAGGGAACTGGGCCGGGAGGACACCCGCCAGTATCTCGAGGCCGCCCGGAGAAGAGGACGCCCGCTGTTCGCCTGTCTGCTGGCCGACTTCGCCGAGGCCGGCGCCCGGTGGCTCGGCGAGGACAAGGGGGACCTGCTCGTCGAACTCGGCGGGCACGGCCGGGAAGACCTCTTCGCGGAACTGGATCTCAGCCGGACCGTCGGCTGGTTCACCACGTCGTATCCGCTGCTTCTGCCGCTGCCGGGCGACGCTGGGCCAAGCGTCCACCTGGAACGGGTGGCACACAGGCTCCAGGAGGTGCCGCAGCGCGGTCTCGGCTTCGAGGCACTGCGCCATCTCCATCCGGATCCCGCCATCCGACAGGAACTGGCGGCGCTGCCCATCCCCTCCGTGCGCTACGACTTCGATGGCGAGCTGGAGCACCTCGACGCCGTCTCCACCGAGGGGACCGGACAGTGGAAGCCGCCCGCCGCCGAGCGGGCGTATCTGCTCGACATCAACACGTCCATCACCGCCCGCCGGCTCCAGATCCGCTGGCAGTTCAGCAGCAGGGCCATTCCCGGCCACCGGGTGCGGGAGCTGGCATACCACTACACCCAGACACTGCGGGGAAACGCGAAATGACGTCGGAGAAAACCAGGGGCGGCCCACGCCTGTTGTGGGAATCGATCCGCCCGGTCGGACGCACGGTCGCCGGAGGCTTCGCCGTCCTCGCCGTCGCCCTCGGCTGCTCCCTGGCGGGCCCATTGGTGGTCCGTGCCTACGTCGACGGGGCGACAGGAGGCGACACGTCCTCCCACCTCGTGACGCTGGCCCTGGCCTACCTGGGGATCGCGGCCCTGGGCGTCGGCGCGAACACGCTGGCGGGATATCTCGCGGCGCGATCGGGCTGGGGCGTCGCGGACCTGATCCGTCGTCGGCTGTTCCACCACGTGGTCGTCGACCGGCCGGTGCTCGAGGCGGAGAGGAGGTCGGCGGGTGAGGTCCTGGAATCCGTCGAGGGCAACTCCGACGTGATCGGGGAGACGCTGGCCGAGGCCGGGTTCCGCGTGATCGGCAATTTGGGACTGGCCCTCGGCACGGTGCTGGTCATCATGACGGTCGCGCCCGCGGCCGGTGCGGGCGTCGCGGTACTGCTGGTCATCATCACCCTCGTCCTGGCGAGGCTGACACGGCTCGCCGTACGCCGCTGGGAGGGGGCCCGCACGCGGAAGGCCGAGGCGTTCGGCTTCATCGGCGACGCCCTGACCGCACGGGACGACCTGCTGACGCTCGGCGAGTCCCGGTGGGCCGTCACCAGGACCCGTGGCCTGCTCGCCGACCTGCTGGTGCGCGAGCGCCGGGCCTACATCGGCGGACGCGCCTTCTGGCCCTTCACCCAGCTCTTCTTCGCTCTCAGCTTCGGCGTCACCTTCGCCTTCGGACTGCGCGCGCTCGGAGCGGGCGACATCAGCGTCGGCACCCTGGCCATGATCTACCTCTACATCGACCGGCTCGGCGAACCCCTGGAGGACCTGTCCTCGCAGATGGACCAGGTACAGCGCATGCTGGCCTCGCTGTCGCTCGCGGCACGGATGCTGAACGAGCACCAGCCCGGCGAGACGACGGCACCGGTCCACGAGAGGTTGCCCGAGGGGCCGCCGGCCGTGCGATTCGACGACGTCTCCTTCGCGTACAGCCCCGGTACGCAGGTTCTGCGCGAGGTGTCCTTCACGGTGCAGCCGGGGGAGGCGATCGGCATCGTGGGCCGCACCGGCTCGGGCAAGAGCACCCTGGTCAACCTGCTGTGCGGCCTGGCCGAACCGCAGCAGGGGCGGGTACTCATCGGCGGCGTCGCCGCCTCGCGCATCGCCCCGCGGGACATGGCCTCCCGGGTCTCCGTCCTCGGCCAGCACCCGCACCTGTTCTCCGCGTCGGTGCGGGACAACCTGACCCTCTTCGACGACGGCATTCCCGACGAAGCGGTGTGGACGGTCCTCGACGACCTCGGCTACGGCGACTGGGTCCGTGGCCTGCCGCAAGGGCTCGACACGCTGGTCGGCGCCGGAGGACGCACGCTGTCCGAGGGCGAGGCACAGGTGCTCGCCGGGGCGCGGGCGCTCGCCCGCCCCTCGTCGCTGTTGATCATCGATGAGGGGACGTCACGGTTGGACCCGGAGACCGAGGGGGTCTGGTCACGGGTGGTCGACCGTGCGCGCACGGACCGGACGGTCGTGATGGTGGCCCACCGGCTCGCCACCCTGCGAAGCGTCGACCGGATCGTGGAGATGGGAGATGGCGCGGTCGTGGCGATCCGCTCCGGGGGCACGGGCGGCCCCGACGCCGTTCAGGATATGGAGTCGGGGGTGCTCTCGTGACGACCTTCAAGGAACCGTTCGCGCGTTTTCTGCTGTCCGTGGGACGCCGGCATCCAGGGCTCTACCTCGCCAGCACGGTGGTGTGGACATTCGTCCACGGACTGCCCCTGCTGGTGGGCCTGGGCGTCGAGGCGCTCCTCGACAAGTCCGTCGACTCGCCCACCGCCGGCTCCACGTGGTGGCTGCTCGCCTTGGTCGTCGGTGTCATGGCCGCAAGGGCGGTCGTCCTGGTGGTGGGCCTGGGCCTGGACTTCACTCTCATCTTCAGGACGAGTGCCCACCTCAAGACGGAGGCGCTGACCGGGGTCGTGGGCCGCTCACGGGCCCGGGGCCCGCGGCTGGAGGAGGGCGACCAGCTCAACCGGCTGCGCGAGGACACCGACGAGATAGCCGAGTTCCTGGGCTGGACCGCGGACCTCTTCTACCGCACCGTTCTGCTGCTCTTCGCGCTCGCCGTCCTGCTGAGCACCGACGTGGTGGTCACACTCTCGCTGCTGCCCCTCATCGGCGCCGTATGGGTGAGCACCGTGCTCAAGCGCAGAGTCGGCGCCCTGCAGGAGCAGACCCGCGCGCTGCAGGGCCGGATCGCCGGAAGCTTCACCGACCTGCTGGGAGGCATTCGCGACATCCGGCTCGCGGGCACGGTGCACGGACGCGTCGAGGCCCTCTCCCGCCGGTTCACCGAGCGCCGTAAGGTGCAGGCCAGGCAACAGATCGCCGCCGACCTGCTCTCCGGCCTGTTCCAGAACATGGTCACCATCGGTACGGCGATCGTGCTGACGGTGGTGGCCGGCCGCATGGCCCGCGGGGACTTCTCCGTCGGCCAGCTCGCACTGTTCCTCACCTACACGAGCTGGCTGAGCGAGCAGGTGTTCTTCTTCGGCCGGGCCATGGCCCGCGCCGAGCAGGGCCGGGTGTCCTACGACCGGCTCCGGGAACTCGCCGACGGCGAACCGGCCTCGCCCCCGGCCCACTCGTCCCCGCTCACCGAACTGCGCGTCGAACAGCTGGCCTGCGACGGCCGTTTCGGCCCGGTGTCCTTCACCGCGGCCGCCGGCAATCTGGTGGTCGTCACCGGCGAGGTGGGTGGCGGCAAGAGCGCGTTCGTCCAGGCCCTGCTCGCCCTGGCGCCCGGCACGGACGGCCGCGTGCTGTGGAACGGACAGGACGTCACCGGGGACGCCGGCTGGTGGCGGGCACCGCGTGTGGCGTACGCCGGCCAGTCGGCCCGCTTCGTACGGGGCACCGTCTGCGACAACCTCCTGCTCGGTGGTACGACCGCGGACCCCGACCGGTTGCAGGAGGTGCTGAGCGCGGTGCGCCTCGGAACCGGGCCGGGGTCCGCCGAACTGCCCGACGGGCTGGACACGGAGATCGGTTCCGGCGGGGCCAGCGGGCTGTCCGGCGGGCAGCGCCAGCGGCTGGCCCTGGCGCGCATGCTGTGCCGCCCCGCCGAGATGTACGTCGTCGACGACTGCGACTCCTCCCTCGACGCGGAGACGGCACGCCGGATCTGGGCCGATCTTCCCCGGCGGTGGCCGGCCGTCTGGATCGTCGTGTCGCACAACCCCGAACTGCTGGCGGCGGCCGATCAGGTCGTCCGGCTCGACCGTGTGCGGGTGGAGTCATGACGTACCAGGTGGTCGTCGACGCCGCCGGACGGCACTCCGTGTGGCGCCTGGCCAAGCGGGTGCCACCGGGCTGGCGTGCCACGGGCTTTCACGGAACGCGCTCGGAATGCCTCGATCACATCGCGCGGGAATGGGCCGACATCCGGCCGCAGGACGGCGCCGGGAGCGGGACGGCGTGACCCGGGGGAGAGCGGACGCGCCACCCGCCGGCCGTCCGGTCCCCATCGAAGAGCTACCACGTGGTCAGGAGGCATCACCATGACGAATGAACCACCGCCGAGCCCCGAGGAGTCCCTGCTCGCCGAAGTCTGGAGGGATGTGCTCGGCGTCCGGGACGTCCGGCCCGAGGACGACTTCTTCTCCCTGGGCGGCGACTCCCTGGTCGCTCTCAAAGCGGTGGCAGAGGCGGAGGCCCGAGGCCTTCCGCTCACCCTGCTGCAGCTCTTCAGGAACCCGACGCTGCGAGGCGCGTGTCGCGCGCTGACCGAGGCGGGAGCGCAGGAGGGCTCCCGGCCCCGGGCGGGCTCCGAACAGCCCGAGTGGAACCTCCTCAGCCCCGAGGACCGGGCGCAACTACCGCCGGACGCCGAGTCCGCCTGGCCCGCGACCCGGCTGCAGCTCGGCATGGTCTACGAGAGCCTGAAGTCCCAGGGCGCCGTCTACGTCGACTCCATCGCACGGGACGTGCTGCTGCCGCTCGACCCGGGGCTGCTGGAACGGGCCCTGGAGGCGATGGCCCGGCGCCACCCTGCTCTGCGGACCCGCTTCGACCTCACCCGGTTCGACGTACCGATGGCAATGGTTTCCCGCGACGCCCGGCTGGGACTGAGCGCGTCGCTCTCCGACCTCGGCGAGCCGTTCGACCCGGAGACCGGCCCCCTCATCCGCGTGCACGCGGCGGCGAAGCCCGGTGACACCCCTGCCTTCCGCCTTTCGTATTCCTTCCACCACGCGATCATGGACGGCTGGAGCGAGTCCGTCTTCGTCTCCGAACTCGTACGTCTGTACGCGGGCCTGCTGCGCCACGAGGAGGTGGGGCTGCCCGTACCGGCGCGCTACGAGGAGTACGTACGGCTGGAGCGGGAGGCCGTCGACGACCCTGCCGCGCGCGCGTTCTTCACGGAGCGCTACGACATCGGCGGTGCACCGCGGCACACCCCGGACGCCGTGCACGACAAGCATTCGGTGCCCGTACCGCAGGCGGTCGCACGGCGGTGGGAGGACCTCTCGCGCCGGTGGGGCGTGCCGATGAAGAGCCTGGCCGTGGCCATCTACTGCGCTGCGGTCGCAGAGGTGTGGGAGGTTTCGGCTCCTGTCGTGGGGCTCTCCGTGAGCGGAAGACCGGAGACCGAGGGCGGAGACCTGACGATCGGGCTGTTCCTCAACCACCTTCCCCTCCGGCTCGAACTCGCCGGACTCGACTGGCAGGAGGCCGTCCGCGCGGCGCTCGCCGCGGAGACCGAACTGCTGCCGTACCGCCGGTTCCCCTACGCGGAGATCAGAGAGGCCCTTGGGGGCGATCCCTTCGAGGTCGCCCTCAGCTACGTCCATTTCCACCTGCGGGACGACCTCCTGGAGTCCGGTCTGGTGGGAGCGGAGGAGGAAACGCACGACCACACGAGCTTGCCGGTCCGGGTGGAACTGTTCAACGACCCGCAAGGCCTGGGCATGGGCTTCGACGTCACCGCGGACTCGGCGCGCTACGGGGAGGGATTCGCCCGGCGGCTGGGGGATGCCCTGCTGGCCGCTGCCGTACGGCTGGCGACGCGGCCCCGGTCCTCGGTCCTGTCCGACGTAGTGGCAACCGACTGAAGGGACCTCTCGTATGCGACCCACCACCTTGATAACCCTGCCGTTCGCGGGCGCCGGGGCCGGGTTCTTCCGCTCTTGGAGTGACGTCGCCCGGCACGTCGACATCCTTCCCCTCCAACTCCCCGGCCGCGAGGAGCGCTACGTCGAGCCACCGCACATAGACGTCCACGAGGCCGTTGACGAGCTGTTTCCCGAGGTTGCCGAGCAGGTGGAGAAGGGCGCCCCGGTGGCGGTGTTCGGCCACAGTCTCGGCGCCGTACTGGCCTTCGAACTCGCCCACCGCCTCACCGAAGAGGGCCATGCCGATGTGCGGCGGCTCTTCGTCAGCGGCTCGCCCGCCCCCTGGGCCGGACGGACGATCCTGGCCTCCGGACTGCCCGACGACGCATTCCTGGGACGGGTACGCGAGTTCGCCGGTTACGACCATCCCGCGCTCGCCGACACCCAATTGCGCCAGCTGCTGCTGCCGACCCTGCGGGCAGATGTGGAGATGCACGAGAACTACACCTCCCCACCCACCCGCGCCCGCCTTCCGGTGCCCGTCACCGCCCTGCGAGGAAGGGCGGACCACCTGGTGTCCGCGGCCGAGACACGCCAGTGGGAGCAGGTGACCAGCGGCGGTTTCCGGCACGTCGAGACCGAGGGCGGCCACATGTACCTCGCGGACGACACCACCGGCTGCGTGCGGCTGCTCGAAGCCGAACTGACAGCGGCCGTGGGCGGTGAGGCATGCGTCTAAGGGGCAGGACCGCGCTCATCACCGGAGCGGCTCGCGGGCTCGGGCGAGCCTGCGCCACGATGTTCGCCCGGGAGGGAGCCGACCTGGTGCTCCTCGACATCGGTACGGACGCCCCCGGGGTTCCCTATCCGCTGGGCACGACCGGTCAGCTCGAGCACACCGCGGCGCTCTGCCGGCAACAGGGTGCCGCCGTACTGGCCCTGACGGCGGACGTGCGGGACGGGGAAGCGCTCGCGGAGGCGTTCGCGGCCGCCACGGACCGGTTCGGCGCGGTCGACGCGCTGGTCAACAACGCCGGGATCGCAGCCCCCTCGGGCAAGGCGGTGCACGAGATCACCGAAGCCGAATGGGCCCTCATGCTCGATGTCGACCTCTCCGGCACCTGGCGCATGACGCGCCTGGTGGCGGGGCCCATGCTCGAGCGGCGTTCCGGGAGCATCATCAACATTGCCTCGACAGCGGGACTGGTCGGGTACCGGCACTTCGCCGGCTACGTGGCCGCCAAACACGGACTAGTCGGGCTGACGAAGGCGGCGGCGCTCGATTTCGCCCCCATGAAGGTGAGGGTGAACGCCATCTGCCCCGGGTCGGTCCGTGACGACAGCGGTGTGGAGGGGCGAATGCTCTCCGAGATAGCCCGCTGCCTGGACGTCCCGGTCTCCGAGCACGAGGCGGCCTTCGTCCAGGCGCAGCCGATGAACGCCCTGATCGAGCCGGACGACGTGGCCGCCACCGCCGTCTGGCTCGCCAGTGACGAGACCCGCCAGATCACCGGCGCGACGCTCACCGTCGACGGCGGATTCACCGCCCGCTGAGACAGCCCGAGAGGAGTCGATCCGTGTCCCTGCACCGGAGCATGTCACCGGACTGCCACTCCGTCCGCGTCCGGCTCGTCGAGGGATCCGCGGCGGGGGCGCGGTCGCCGGTGGACGCGGACGCCGTCGCCCGGCGCCTCGCACCCCATGCCCGCCTGTGGCGGGAGGAACTGCCCACCCCTTCCCACGACGCGCGGACCGCGGACCGCGTCGAGCGTGAACTCGCCCGCCCGCTGTACCACGGCGGACCCGGCGTCCGCGCCGTACTGCTGGGCCTCGGCGACGGCAGCGCCGAGTTGGTCCTCGTCGCCCGACGGGATGTGTACGACCCCGACGCCCTCTGCCGACTGGCCCGCTACGGGGCGGACGGCACCGGGACGCCACCCGTGCCCGGGACCCCGGTCGCCGTGGAGGTCCCTGAGCACACCGGACCGGGCCTGCCGGACTGGGCGTTGGGAGGGTGGCCTCCCGCCACGGAGGCGGGGACCGGCCCGGTCACCGTCGAGGAGCGGCTCGCCGACGGGTCCCCCGGTACGGATGAGACCTGGCTCGCCGCGTTGGCCCTGGTGATCGCCCGCTACGGTGGCGATCCGGCCCCCGCGGTGGGCATCGCCCGGGAACGAGTGCGCTCCCGGCACCTGGAGGGCGGCAAGGGGACCAGACGCGAACTGGTCTCCCGGGCCCGGCGTCATCTCCGGGACACCGACCCGCGCCGGGACGCACCACCGGCAGCCGTCGGCCTGCGCCTCGGCATCCCCACGGCGGATGGGGTCGACTACCGCCCCTGTCCCGGCCCGCCCTTCCCGCTCACCATCGGAGTGCGTCCCGAGGGTGCCCTGTACGCGGAGTTCCGTCCGCGAGACTTCGCCGAGCCGGTCGTACGGCAGTTGCTGCATCATCTGGTCACGGCCCACGGATGGGTGTGCCGGGCCGAGGACACGGCCCCCACCGCCACCGCGGAGATACTCGACGCAGCCGAGCGGCGGCGGCTGGCGGATTTGGGAACGACGGCACCGGCGCCCCGCACAGCCCGCCCGCGTCGTATCGACACCCTCTTCGCCGAGTCCATGGCCCGCCGGCCCGACGCCCCGGCCGTATCGGACGGCACCCGGCGGCTCACCTACCGGGAACTGGGCGAACGGGCCCGGACGCTCGCCCTGGGCCTGCGCGCACGAGGGATCCGGCGCGGCGACCGCGTGGGTGTCTGCCTGCCGCGCTCGGTCGATCTCGTCGCGGTGCTGCTCGCCGTACTGGAAGCCGGAGCGGTCTTCGTACCGCTCGATCCGGGTCACCCGCCGGAGCGGGCGGCGTTGATCGCGGAGGACACGGAATGGCGCCTCGTCATCACGGACCGGGACGATCTGCCCGGCCTGGACACGGTGCGTCCCGAGGAACTGGAGGCGACCGGCAGCCCCGACGAGCCGCCGCGCGACGAGCCGCTTCCCGAGGACCCCGCCTACATCATCCACACCTCCGGCTCCACGGGCCGTCCCAAGGGAGTGGAGGTACCGCACGCCAACGTCGTCAGCCTCATCGAGGCCACGGAGAAGGAGTACGGACTCGGCGCGGACGACGTGTGGACGTGCTTCCACTCGGTCGCCTTCGACTTCTCGGTGTGGGAAATCTGGGGCTGCCTGCTCACCGGCGGCCACCTGGTCATGGTGCGCTTCGACGTCTCCCGTTCCCCCGAGGACTTCCACCGGCTGCTCGACGAGGAGCGGGTGACGGTCCTGAGCCAGACCCCGTCCGCGTTCTCCCAGCTTCTGCCCGTCGTCGGCGCGCGCACGGCGTCGCTGGCCGTGCGTCTGGTCGTCTTCGGCGGCGAGGCGCTGGACAGCCGCCTGGTGCTGCCCTGGCTCGACACCTACCCCGAGACGCGCTGCCGCCTCGTCAATATGTACGGCATCACCGAGACCACCGTGCATGTGACGGCGCAGACCGTCACCAGGAGCACGGCCCTGTCCGGGGCGCGTTCGGTGGGGCGCCCGTTGCCGGGTTGGCACGTCTATGTGATGGACCCACAGGCTCGGCTGCTGCCTCCGGGCGCGGCGGGCGAACTCGTCGTGGGCGGTGCGGGTGTCGCCCTCGGCTATGTGAACCGGCCCGAGCTGACGGCCGAGCGCTTCCTGCCGGATCCCTTCGCCGGCGGGCGGATGTACCGCAGCGGGGATCTCGGAAGGATGCTCCCCGACGGCACTCTGGAACACCTTGGGCGCATCGACAGCCAGGTCAAGATACGCGGGTTCCGCATCGAGCTGGACGAGATCCGCTCCGTGCTCCTGGACGACCCCGCCGTCGAGGCCGCCGCGGCCGTGGTGCGTCGCGCGGTCCCGAACGACCCGATGACCGCGCGCATCGACGCCTATGTCGTCCTGAGGAACGGCACGGAGCCCGAGGCGGCGCGGAACCCGACAGGAGAAGTACGCCGACGAGCCGCGCGTCTCCTGCCCGACTACATGGTCCCGGCCACGGTCACTGCCGTGCCCGAGGTGCCGTTGACTCCCAACGGCAAGCTCGATGCCGCCCGGCTGCCCAAGCCGTCCTCGGCGGTCTCGCCCACCGGCCCCGGACAGGCGCCGCACGGCGCAGACGGCGATCTGGTGGCCGCGCTGACCGAGGTGTGGACCGAACTGCTGGGTACGCGGGTGGCCCCGGAGGACAACTTTTTCGAGCTGGGGGGCAATTCACTGCTGGTCGTGCGCATGGCCACCGTCCTGCGCGAGCGCGGTCTGCCCGACCTGGCTCCGCGGGCTCTGTACCTCAATCCCTCGGTAGGCGAGCTGGCGGCGGCGCTGCGCGCCCCCGGTACATGAGACCGGACGCACACCAGCCGCTCCCCGCGAGCTTCGCGACCCCACAACCCACCGCACAGGCCGACACAGAGATGAGGGTCGATGTGAACACAAGCACCTCGCACGGAGTTGCGGAGGATTCGGGCGCTGCGGCGTCGTTACGCGGAGGTCCTCCGGCGAGGCCACTGGTCGTCGTCTATGACGAGGGTGCGGCGCACCCGAGCGAGATAGGAGCGGGGCTCGCCGAGGTGGCACCCCTGATCTTCGTGATCGCGCCCAGCGAGCACGCCCGGTCCCGGCAGCCGCTGCTGGCCCAGTTCGGCAAGACCGTCGACGCCTCGTCGGTCGATGACGTGGCCGACGAGCTGGCCGGGGAGCGACCGGGGGGCATCGTGACCTTCGCCGAGCGCACCCTGCGGCTGACGACCGTACTCGCGCAGCGGCTCGGTCTGCCCTTCCACAGCCCGCGGACCACCAAGCTGCTGACCGACAAGTTCCAGCAGCGCACCGTGCTCCGGGAGGCCGGAGTGGATTCCGTGCGGTTCCATCGCGTGGCCGAGCCCGGCGCATGGCCGCAGGCCCTGGCCTCGGTGGGTCTCCCCGCCGTCCTCAAACCCGCACATGGCGGCAGCAGCAGGAACACGTATCTGGTGCGGGACGAGGCCACCGGCCGGCGGCTGGTGGAGGAACTGCTGGCGGAGGGGTGCCCGGGCTTCGAGGAGGGTGGGGCGCTGGTCCTGGAGGAGTACCTGGTGGGGCGGCCCTCCGAGCCGTTCGGTGACTACGTTTCGGTGGAGAGCGTCGTCCAGGACGGGGAGATCCGCCATCTCGCCATCACCGGGAAGATGCCGGTGCTGCCGCCCTTCCGGGAGTCAGGGGACTTCTGGCCGTCCGCCCTGGACGGTGCCGACCAGCAGGCGGTGCGGGAACTGACCGCTCGGGCGCTACAGGCCGTCGGCATGACCTCGGGCCTGACCCATACCGAGATCAAGATGACGGCGGAGGGCCCCCGGATCATCGAGGTCAACGGCCGTCTCGGCGGGGACATCAACGAGATGGCCGGCTTCGTCCTCGGCCTGAGTCTGACGGAGATGGCCGGCCGCATCGCCCTCGGGCTCCCGGTGACCGTGCCCGCGACACCGGATGACAGGGTGTACTTCCACGTCTTCCACTCCGGCCCGACGGTGCCCTGTGAGCTGGTCGCCTTCGAGGGGGCCGAACGGCTGCGCGCACTCCCCGGGGTCTCCGTGTACCGGCCGTACGTCAGGCCCGGCACGAGCTTTCCCGGGGGTACGCACACCCAGGAACTCGACGTGGCCATGGGCACGGTCGCCGGCCATGCCGAACTCGCGGCAAAGGTCGACGAGATGGCCGGGTGCCTGCGCTTCCACGTGGCCTTCCCGGGCGATGACACCGTGCACATCCTCAACGGGCACGAACTCGGGCGTCTGTGAGGGGCGGGGACGGAAGGTGCAGCAGGCATCGGAACACGGAACCCGCCAGTGGGCCTACGACGGCCGACGTTACCGTCCGTACCGGTTCTCGGCGGATATAGAACAGCGGATCAGACAGCTCAACGTGCTGGACAACTGGCACGGGCTGCTCGGCTGGACCCGGGACATCCTGCTGGTGGCCGTGTCGGCACTGCTGTGCACCGGGGTGAGCTGGTGTTTCTACCCCCTGGCGCTCGTGTTGATCGGTTCACGACAGCGGGCCCTGTCCAACCTGCTCCACGAGAGTGCGCACAACATACTCGCCGCCAACCGGGTGCTGAACCTGTTACTGGGAACGGTCCTCACGGCCTACCCGATCCTTCAGCTCCACTACGCCTACAAGCAGACACATGTCGCGGAGCACCACCCCCAGCTGGGAAACCCGGACCGCGATCCCGATCTGCGTTACTTCATCGAACGCCAGGTCTACGACCGACAGTCGGAGAGAAGACTGTGGTGGAGGCTGGTGGTACTCCCCGTCCTCGGGGCCTCGACATGGTCGTATCTACGCTATCTGCTGCGTAACCGTTTCGGCGGGCGTAAGGCCGCGGCCGCGGCGGGAGCCCGCCCGGGCGGAGCCGTCCGGGTCGCCCGGGAGCGCCGTGACCTGGTGGCGTTCCTCGTTTTCTGGGCCGTCGTCGTCGGCGTGACCGCGGCCACGGGCTCCTGGCTGCTCGTCGTGCTGTTCTGGCTGGTGCCCTACCTGACCACCTTTCAGGTGATCGGCTGGTACATCGAGTTGTCCGAGCACACGCCCCTGGTACGTGAATCCAATGTCAGCCTCTACATGACGCGCAACCGGATCAGCCGTGGCCTGGAGCTGTTCCTCACCGGTACGTACGCCGATCACCGCCACCTGGACCACCACTTGGACCCGCGCACGCCTTACTGGAACCTCGAGAAGGCGCGGCGCATCAGGCTCGAGGACCTCCGGTACGCCGCGGTGGACCGCGGTTTCGGCGGACTCTTCCACCGTGGTCCCGACGGCCAGCCCAGCGCGCTGGCGGACATCATCAGATCACTGGCCCGTCCGGCGCCCGGTCCGACGGACGAATGAGCCCGCTCGGTCGTTCGTCTCCGCGCTCCGCGACCTGTGTGACCCGCCCGGGAGGGAAAGTGAACGAGCTCCGCGACCAGTCCTCATCCTTCGCCCCGACCACTTTGGAGTTGGAGGTCCGCAGTTACTCACACATGTGGCCTGTGGTGTTCGGCGGTGCCGTGGGAAGCCGCCTGACCGGCCGTGACGGGAGTCCTACCTGGATTTCTTCATCGGAGCCGGCACCCTCAACTACGGCCATAACCACCCGGTGCTCGAACGTGCCCTGATGAGCTACCTGGAGCATGACGGCATCGTCCACAGCCTGAACGTGATGACCGAGGCGATGGCCGACTTCCTCTCGGGCGTCCAGGAGAAGCTCCTCGCCCCCCCCGCAACCTCGACTACAAGGTCCGGTTTCCTGGTCCCACCGGGGCCAACAGCGCCGAGCCTGCGAGCCACAGGCCGGTGGCGTGGGGACGCCGGGATACGCGCGCGTACCGGCGGGTCCACCAACTGGCCGCCGCCAGCGTGCCGAGGCGAAGAGGAACAGGCCGAGCATGGCGAAGAGGGCGATGAGGCCTCCTCGGGCCGCGTCGCCCGGGCTCTTCGTCTCCTCGGTGACACTGAAGGCCGCGTCCCAGCCCCAGAAGAAGAAGACCGCGAGGACCATGCCGGCGAAGGTGATTGCCGACCCACACGTAGCCGTTGCCGCAGTTAGGCCGGACGCGGCGATGGCGACGCCGTCGACGACACCGAGGGAACGGCGCAGGGCGGGGCGGGGCCCGGCGGACGGGCTCGGCGGGGAGGACTGGGGCGGTGCGGACGACATGGAGCGCTCCTCGGGGTACGGGAGGCGAGGGAAGGGCCGCGCGGGAATTCTGCGGGGACTTGGTGCGAGGCCGACGCTGACGGAGACGCCGACAGGGAGGAAGCCCGGCATGCCGACCCGAGTTCCGCAGGAGCGCAAACGCCGACGGCCCACCCGCTCAGGGCCCCTGCTGTCGGAGGACTTGATCGTGGAGACCGCCCTGCGACTGATCGGCGAGCACGGTCCCGACGCGCATGGCGTGCGTCGGCTCGGCGCGGCACTCGGCTGCGACCCGACCGCTCTGTACCGCTATTTCCACGGCACCGACGACTTGGTGCTCGCCATCGCCGACCGGATCATCGGCGACGCGATGGCGGGGTTCGTCCCCGGGGACGACTGGGTGGCATCGCTGCGCGAGATGGCCCTGCGGGTCCGCGCCGGATACCTGGCCCATCCCCGGGCGGCCGCCATGGCCGCGCACCGGGTGACCCGGCGCAAGCATGAGATCCAGGCCGTGGAGACAGGTGTCGGACTGCTGGTGTCCGCAGGCTTCGAGCCGGCCCGCGCCGCACGGCTCTATCTGGCCTTCCTCGACACGGTTCTCAGCCACGCGGCGACGGACGCGGCCTTCCAGGCACTCCCGTGGCAGCAGCGCGAGGCCGATCACCGCAGGTGGCGGGACGTATACCAGGGCCTGGACCCGGTGACGTACCCGGCGCTCACCGCGGTACGCGATGAGCTGCCCGGGATGGCGGACAGCTCCTTCGAGGAGGCGGTGGACCTGCTGCTGGAGGCGTTGGCGGCCCGCGCCCCGGCAAGGCCGGGTTCAGGCCGCTGAGGTCGGGACGCGTTCGGGACACAAGGACGTCGGCCGCGGGAGTCCCCCCGCTCCCCTTTGCGCGCTTCTGACCTGCGGAAACGTCGCTCCGTGAATGCGTATACGGTCGCACGACGACCCGCACCCCGGGGTGGTGCGGTCAGCGGCTGTTCCGACGCGGTGTTCCGTTCGGTCTGCGGCGACGGGCTGCGCAACACCTTCCGCGGGTAGGCTGGCTTGATCAGGCAAGGTCGGCGGGGACGAGGCATGGGCGGGGTCGACAAGACGCGGAGTGGCGGGGCTGAGCGGGCGACCTCGCGGGATGTCGCCCGGCTTGCCGGGGTGTCGCACACGGCCGTGTCCTTCGTCTTCAACGGGCGTGCCCAGGGCAACCTCTCCGCCGAGACGCAGGAGAAGATCCGCAAGGCAGCCGCACAGCTCGGCTACCGGCCGAACGCGGTCGCCCGAGGCCTGCGCCGACGTCGTACCGCCGTGATCGGTCTGGTCACGGACGAGATCGCCACGTCGCCGTTCGCCGGGCGGCTGCTGCGCGGGGCCATGGACACGGCGTGGAACAGTGAGCATCTGGTGCTCACCGTCGACTCCGGGCAGGACCCGGTCACCGAGGACGCGGCCGTCGCCGAACTGCTCGACCGGAGGGTCGACGGGATCATCTACGCCGCGCTGTCGTTGCGCCGCGCCCGAGTCCCCGAAGGGCTGCACCGCACGTTCGCCGTGCTCGCCAACTGCCTCTCCGAGGACGGCTCCCTCCCGGCCGTCATCCCCGCCGAGCGGGCCGGTGGGCGCAGCGCCGCGCGCGTCCTCCTCGACGCGGGCCACCGTCGTGTCGCCCTGGTGGGTGGCCTGGACGACATCGCCACCGCGGAGCGCCTGCGTGGCTTCCGGGACGCGCTGCGGATGGTGGGGCTGACCGCCGAGAAGGACTGGATCATGCGGACGGGAGGGGAGATCGCCGCCGGGTACGAGGGGGCATTGCGGTTGCTGGACCATGTTCCCGCGGACCGGCGGCCCACGGGGATCGTCTGTTACAACGACCGGGTCGCCGCGGGCGTCCTCCATGCCGCCGCGCGTCTGGGCCTCGACGTGCCCGCCGATCTGTCCGTCGTCGGCTACGACGACCAGGAGCACATGGCTGCTTTCCTCAGCCCGCCCCTCACCACGATCGCTCTGCCGCACCGTGCGATGGGAGAGACGGCCGCCCGCCTGCTCCTGGACGCGATCGCCAGCGGGACCGCGCCGCCCGTCACCACCCGGCGGCTGGAGTGCCCCGTCGTCATGCGGGGCTCCGTGGGACCAGCGCCCAGCCCGTGACCTCGACGTCCGTCCCCGACACGGTCAGCTCCGGGACGTCGTCGTCCCGTCGGTACACCCGTTCCGTGGCCATCGCCCGGTCGCCCGCGAACAGTTCCAGAAGGGAGCCGTCCACGAGGATCCGTACGGTGAGGGTCTCGCCCCGCGGGGTCGGCAGGACCAGGGGGGCCGTGCCGTCCGGGCGGGAGCGTGGCCAGGCCGTGCGGTCCAGGGTTACCGCGCCGGACGCCGGGTCGAGCCGCACGGTCAGTTCGCCTCCGGACGCGGACCGCAGCAGACTTAACGTCGCCGCCGACCGGGCGGTCACCAGCAGGTCGTACGAGAGGGGGAGCGGCCAGTGCGGTCCGGGTGTGGCGGTGAACGGGACGCTCGCTCGCAGCAGTTCGAGCTCCGCGGCCGGTACGACCCGCAGCGTGCCGTCCTCATGCGTATCCACCACGCGTGGTGCCGTGAGAACTCCGGACCAGCCCACGCGGTCCACCTCCTCGCGAGGGCGTGACTCCCAGGACCAGCCCCAGAGCAGGGCGCGGCCGGACTCCGTGTCCTGGAGGACGGAGGGGGCGTAGAAGTCGCGGCCGAGGTCCAGGGGGCCGCCCGTGCCGGCTCCGAACCTCAACCCCCCGTCCTTCTCCTCCATCAGCTGCCCTGTCAGGTACCGGGTGTTCAGCGGGTCGCCGTCCCACAGCGCCACCGCCAGCACCCAGTCGCCCCCGGCGGTCTCCCACATCTGCGGGCACTCCCAGCCGCTCGCCCGCGTACCGAAGGCGCGGGCCGCCGCCGCGTCGCGGCCGTCCAGCAAGACCCCGGCGAACCGCCACGCGTACAGGTCCTCACAGTCGTACACCAAAACGGACGGGGTGCCGTCGGCGTGGCCCGCGCCCACCAGCGCCCAGCGGCGTTCGGCGAAGCGGAAGACGAAGGGGTCCCGGAACATCGTCACGTCCATGCCGGGTGGCGGGCCGGCGACCACCGGCACCGGCAGTTGCTTCCACTCCTCCAGGCCATCGTCCTCGGCCACGGCGAGACAGATCGTGCTCAGGCCCTGGTGGTCGCGGTCGATCCCGGAGTACACCGCTGTCGGCACACCACCGTCGTCCACCACGCAGCCGGACCAGCAGCCCGCTTCGTCCGGGCCGCCGGGCGTCGGCCGCAGGGCGATCCCGTGGTCGTCCCAGTGGGCGAGGTCGGGACTGGAGGCGTGGCCCCAGTGGACGTTCGCGTGGACGGGGGCGTCGGGGTTGTGCTGGTAGAAGAGGTGGTAGCGACCGCCCCAGCGGAACGGCCCGTTCGGGTCGTTCATCCAGTTGGCCGGTGGGCGGACCCGGAAGCGCGGGCTGTGGGCGTCGGCCGGCCGGCTCACGGAACTCAACGGTTGACTCCTGAGGATGTGATGCCCTCGCGCAGAGGGCGCTGGCCGACGACGAACACGACGACGGCGGGGATCATGGAGAGGACGACTCCGGCGAGGACGACGGAGATCGAGCCGGTGCCGAGGTTGCCCTGAAGGGAGACCAGACCCAGCGGCAGCGTGAGGTTCTCGGTGGAGGTTTCGAGGACCAGCGGCCGGAAGAACTCGTTCCAGTGGTAGTTGAAGGCCAGTACGCCGACGATGGCGAGACCGGGGGCCGCCAAGGGGGCGTACACGGACCGGAAGACGCGCCACGGGCCCGCGCCGTCGATCATCGCCGCCTCGCCCAGGTCCTTCGGCATGCCCAGGAAGTACTGGCGCATCAGGAAGGTGCCGAAGGCCGTCGGGAAGGCCGGGATGATGAGGCCGAGCAGAGTGTCGGTCAGACCCATCGCCTTCAGCTCCAGGAAGACCGGGACGATCGTGACCTGCAAGGGCACCATCATCGTGGCCAGGACCAGCGCGAACAGTGGCTTCTTGAAGCGGAATTCGAGGCGGGCGAAGGCATAGCCCGCCAGGCCCGCGGTGATCATCTGGCCGACCGCGATCAGCGCGGTCACCAGGGTGGAGTTCAGCGCGTACAGCCAGACGTCGATCTGGTCGAAAACCCCACGGTAGGCGTCGACGGTGGGGTCCGTGGGAATGATCTTCGGCGGCAGGTCGAAGGACTCCGCCGGTGTGCGCAGCGACGTGGACACCGTCCAGATGACCGGGCCGAGCGTCAACAGGGCGCACAGCGCCAGACCGGCGATCCGGGCCCAGGGCGCGAGGCCGTGCCGTACGCGCGACACGGCGGGGCTCGGGAGGGGTCCCGACGCGGAACCCGGCAGGGAACTCGTACTCATTTCGGCTCACCCGGCTCACTGGTAGTGGACAAAGCGCCGGCTGAGCCGGAACTGGAGGGCGGTGACCGCCATGATCAGGACGAAGAGCAGGACACCCACGGCGGACGCCTCGCCGAAGCGGAGCTGCTCGAAGGCCGTCTCGTAGATGACCATCACGACCGTGCGGGTGGAGTCGCCGGGACCGCCGGCCGTGAGAACGTACGGCTGCTCGAATACCTGGAGGGCGTTGATGATGCCGACCACGGACGCCACGAGCAGCGTGGGCGACAGCAGCGGCAGGGTGATGGCGAGGTGCTTGCGCAGGCCGCTCGCGCCGTCCAGCGAGGCCGCCTCGTGCACCTCCTTCGGAATGTTGTTCAGGCCGCCGACGAACAGCAGGAACGAGAAGCCGAACTGCTGCCAGACGTATGCCAGGACCACGGCCGCCATCGCCCCGTTCTCCGAGGTCAGCCAGGGGACCGAGGGGATGCCGACCGTGCCCAGCAGCCAGTTCACGGGGCCGAAGTCCTGATTGAACAGGTACTTCATCACCACCGAGATGGACGCGGCGGACAGCACCAGGGGGAAGAAGAACGCCGAACGGAACACTGACCGCAGCCACTTGGGCATCCGGCCGTTCACCGTGATCGCCAGCACGAGCGCGATCAGCAGCTGTAGCGCGACCGCGAGCACCATGAAGACGAGCGTGTTGCGGAAGGAGACGAGGACCGTGGAATCGGTCAGGATCTTGCGGTAGTTGGCCGCTCCTGCCCATCGCGGGTCCTCGATCACGTCCCACTGGAAGAGGCTGAGGACGACCGAGCCGACGATCGGTAGGACCGTGAAGACGACGATGCCGACGACGGTGGGCGCGAGGAAGAGCCCGGCGAGCAGGCGGGTGCCCCGGCCGCGGGCGGTGGTGGCCGCGCGCTCGGACGCCTTGCGGCTCTGACGGGTCTTGCTGCTACGGACGGACTCCGGTCGTACGGGCCTGATCTCGGTGTTCGTCATACCTCACGCTCCATGGCCTGCTCCAGGTCCCCCTGCAACCGGCGCAGCGCGGGGCGCACCGCGCGGGGGCTCGCGAGGGCGGTTCCGGTGTGCTTGATCAGCAGCTGCTCGACTTCGTTGACCTGCGGCGGGGCCGGGATCGGGCCGGTGGTGGGGATCTTGTCGAGGGTGTCGTAGAAGACCTGCCAGTGGGCCGGGCCGGTCTTCCGGTAGCGGGCCTCGTCGACCATGGAGCGGCGGGCCGGGGTGGTCTGGTTGGCTGCGAAGAGCTGGGTCATCACGTCCTTGCGGACGGTGTGCTTGATGAACTCCCAGGCCTCGTCCTGCTTCTTCGACGTGCGCAGCAGTGCGTACCCGGCGGCGCCGAACTGGTGACGTCGCGTGCGCCAGCGCGGGAAATACCGGACGTCGTAGTCGGTCGGCTTCATGCCCGCGAGGTGCAGGCCGCCCGCCCAGAAGCCGCCCGCGGGCGTGACGCCGACGCGGCCGGTGGAGAACACGCCGACGAGGTTCCGGCCGTCGCCGCCCTCCGGGCGGGTGCACAGGTCCTCCTGGATGAGGGAGGCGAGGTAGTCGTACACCTCCGCGACGCGGTCGGAGTCGGCCTGGGGTGTCGTCCATCGGTAGCCGCCGCCCCGGCCGCGCCGCTGCGCCTCGGGGTAGAAGGAGTTCCAGAGCCACTCACCCCCGGGGGCCTTGGACTCGGCAAGGAGGTTGGTTCCGTTGGCGAAGAGCCAGGGGACCACTCCGCCCCACAGGCGGTTGGTCCAGAAGTAGGGGGTGAACCGCGCGCCGTTGCCGCGCTTCATCGCGCGCAGCAGCGTGGTGAAGTCGTCGCGGGTCCAGTCGGCGTCGGGGAGGCCGCCGCCCGCCCGCTCCAGGACCCGGTTGTTGACGTACATGTCGGCCGCGTTGAACTCGACCGGCAGCTGGTAGAGGCTCCCCTCGTACATCATCGACTCGACCAGCGAGGGATGGACATCGGCGAAGTACGGGCGCAGCTCGGCCGCGTCCCGCTTCGCCCACCTGTCCAGCGGTACGCCGAGCCGTTGGGCGAAGAGCTGCACGCCCTCGGTGGCGACGTACACGAGGTCGGGTGCGGTGCCCGCGGCGATCTGGGTGAGGATCTTGGAGAAGAAGTCCGACCAGTCGTAGGCCTGTACGGCGTTGATACGGATCTTGATGTCGGGGTGGGCCTCGCGGAACCCGTCGCGCAGGGCGCGCTGGGCCTCGGGGTTGAAGGCGGATCCGAGGGTGGCGATGACGAGCGAGCCGTCGTCGCGGCCGGGGATGTCGGCGGCGGTGAGGCGGTCCCAGCCGGCCGCGACGCCGGCGAGAGCGGCGGCTCCGGCGCCGTACGTCCCGTAGCGCATCAGGCCCCGGCGGGAGAGGAGCGAGTCGGTCATGGGCGAGCCTAACTCGTGTTAGCCACAGTTGGTTCCCTGATGATGAGAATCCCGTTACGGCCCTGTCAAGGGATGTGTGCGGCTGGGAAGTCACCTGAACCAACTGTGTGCGAAGGCTTGACCTTTAACGAGTTAGGTATACGGTCCGGTCCACATGAGGCGCGTCCCGACGACGACGTCGGGGAAGGGAGTCGCACGATGCGTGGCATGTCGAGGAGTTCGCTGGGTCCGAGCAGGACTCTGTCCAGGCGGTCGCTGCTGGCGGCCTCTGCCGCCGGCGCCGCCGGTGCTCTGCTGCCGGTCCCCGCGAGACCTGCGGAGGCGGTGCCCGGCGAAGCGACGGCCGCGTGCACGGGCAGCTACCGCGCCGAGTATCACTTCACGGTCCCCGACCAGTGGATGAACGACCCCCAGCGCCCGATCTGGATCAACGGCGAGTACCACTACTACTACCTCTACAACCCCGACTACTCGACGGGCGGCACGACGGCAGGCACCACCTGGCGCCTGGCCACCAGCACCGACCTCGTCTCCTTCACCGACAAGGGCGTCGCCGTGCCGAAGAACACGACCCCCAACGGCGATGTCTGGTCCGGCTCGGCGGTGGTCGACACGGACGGTACGGCGGGCTTCGGCGCGGGCGCGGTGATCGTCCTCGCCACCATGGCGCCCGACGAGGTCACCCAGGCGCAGTACCTGTACTACTCGACGGACGGCGGCCGCACCTTCACGAACCACGGCACCGCCCCGGTCCTCCCCAACCCCGGCGTACGGGACTTCCGCGACCCCAAGGTGATTCGCGACGAGGAGCGCGGGCGGTGGGTGATGACGCTCGCCGAGAACGACAAAGTGGGCTTCTACCACTCCGCCGACCTCAAGGCGTGGACGTACGTCGGCGGCTTCATCAAGGGTGGCATCGGCGTCCTGGAGTGCCCCGACCTGTTCCGCATCAGGGCGGAGGACGGGGCCTGGAAGTGGGTACTGGGCGTCAGCGCCAATGGCAAGGGCTCCGGGCTGCCGAGCACGTTCGCGTACTGGACGGGCTCCTTCGACGGCACGACCTTCACCGCCGACGCGTCCGATCCCCAGTGGCTGGACCACGGCTGGGACTGGTACGCGGCGGTCACCTTCGACAAACGCGACGCGAACGGGGCCCTGGACCCGGCCGCACGGTACGCGATCGGCTGGATGAACCACTGGGACTACGCGAACACCACCCCCACGACCGAGTGCGACGGCTTCAACGGCACCGACTCGATCGTCCGCGAGGTGCGGCTGAAGCGTACGTCGTCGGGTACGTACTACCTGGCGTCCCAGCCGGTGGCGGCCCTGGACGACCATGTGTCGCGGACGGTGAACCTCGGCGACATCACCGTCGACGGCACGCGACTGCTCGACTACACGGGTACGGCGTACGAGCTGACCTGCGAGATCACCTGGGATCAACTGGTCGGAGCCGGGATGCAGTTGCGGCGGTCTCCGGACGGTGGCCGGCACATCGACGCGGGGATCTACGGCGGCTACGCCTTCGTCAACCGCGGTTACACCATCAGCCCCGACACCTCCGGCCGCTGGCAGGAGAGCCGTACGCCCTTCGACCTGTCCGCCCGCACGGTACGCCTGCGCATCCTCGTCGACCGTTCGTCCGTCGAGATGTTCGTCGGCGACGGCCGGTACGTGCACTCGACCGAGGCCTTCCCCGACCCGTCCGACACAGGGCTGGCCCTGTTCACGATCGACGGGCAGGCGGTCTTCCGCAACACCGTGATCCGGGAATTCACGGTCTGATCCGACGTGAGGTGGCCGGGGCCGGCCGCGCTTGCCTCGCACGGGCGGCACGGCCCGGAGGAGTGGGATCAACTGGGTGACGTCATCGCGCCCCGGGACTTCGTCTCGTCTTGGAGCCCCCTTCACCGCCCGGACGTGGGAGCCGTCGACCGCAGCCCGGGAGGAAATCAAGGCGTTCGCGCCGCGGAGCTCGGCGAGCAGGACCTCCACCGCGAAGATTGTTTGTTGGAGGATCAGTCTGTCTGCTCGCCAAGCAGCGCCAGGGTCTCCCGCAGTCGCATGCACGCCCAGTTGTACTGCTCAGTGTCGGTGTGTGCCCGGAAGGTCGTCTCGATGATCTGGATCAGGGCGAGGTGAAGGTTGTACAGCCGCCGACGGGTCCGCTCGGCGGTGGTGAACGGCCGGTGGCCGTAGCCGCGGATGAAAGCCGTGGCGTCCCCGTAAGCGCTCGACACACTCCCGGTGAAGCCGAACTCCATCAGCGGATCGCCGTAGAACGCCCGCTCGTGGTCGAGGATCGCCACGATCCGGCCGTCGCGCACCATGCAGTTGCCGGGCCACAGGTCCCACTCGACGAACCGGGGCTCGGTCACCTCGTCAAGCGAATCGGCATGGGCGGCCACGACTTCGCGGATCACGTCGTAGTCGTGGGGGAGGTCGACGCCGCGCCGCTGGCCGTCTCCCAGCAGCTCCTCGACCATCCGCAGGAAGGCCGCGCGCCACGTGCTGTCGCCCGGCCCGGCCAGCGGGCCGAAGGCGGCGCCGCGGATGGTGTTGAGTTCGCGGGTGATCGCGCCGAGCGCTTCGCCGTACGTGTTGATCTCCGTCTCGGTCAGGGTGGCCCTGATGGCGTCGAGGTTGTCCGCGTCTACGTACGTCATGAAGAAGTAGTCGACGTCGCACACTTCATGGCTCTGATCGGCGAAGTCGACCTCCGGCACGGGAACCTTCGTGTGCTCCCGGATCAGCCGCAGCGCCTCCAGTTCGGTGGCCATGGCCCCACGCTCGTAGGTCATGACCTCGACATCCGGCGGCGGCGCGATCTTGAGGACGACGTGCGCGCCGGAGCGCAACCGAATCCGGTAGGCCACGTTGAACCAACCGCCGCTCAGTTCGCTGACCCAGTCCTCGCCCCCGTCGCACACCTCGTCCGGGCCGTAGGCGCGGGCGACCATGGTGCGAAGCGCCTCAACGGACTGCCGGTTCTTTGTGATGCTCTCCATCAATCCTCCGCCCCGAGCACGATCGGACGGTAGCACCAGGACTGAGTTGTGCACTCGGGTCTGCAGGGACGCTTCGGACGGGGAAGCCGAGGTGCGGGGCGAGCCGGTCCCAGGTCTGGGTGGTGACCCGCCCGAGGACCACCGCGGGAACTGCTCGTGCCATACCGGGCCGAGGGTGCTGTTGGTGGCGTGGCCACGCGCTCGCATCTGCTGCAGTCAGCCGGTGCGGCGGGAGCGGGCCAGAGCCAGCCCGCCCAGGGCCGTGCCGATCAGCCCCACCAGCATGGCCACGTAGGCCCCGCCCAGCCCGTTGCCGGTGCCCAGACCACCGTCGGCGGTGGCCGCGACCAGCACACCGAGGGCCATGCTGATCAGCCCCGCCACCATGGCCACCATGGCCCCGAGTGATCCGTTGGCAGCGCCGAGACGACCGGTGGGGCGGGCCAGCGCCAGCCAGGCGACGACCACGCCGGCCAGCCCCAGCAGCGCGCCCGTGGTCGCCCCGAGTCGCCCGAGGCTGAAGTCGTAGAACCTGGCGGCGACCGGCTGGACCGAGGCGTGCGCGGCCGCCGGTGCGGCAAGCCCGATGCCTCCGAGCAGGGCGGCCGCAGCGGCGGCAAGCAGGCGACGAACAGACATTGGTGTGCTCCTTCTCTTCCTGCGACTGAGGGTCGCCTGAGCATGTCTGCCGGACCCACCCCCGGTCGTCCGGCGGACGCGGACACTCCGCGCTGCCACCGATGCCGCATCCGGCTACGACGGATACCGCAGGAGGCGCGACGGTACTGCGTGTGCGGTAGTCGGCCGCTCGCCCACGAGGCGGACTCGCCCACGGCGGCAGCCAGCTAGGGTGCGCGCATGAGTGCAGGTGAGACCGGCGTCCGGGCCCGTGTCGGAGACTGGGGTATCGCTGTCGGCGTGGCGGCCGCGCTGCTGGTTACCGGGCTGTCCGGGCAGCGTTCCGCCACGCATCTCGACTCGCTCGGGTGCGCACTGCTGACGGCCGGCGGGCTGGCGCTGGCCGCGCGCCGTCAGGCTCCGGTTGCCGTCCTGGCCGTCACCGGGCTGTGCGCGGTGGGTTACCAGGCAGTCGGCTTCGATGTGCCCGTTGTCGCGTACCTGTTCGCGGTGTACGCAGCCGTGCGGGCGGGACACCGCACTGTAACGGTGGCGGCGAGCGTGACCATGCTGGCCATGCTCCCGCTCGCAGCACTGGCCTCGGGCCAGCACGACACGGGCGAGGCGTTCGCGCAGGCCCGAGGCGCCCTCGAAATTGCCTGGCTGATCGCGGCAGGCGCCGCGGGGGAAGCGCTGCGGCAGGCCGAGCGGCGGGCGGACGAGGCCGAACGCACCCGGGAGGAGACCGCGCGGCGTCGCGCCGACGAGGAGCGGCTGCACATCGCACGGGAGTTGCACGATTCGCTCACCCACCAGATCTCGATCATCAAGGTGCAGGCCGAAGTCGTCGTCCACGTGGCCCGCAAGCGTGGCGAACAGGTGCCGGAGGCCCTGCTGGCGATCCAGGAGGCCGGTCGTGAAGCGAGCCGGGAGCTGCGCGCGACGCTGGAGGCGCTGCGTGACGACGACACGGCCCCGCCGCCTGGGCTCGACGACGTCCCGGAACTGGTGAAGCGAGCAAGTAAGGCCGGCCTGGAGGCGACGCTGACGATGGACGGACAGCGGCACGATGTGTCGGCCGCGGTGGGCCGGACCGTCTACCGGATCGTTCAGGAGTCGCTGACCAACATCGCCCGTCACGCGGACGCCAGCACGGCGTGGGTCCAGATCGACTGCCGTCCGGACGTCCTCGCGATACGCATCGATGACGATGGCAAGGCCACATCAGTCACCGCGCCGACGCCCGGCGTCGGGCTGCTCGGGATGCGCGAACGCGTCACCGCTCTCGGCGGCCGGCTGCGGGCGGAACCGCGCGGCGAGGGCGGCTTCACCGTCCAGGCTGAACTCCCCCTTGACCGAACGTCATGATCCGTGTCCTGCTGGTCGACGACCAGCCACTGATTCGCAGCGGATTCCGCGCGCTCCTCGATCTGGAAGACGACATCGAGGTGGTGGCCGAGGCCGCCGACGGCAGCGAGGGCCTGGAGCTCGCCCAAGAGCACCTGCCCGACGTCGCGCTCGTCGACATTCAGATGCCGGTCATCGACGGCATCGAGGCGACGCGGCGCATCGCCGCGGACCCGGCCCTGGCCGGGGTGCACGTCGTCATCCTGACCAATTACGGCTTGGACGAATACGTCTTCAACGCGCTGCGTGCCGGCGCTGCCGGATTCCTGGTCAAGGACATCGTGCCAGAAGACTTTCTCCACGCCGTACGGGTCGCCGCGCGTGGCGATGCCCTGCTCGCACCCTCGATCACCCGCAAGCTGATCAACCGGTACGTCACCCAGCCGCTCCCCACTGACACCGGCACGGGGCTGGAAGAGCTGACCAGCCGCGAACGCGAGGCTGTCGTTCTGGTTGCGCAGGGACTGTCCAACGACGAGATCGCTGGCCGTCTGGTGATCAGCCCGCTGACCGCGAAAACGCACATCAATCGGGCCATGGCCAAGCTCCGTGCCCGTGACCGAGCCCAGCTCGTGGTCCTCGCCTACGAATCCGGCCTGGTAGCCCCACGCAACTCTTGACATCGCCGGGCCGGTACGCGCCCGCCTGCCAATGGTCGTCGGATGTTTTGGCCGGGGTGCTGTTGTTTCTCGTGAACATCGAACACGGTGGAGTTCGAGTGTCTCCCAAAGAACTGAACAACCGCTGTCGGTTACTTGTGTACAGAGTCACGGCCCGGGGGCTGCCCTCGTCTTTCGCCCGCCGCGCCCCAGAGCGGAGTGTCCGTCGATCCAGTCCGCTCGCTGCGACGCGCTGGGACCTCACATTTGCCTCACGTACTGGCCCGCGCCCCCTTTTTTTTGCGATGCCTGGCATGACACACATCAAGACCTACAAGAGGCAGTCTGGCGCCGTGGTCTACGGGGCCGGGACCTGGCCGTCTCAGACCGCTCGAACAGATCACGCGCGATCACATCAGCCAGTGGATCAACGACCTCAAGCAGGGGCGCCCAGGACCGCACCACGAGCCCGGCACCCTGCGACGGGCCCAGCCTGACGCCGTCGACCTTGTCGATGCCTTGGTCGGCACCGGCCTGCGATGGGGGGAGGTAACGGCGCTCCAGCCCGGAGACGGGTGGGATGTACCGGGTAGCGATCGAGGACGTCAGTGCCTGGACCATGGGCGACTTCAGCTACTCCGACCGCTGACCCGCTGTCGCGCCGAGCTCGGTACGCGGTGAGGGTCCGACCGGCGCATTCCGGCCGGACCCTCACCGCTGCTTTGATGGCGGCTCGCGCCTGCCCGTCGGTCAGATGGCCGTGGGGGCGCCGAGCATCGCGGAAGCCTGTTGGAGCGGGTTGAGAGCGCGTGTGGGCGCGGTGGCCGGGGGAAGGCGGCGGCAGGTGAAGCCGAGCTGGGTCATGGCCCGGAGGACTTCGCCGGCGCTGAAATCGCGGCGGTCCTGGCGTGTGATGACCTGGCCGACCTGTTTGACGGGGTAGGTGCGGCGGCCGATGGTCACGGACTCGCCGAAGATTTCCTCGGGCATGACGCCCTTCATGGATTCCAGGACGCCGCTTTTGGTGAGGTCGAAGGGGAAGCGGGCGATGACACAGCGCATGATGCCTCACAGGGAGAAGAGCGAAGGGGGATGGTTCTGCCGCGGTTGAGGCGGTTCAGCGGGCAAGGGCGAGGACGCCCAAGGCGCTGCCGTGTTCGTCGACCACAGGCAGGGCATCGAGCTGGCGGTAGCGCATCGCGTGCTGGGCTTCGGCCATGGTGGTCACGGGAGAGGTGAACGGGCCGCGGGCGCCGAGGACATCGCGCAGCTGGATCCGGTCCGTGTACGCGGAGCTGTCGCGGACTGCGGTGAGCTGGGCCTGGGTGAGCAGACCGGTGCACAGGCCGTCGTCGTCGCTGACGAGGAGGTGCATGGTGCGGGCGCTTGCCATGACGGACAGGGCGACCTCGATGGTCATGTCATCGCAGACCTGCGGTCCGCCGGTGTCCATGGCGTCGGCCACCGTGCTGTGCACGGGGGTGGCATTGGCCGAGCGGGGCTGCATCTGAATCAGTGTCACAATGTGCCTCCTGTAGAGGTGGGTCAGTTTCCTGATCACGAGGGTTCTAGGCCGCCGCGTCGAAGGAGGTCTTCCGCGCGGTCGCGCGCCGGGCAGCCGAAGTGGGGCTGCGTCGGCCGCGTGAGGCCGCGCTGCGCTTACGCCGCTCGGCCACCGGCGCGGCGATCGTCACGGGGATGCCGGAGGGGGCCTGGGCGCCGGTGATCCGGCTGAGTGCCTCTTCGCCGGAGCGGACCTGGGTGGTCTGGGGCACGATGCCGCCAGCCGCCATGAGGCGGGTCATGGCGCGGCTCTGGTTGGGGGTGACCAGGGTGACGACGCTGCCGGACTCGCCGGCCCGCGCGGTACGGCCGCTGCGGTGAAGGTAGTCCTTGTGGTCGGTCGGCGGGTCGACGTTGACGACGAGGTCGAGGTTGTCGACATGGATGCCGCGGGCCGCGACGTTCGTGGCCACGAGCACGGTGACGTGGCCGGTCTTGAACTGGGCCAGGGTCCGGGTGCGCTGCGGCTGTGACTTGCCGCCGTGCAGGGCGGCGGCCCGGACACCGCTGTTCAGCAGGTCCTGCGTCAGCCGGTCGACGGCGTGCTTGGTGTCCAGGAACATGATCACTCGGCCTTCGCGCGCTGCGATCTGCGTCGTCGTCCGGTGCTTGTCGGCGCCGTGGACGTGCAGCACGTGGTGCTCCATCGTGGTGACCGCGCCTGCGGACGGGTCGACGGAGTGGACGACGGGGTCGGTGAGGTAGCGGCGGACCAGGCGGTCGACGTTACGGTCGAGGGTGGCGGAGAACAGCATCCGCTGGCCTTCGGGGCGGACCTGGTCCAGGAGCGCGGTGACCTGGGGCATGAATCCCATGTCGGCCATCTGGTCGGCCTCGTCCAGGACGGTGATCGCGACCTGGTTCAGCCGGCACTCACCGCGGTCGATGAGGTCTTTGAGGCGGCCCGGCGTCGCGACGACGACCTCGGCGCTACCGCGCAGCACATTGGCCTGCCTGCCGATCGGCATTCCGCCGACGACGGTGGCCAGGCGCAGCTTCACCGAGCGGGCGTAGGGGGTGAGCGCGTCGGTCACCTGCTGGGCCAGCTCACGCGTCGGCACAAGGACAAGGGCCAGCGGCTGGCGGGGCTCGGCGCGCTGTCCGGCGGTGCGAGCCAGAAGAGCCAGGCCGAAGGCGAGGGTCTTGCCGGAACCGGTGCGTCCGCGTCCCAGGGCGTCGCGGCCCGCGAGGGTGTTGGGCAGGGTCGCGCCCTGGATCGGGAACGGGACGCTCAAGCCTTGCGCGGTCAACGCTGCCAGCAGCTGCTTGGGCATGCCGAGGTCGGCGAACGCCTCGACCGCGGGCAGCGCGGGAGTGATCGTCTCCGGCAGGGCGAACTCGCCCTGCACCGTGGCGGGCCGGCGGCCGTGGCCGCGCGAGCGGCTCTGACCGCCGGAACGGCTAGGTGCGGGCGAGCCGAAGCGGGCTCCCCGCCTCGAACCGGTGCTGGAGCCGAAAGCGGGGCTGTCGGTCCGGCGGGGGCGGGACATGCGGCCGTTCGTACGCGTGGGGTTCATTCAGAACCTTCCTTGATACGGCACGCATCAAGGAATTCCCGCAGCAGAAGAGTAGCGCGGAGAATCACAAGGACGGCCGAATAGAATGCGAAAGCGAATCTGGCTTGCAGTGAATCTGGTGCGGGCGCAGACGATGAAATGTGTGACGTCATGTGGACGTGAAATCCAGGACGTCGACCGGTATACCTCCGAAGAGGTCCGCTCCCCGGAGAGGGGGCACGGGCGGCGCCATCCCGCAGGTGAAACCTCGGAGAATGCCCGTAGCTGGGCCCGCGCCCCGAGGGATGCGGGACCAGCTACAAAGTGCGCGTCAGGCGAGAACTATGTTCTCGGCCGTCGGCCCCTTCTGGGTCGGCGCGATGTCGAAGGTAACCCTCTGGCCTTCGAGCAGCTCACGGAAGCCCTGTGCGGCGATGTTGGAGAAGTGGGCGAACACGTCAGGGCCGCCACCGTCCTGTTCGATGAAGCCGAAACCCTTGGCTGTGTTGAACCACTTCACGGTGCCTGACGCCATGTCATATCTCCTTTGGGGCAGTACGCCGGGACCCGCGATGCACGGATACCGGGTCGCCGCGATGATGCCCCGTCCGGAAAATGACCGGCAACACGAAAACGCTTCCGATGGCTGAAAATGCCGGCGAAGGCGCTTGAAGCTTTGGGAACCACAACTGCAACTGAGATCGACAGTAGCATGGAGTGGTGCCCTGTGTGCGTTTTTTTTCACTCTGTTAGTTACGGTAAAAACGCTCCCCGCGCGGCGCGTTTAACCCTCACTTCGCGGTCATAGATATTGGCGCACCCGGAGCGCAGCGTTTCAGGAAGAGCGGTCGCCGTTGCGGGAAATCACCATGGGGAACGACGCATGCGTCACGCCCTGACATGTGTGTGCCGGGGCCCGCCGGCACCCGGCGGGCGCACCGTCTCAGGCCGGGGGTGGCCGGACGCTTCGGCGGTGCGGCGGTATTCGGCGTTGATGCGCTGGGCTTCTTCGAGCTGGTCTTCGAGGATGATGATGCGGCAGGCGGCCTCGATGGGGGTGCCCTGGTCGACGAGTTCACGCGCGCGGGCCGCGATGCGCAGCTGGTAGCGGGAGTAGCGGCGGTGTCCGCCCTCGGAGCGGAGCGGGGTGATCAGGCGGGCTTCGCCGATGGCGCGGAGGAAGCCCTGGGTGGTGCCGAGCATCTCGGCGGCCCGGCCCATGGTGTAGGCGGGGTAGTCGTCGTCGTCGAGACGGCTGTACGAGTCGTCTGCTGTCATCGCACCTCTCTGTGGAACGCGTGGAGGGGCCCTGGTGCCATATGGCACCAGGGCCCCGAAGGAACTGCTACACCATCTGCCGACCCTGGTACTGCGCCGGCCTTCTGTTTTCGCAGACCCGACCTGAATGCTGTCGGGGGTGCGGGGATCGCGGTTGCTTGACCGGAGACCACCTCACAATCGATGTCCCGCGGTACCCAGGCTCAAGACTTCCGCCCGGGCGATCCTGATGGCGCTCAACTCCTCCGTTCTTTCCCTCTGGATGAACTACTTACGGAACTGCATACTGCTGCTCGTGGCCTCGAACAGCGCCACTCTTCGGCAGCCAGCCCCGTCGCCCGTCCTGCATCTGCTCTGGCTTGGAACCCCACTGCCGAACTTCCCGGCACGCGCGCCCGCAGCCGACGCCTTTGCCGAGGAACTACTGACAACCGCACTGCTGGTACGGCGAACTGCACTTACTGAACTGCTACTGCGGTACTGCTCACGGCGGCCCCTGATCACTGCGGGCCACCCGGTCCGGTCGTCAGCCTCGTCGCCGCCTTGCACAACTCTGGCTTCGAAGCTCCACCACCGCACCGTCCTGCGAACTGCAACTGCGTGTACTACTGCCCGGCAGTTCATCTCTGCCGGGCCCTGCTTGATCTCGGCTACGAGAGAAACCATAACCACGCCACCGCCCAATGTCTACTCCGGCCGACGCAGATTTCCGTGCGCTGGCCAGAGAGATAGTCGACCTCGAACACGGAACGGCGCGTGGTGGGCCCCGTTCCAACCGGGGACACCTGCTTTGAGCAGCGACGTTGCGCCGGCCTCGATGCCGCGAACCCCACAGCTTCCCCGCCTGACTGCGTGGATGATCGGCCAGGCACGCTCCGCCCGCCGCCTCATCGCCGCGTCGACGGACAGCCTTTCGGCCCGCGACCGTGCACGCGCTCTGGACCTGCAACTACATCGCCGAGCTGGCCGACCCCACCGTCGCCGGACTGGATCGGTGCGGCGACATGCAGCTGTACGTGAGCCGAGGCGCGGGCGCCTGGGGCCCACCGGTCCGCGTGGGCGCCCGCTCCGGCCTCACCGTCGTAGAACTCGCCTCGTTCGGCGAAACGGCGCCGCCGGGGTCGAGTCCTGACTACGGTCCGGCCGTGCCGACGGAGCTTCCAGAGGTCTGGGCGACCTCCCAGGCCGCCTCGATCATCCGGAAGATCTCGTCCACCGCGGTATCCGGGTCGGCCGCCTCGCGGGCCAGTGAATAAGCGTCGATCACGAACCTCGCGATCGTCCGGCAGGCCGTCGTGGTCTGTGACAGGTCGGGATCGGCGGCGATGGCCGTTGCCAGTGACTCCGCGTGGCGCAGCCTCATCGACTCCTCGTACTCCCGCAGAGCGGGTGATGCGTCGATCATGCGCCAGATCGGGGCGGCGCTGTCCGCCGTGCAATGTCGCACCAGGGCCTGGATCTCGCGGCGCAGCGCGGGGATGAGCGGCTCGTGTGGCGCCCTGCCGGTGACCGCTTGCGTGAGGCGTTGCTCGAAGTTCTCGTCCTGCTCGAACACCAGGGCCTCTTTCGAGGCGAAGTGGGAGAAGAGCGTGGTGACGGCCACGTCGGCCTCGGCGGCCACGTCACGGATGCCCACTGCGTCGTACCCGCGTTCCAGGAAGAGTCGCAGGGCGGTGTCGGCGATCTTCTGGCGGGTCGCGGCCTTCTTGCGTTCACGGCGTCCGGTCGGCACGGTCATGTCCTAACGCTATCAGATGCAAAGACGGAGCAGTTCCTAAAAGCTAACGGTTAGTGTTACGGTCGGCCGCATGAAGAAAGTGAGCTTCGCCGAGTTCGGCGGTCCGGACGTTCTGCAACTCATGGATGCCGAGGAGCCCCACGCGGGCCCCGGCCAGGTACGCATCGCCGTGCGGGCGGCGGGCGTGAACCCCGTCGACTGGAGGGTTCGTGAAGGCCAGGTCCTGGGGGCCCATCCGACCGAGTTGCCCTCTGGAGTCGGGCTGGACGCCTCCGGGGTGGTGGACGAGATCGGCGAGGGTGTCGAAGGGGTCGAGGTCGGCGACCGCGTGTTCGGCGAAGGCTCAAGTACCTACGCCGAGTTCGCCGTGCTGTCGGCCTGGGCCCGTATGCCCGAGGGGCTGACGTTCGAAGAGGCGGCCGGATACCCCTCCGTGGTGGAGACCGCGTTGCGCATCATCCGGGAGGTCGGTGTGCGGTCCGGGCAGACGCTGCTGGTCAGCGGCGCGTCCGGGGGAGTCGGATCGGCGGTGCTGCAGATCGCCCGCGACCGCGGCATCACGGTGATCGGCACGGCTGGGGCCGCGAACCAGGACTATCTGCGCAGCCTGGGTGCCCTCGCCACGACGTACGGCGAGGGCTGGGTCGAGCGGGTGCGGCAGTTCGGCCACGTCGACGCGGCTCTCGACCTGGCCGGCTCGGGCGTGATCCGCGAGCTCGTCGAGCTGACCGGGGATCCGCAGAAGGTGATCTCCATCGCCGATCTCGGTGCGCCGGAGCTCGGTGTCCGATTCTCCGGCGTGGCCGGGAGCGTGCCGGATGCGCTCGCCGAGGCCGTCGGCCTCATCTCGCGGGGGAAGCTCCACATCCCGGTAGAGAAGTCGTACACGCTCGCCGAGGCCGCGGCGGCGCACGTCGACAGCCATGCTGGTCACACGCGCGGGCGCCGGGTCCTGGTCGTCTGAAAGCCGGCTGCGCGTCGTCCTCAAGCGGAAATTGAGGACGACGCGCAGCCGTCGTACTGGTGGGCTCTCGTGTCGTCGCCGGACCGCCACGGCGAAGCGCGTGATCAGTAGGCGTGGACGGCCTCGTGGTCGGCGACGAGGTCATCGGGTTCCTGCCGATGGACAAGACCGGCGCCGCCGCGGAGTACGTCCTCGCGCCGGCCGAGGTTCTGGCAACGGCGCCCAAGGACGGTGTCCCGGTTCAACGAGACGCTGGCGGTTGCGCGAAGTGGACGTCAACCACCATCAGGACCTCAAGAGCTACCGGCATGCGGAACTGGGCGAGACGGAGCTGTACTGCCAGCGCCTGGTGGACCCCGACCAGGCCCAGGAACTGCTGGTCTTCTCCGCCGTACCCGGCTCACCGAGCTACGAAAAGCTTCAACTCCTGGCAGCCGTAGGCGCTTAGTACCGCAATGGTGCTTGCCGCTCTGGAAGCATTCCTCGATGGCCCATCGGCTCCGATGTAGGAGGAAGTGGTTGGTGTCGGGATCCGTTCCAGGAGCGGCAGGGGGGCCAACACGCGATTTGTCAGGCTGCGGCCTCATTTTTCGGGCTACCGTCGGACGCGCCGTGTTGTCCACGCACCCCGAGGAGTAATCCTGTGTCATCGCCCTGTGACCCCCAGTACGCCCCCGTCGGCGATGTGGGTGCTGCGCTCATGGTGATTGACTCTCGGCTCAAAGCCATCTACGACGGCAAGGCCGAGACCGACCCCGAACAGCAGCAGCTGAGCGAGCAATTCGCCGCGTCACTCGGCCCCAACGAGGCCAAGGACATGCTGGACGGTGCATGCACGCTCATCTACATGTTCATGCAGTGGCTGCGGATGGCCCACGAGGACCATGACAGGGACGTTATCGAGTACGTCGTTCCCAGCTTCGTGGCCTCGATGCGCATGATGACCAAGAGCATCTGTCCCGAGGTCATCCCCACCATGACCGGCCTGGTCGTCGCGGCCGGCACCGGCCTGAGCCCCAACTTGTGGCGCAAGCAGTTCGGCGACTGGACCGAGGACGAGATGAATCCCCTGGAAGCCACGGCCTTGCTGCTCGCGGAGCACATCAACCGGCTCACTGACGACCGCGACTTCGCCACTCGCATGATCGGCGAAGCCTTGGCCAGCTCTCCAGAGGCTTAGAGGTGCGGGGCGGCGGCGTTGACTACTGCTGGCTGTCGGGTTTGACGATGAACCACTCCAGGTCGCCGTCGTCCTGGCAGCCGAAGATGGTGATTCTCGTGCCGTCTGCCCTGTCCTCGCCCTTGTCGGCGTAGCCCGCGACGTTCAGGCAGAGCTGGTTGCTGGCGTAGTTGTGGATCCAGTGGAGGCCGTTGGTGTTCGGCCGCTTGTCCACCCACCACAGCTGGTTGTCGTCCATCTTGCGGGTGCAGGGCGCCTCCTTCACCCCTGTCCTGATGACGGCCGCGCCCTGGTCCGGCAGGTCCATGCAGTAGCCGGGGGCGGCGCACTTCTGCGTGGTCCCGTTGCGCAGCAGGACGCGGGCGAACGGGTCGACCGGCTTCGGCTTGGGCTTGTCGCCCCCGCCGCCGCCCCCGGCGCCGTTCCCGTCTCCGTCCCCGCCCGCGCCGGGTTGCTGCGTCGGCTCGGACGCCGGTTTGGACGCGGGCGCGGAACTCGGGGCCGAGGGCTCGGGGGTCGGCACCGCGGAGGCGGCGGCCTGCTCGGTCCGGTCCTGGGCGCGGGTGCCCACCTGCGGCTTGTACGAGATCCAGATCATGACGAACGCGATGGTCAGGGCGACCAGCATGCTGAAGAACACGCCCAGCCAGCGCGGCATCAGACCCGGCTGTTCGTAGGTGCCCTGCACCGGCAGCGGTTCGGCGCCGGAGCGCTGCACGGAGAGCGTGAAGGCTGTCGCAGGCGTCGGGGCACGGTCCGGTGCCTTGAAGGCACCGGCGCGCTGCCCTGCTGGGCGCCCTGCGGTCTCCGGGGCAGCTGGATCAGGCCTGCTGCGCCGGGGACTTCGCCGCCCGGGTCCGAGAACTCAGTTGTGCGTGGTCAGCTCTGCTTCTCCATGCTGATGGCCTCGCGGAGTTCCTCGCTCGCCGCTCCCGGTTCTTGCCGCTGGATCTCCAGCAGGGCGGCGGCTATGGCGTCGAGCTTGCGCTGGATGGCGTGTTCTGCACGCCGTTCGGAGTTCTTCAGCAGTGCCAGAAGCAGTAGCGACACAGCGGACATCGCCTCGCCCACCATCAGCAGCCACGGCGTGGGCAGCTTCAGTACGTGCGCGGTGATCGCGCCGGCGACCAGAACGAGGCACACACCGAAGAAGCCGGGGGAGCTGGTGAAGTTCGAAGCGTGTTCCGCCAGGCGCGTGAACCAGCCCGGCCGGTCGCCGTCACGGTGCGCGGGGTGCTGAGGTGCCATGAGGTCTCCAGCCGTCCTCACGAGGTCCCCCGGTCGGCAGGGGCCCCCAGAGACCCGTCGGACACCTCGACGAGCCGCCCACGCCACTGGGCGTGCAGCTCGTTACCCGTATCCGACTCGGCCTGCTCCAGGGCAGACCGGACGGTGTGCTCCAGGTATGACATACGGTCAGCAGAGTCCTCCGATCTGGTGGCCGTCGACACTACGTTCTCCCCATGGTCGGCACTACGTTCTTCCAGCGGTCGGCCACGTGCGGGACTCGGCCAACCCTGAATTCGAGCTGATGTGGCCGTGCCTACCCCGCCTTCCGCAGAGCATGCACCTGCTTGGAGAGGGCCCGGGTACTCCAGCAGGGACTTTGAGGCCGAGCCGCACCCGCCGCGGATCGCGGCTCCCCCCCCCCATGCCGCAACCTGTGATGGCGGGGTGACCAGCGTCGCCCCCGAAGGCGTGAGGCAATTGCCTCACCGCGCCGGATCGAGCCGGGGCCGAGGAGGAAAGGCCGCCCGGCTGGGTCAAGGGCGAAGGGTTCGCCGAGCCGGACGAGCCCGAGTGCCCCGGCCGAGGATTCCCCGCCCACGCTCGCCAGTACGTCGAGTTGCTTTGGCCGTGTCGGATCGCTCGAACAAGATCACACGCAGATCACATCAGCCAGTGGATCAACGACCTCGAACAAGGCCGTCCGGGGCCGCGTCACGAGCCCGGCTCTGCTACCCGCTTTGGGCAGTCCCGCCCGGGGCGATCAGCCGCGTCTCGTAGGCGAAGACGACGGCTTGGACGCGGTCGCGCAGGTCCAGCTTCGACAGGATGCGGCCGATGTGACTCTCGACCGTGGTCTGGCTGAGGAACAGGCGGGAGGCGAGTTCGGCATTGCTGAGGCCCGTCGCGAGCAGGCGGAGCACCTTGAGTTCGCGAGGGGTCAGGTCGGACAGATCGCGGTGCGGGGCGATGGATGGCCAACTTCCGGTCGGCCGAGCCCAGTACCTTCCTCGTCGAGGTGAAGCCCGGTGTCTCCGCCGCGGCCAGGAGGATGGGGAAGGTGAAAGTGACCACGGCGTTGACGAGCCAGAGCACCAGGACGGCCGTGCCCATCCCGAGTCCGCGGATGGCGAGGGGGAAGATTTCGGAGAGCATCACCCAGGTGACCGGGGAGACGGCCGCCTGCTGGAAGACCAGGAACGTCAGCATGAAGGCCAGGATCAGATAGCTGCGCCAGATGGCGGCGTCGGTGCCGGGGTCGGCGTGGAGGGAGAAGGCCGCGCCGATGGCGATGAGTGAGGCCACGATGCCGAGTTGTCCGGTCACCAGGAGTGGCCGGCGTCCGATCTTGCCGATGAGGCAGAGGCTGGCGGTGGAGGCGGCGACGGCCACAACGCCGTTGGCGATGGTGGCGGTGAGCGCGGCCTGGGAGCCGAGACCGGTCTGCTGGAGGATGGCCGGGGCGAAGTACATGATCGTGTTGATGCCGGTGACCTGCTGGATGACGGCCAGCCCGAGCCCGATCAGGAACACCCGGCGCACCCACGGCACCGCCAGTTCGGACCAGTCGCTGCCGGTACGGGCGGCCTGCTTCTCCTGGTCGATGGCCGCTTTCACCTGCACCAGTTCGGTGTCCACCGTGTCGGCCTCGCGGATGCGCAGCAGGGCGTGGCGGGCGTCGGTGAAGCGTTCCTTGGAGGCGTACCAGCGCGGGGTTTCCGGCATGAACAGCATGCCGAGGTAGAGCAGGGCGGAGGGAATGGTGGCCAGGGCCAGCATCCAGCGCCAGGTCTGCTCCCCGCCCCAGGCGGCGGCCAGGGCGGCGTTGGAGCTGTAGGCGACGAGCTGACCGGTGACGATCATGAGCTGGTCGACGGCGACCAGGCGGCCCCGGGCGTGGGCGGGGGCGATCTCGGCGAGGTGGACGGGGACGGTGGTGGAGGCCGCGCCGACCGCGATGCCGAGGACGACCCGGGCCGCCACCATGGCCTCGACGTTCGGGGCGAGGGCGGTCCCCAGCGCGCCGATGATGAAGACGAAGGCCAGGGCGAGGATGTTGTGGCGGCGTCCGGCGTCGCGACGGCGGCGATGACCGTCGTCGACCGCCTTTTTTCGACGGGCGGTGGCGGCGACTCGGCCTGGGCGGTGTCGGCGGTGCGGCCTGGGCTTGGCGTGCTCGGCATGACGTGCTCCTCTCGGCGAACGCCCGTCCCGGCGGTCGCTTCATCGCGGCTTGACCACGGGCAGCGCGAAAGGGACGCACGAGGGGAGGTAGGCGCACCGTGCGCTGTCGGCGGCAAGAAGAGATGCCGATCAGGGAACTAGCACGTTCTAATCATGTCGAGACATTCGCATGAAACATGTCGACGATCCTCGCCGCGTCGGCCCCCGCTCCGGGCCGCTGCGGCTCGTATTCGCTTCGGATGCCCTGTCGGACGGCCTGAGGCCGGGCATATCGAGCCCTTGACCTATCGCTATGAGCCCTCTACGTTCCTTCCAACTAGAACGTGCTAGTAGATGTGGGAGCAGAGACATGGTCGTCACCGACACCGGCACCGTCCCCGGCCGTCCCCGGCCCGCCCCGGACACGCTGCGGCTGGCCACGATCGGCGCGGGGCGCATCGGGGCGAACCACGCCGAGATCGTCGCCCGCCACATCCCCGGCGTCGCGCTGGCCGCGGTCAGCGACCCCGCCCCCGGCGCGGCCGAGCGTCTCGCCACCGAGCTGGACGTCCCCACGGCCACCACCGATGTGCCAGCGATCCTCGGCCGGGACGACATCGACGGCGTGCTCATCACGGCGCCCGCCCGTGCCCATACCGACCTGGTCGTCGCCGCGGCCGCGGCCGGTAAGCACATCTTCGTGGAGAAGCCGATGGCGGTGACGCTGGAGGACGCCGACCGTGCCATCGCCGCCGCGGAACAGGCGGGCGTCACCCTCCAGGTCGGCTTCAACCGGCGGTTCGCCCCCGGCTTCGCCGCCGCCCGCGCACTGATCGACGAGCGCAAGGTCGGGACGCCGCAGCTGCTGCGCTCGCTGACCCGTGACCCGGGCCCGTTCACCGCGGACCCGGCCCGCATACCGCAGTGGACGATCTTCCTGGAAACCCTCATCCACGACTTCGACACCCTGTGCTGGCTCAACCCCGGCGCCGCCCCGGTGAGCGTGCACGCCACCGCCGACGCCCTGGTTCGCCCCGACGCCAAGGCCGGAGGCCACCTGGACACCGCCGTGGTGACGATCCGTTTCGACAACGGCGCCATCGCCACCGCCGAGGCGTCCTTCTGCGCTCTGTACGGCTACGACGTACGTGCCGAGGTCTTCGGCTCGGAGGGCATGGTGACCGCCGGCGACGGCCGCGGCACTGACATGACCTTCTACAGCGCTCAGGGCCGCCACGTCGACACCGCCCGGCTCGACACCGTGCTGCTGCGCTCGGCCTACACCGCCGAACTCACCGCCTTCGCCGACGCCATCCGCCACCAGAACCCCGCACCCGTGACCGGCGCCGATGCCCGCCGGGCGCTGTCCATCGCGCTGGCCGCCATCCGCAGCGTCGAGACCGAGGCCCCTGCCGCCATCGCCGAGGTGACCAAGTGACCTTCCCCCACGACCCCATCGGCCCGTTCACCCTCGCCGCCAGCGCCGAGATGCTCTACCTGGATCGCCCGTTCACCGAGCGCGTGGCCCGCATCGCCGAGCGCGGTTTCCAGGTCGAGATCTGGGACTGGTCCGCCAAGGACCTCGACGCCCTGGCCGCGACCGGCGCCACCTTCTCCTCCATGACCGGCTACCTGACCGGCAACCTCACGGACCCCGACGGCATCGACGCCCTGCTCACCTCGGCCCGTACGTCCCTGGACGCGGCCGCGCGGCTGGACTGCCCGCGGCTGAACCTGCACGGAACCGGCCTGGACGGCAACGGACTTCCGGTCCGCCCCGTCGAGGACGCCACCCCCGCGATGTGGCTCACGGCCGCCGACACCCTGCGCCGCGTCGCGGACCTGGGGGAGGCCGCGGGCCGCGTCTTCACCCTCGAAAACCTCAATCTCGCCGTCGACCACCCGGGCACCCCCTTCGCCCGCGCCGCCGACACCCTCGCCCTCGTCCGCGCCGTGAACAGTCCCTTCCTCCGGATGAACCTGGACCTCTACCACGCCCAGATCGGCGAGGGGAACCTCATCGAACTCTGCCGTGAGGCCCTGCCCTACGTCGGCGAGTTCCAGGTCGCCGACGTTCCCGGCCGCTGCGAACCGGGCACCGGAGAAATCCACTACCCCGCCATCGCCCGCGCCCTGCACGACCTCGGCTACACCGGCGTCATCGCTCTCGAAGGCTGGGCCCGCGACGACTCCGACGCCGCCCTGGACGCATTCCGGAACGCCTTCATCCCGGGCCCCGACACCGCCACTGAGCACCCCTCATCAGCTGACGGCCTCAACCGTCCGGGCGGCTAAGGTCTACGACGCCGTCGGCCCGCGCGAGGCCGCCGCCGCGCCTGTGCTGAAGAACGGCCTCGGGACTGGGGGGCTCGCATGTTGAGGTGCCGCGTATTCCTCGTTGAGGCCGTGCCTGGTGTCACCGTGGGTGGTCGCCGGAGGTGTATCGGCTCCAGATTCCTCATCGACGATCAGGCGCTGGCCGAACGCGCGGCTGCCCGCGCGGAGCGGCGCCTCCACCCCGATGCTCCTGGCCCGCTCCCGCCACGCCTCCGTCCCCTCCCTGGAGCGGTAGGCCCGCCCCGGCGTCGACGCGGTCGCCTGGCACGTCGCCCATCGCGACCCGCCGCCCGACGGAAGCGCTGACGCCTCAAGATCATTACATTGCCGGGCATGTCTGTGCCCGGCACAGCGTCATCCACCGGACGGGTGCAGGGCTCGACGCGCCGCGAGTCGCACTGACACAGATCGTCAACTGATTGATTCTCACGGGTCTGGTCGCTGTCCCCGTCCTGCGTAAGGGTTCCAAGAAGGCGGCAGTGCGGCATTCGCGCACTCGATCTGTTGCCGCGCCGAGTGTTCAGGCGCACCCACGAGAGAAGGAAACACACCCCCTATGCGTGCCCTTGTGGTCGATCACAGTGACGCCGGACCCATCCGGTTCGCCGATGTCGATGAGCCCGTACCGTCCCCCGGTGAGGCGTTGGTGGAGATACGGCACATCGGTCTCAACTTCGGAGAGCTGAATTACGTGGACCAGTGGCCAGCCGGCGCTGTGCACGGTCACGACGCGGCCGGCGTCGTGCTGCGCGCCGCGTCCGACGGCTCGGGGCCGCCCGAAGGTACGCGCGTCGCCGTGGGAATGGCTCCCCACGCGTGGGCGGAGCGGGCGGCAGTCAGCCCCGCCTCGCTCGGCACCGTCCCCGAGGGCGTGGACCTGGCCGACGCCGCCGCGCTGGGGATCGCCGGAGTCACCGCACTCCGGGTGCTGCGCAAGCGTTCCCTGCTGGCGCGCGACGTTCTGGTCACCGGCGCCAGCGGGGGCGTGGGGCACTTCGCCGTCCAGTTGGCGGCGCTGGCGGGCGCCCGGGTGACGGCACTCGTCGGTTCGCCGGAGCGGGCCGCCGGACTCCGTGCACTCGGCGCCGACAAGGTCGTGACCGACCTGGCCGGGACCGGGGACCGGTTCGACCTCGTCCTGGACACGGTCGGCGGGCCGCTGGTGGCCCAGGCGTGGAGTTCCCTCGCCGAGGGTGGCACCATCCACCTGGTCGGTTACTCCTCGGGGCAGGAGACCACCTTCCCGTCAGGGGCCTTGTTCGGCTTCGGCGAACCCCGCAGCATCGCCACCTACGGCGACATGACGCCGACCAGCGGGGAGCTGACGGACCTGCTGGGCCTCATGGCCGCCGGGAGGCTCTCGGCACCGGTCGGACTGCGAGGCGACTGGCAGGACGTGGGCGACGCCGTCCAGGCGCTGTTCGCGCGGAAGGTGCACGGAAAGGCCGTCCTTGACGTGGCCTGAAGCTGTGGACGAGGACACATGCGCCTCGCCCGCCGGCGGGCGAGGCGCGGCGGTGGACGAGGATGGACCCATGGATGTGCTGGCGGAGGTCTTGCGTGTTTCGGGTGCGCGTGGGGCGCTCGGAGTCATGCTGAAGGCCGGAGGAACCTGGGGCCTGTGGCTGGACACCTACCCAGGAGCGGCACTGCACGTGGTGTCTCGCGGCACGATGTGGCTCCACGTCACGGGCGAGAAACCTCTTCAGGTGCAGGCTGGAGACGCCGTCCTGGTGTCGCCGGGCACCGCACACGGGATAGCCGGCGGCGCCAGCGTGACGATGGGTTCCTGCGACCGGGAAGAGGCGGCCCGGGCTTTCGGCGATGGCCGAGCCCTGCGGCTGGGCTCGGGGCCGGTGCAGACGGAAGTGATCGTCCTGCACTACCAGCAGGACCCGGAGGTGAGCACACCGGTGCTCACCTCCCTCGCTCGGCCGATGCACGTCACAGCCCGCCAGAACGCGCAGCTCAGAAGGACCGTCGAACTTCTCGCTGCTGAGCTCGCACAGCCGCAGATCGGCACCACCGCCGCCATCAACAGCATCGTCGACCTTCTGCTCGTCCAGTTCGTACGCGCCTGGCTGGCCCGCCACCCGCAGGAGCAGTCCGGCTCATGGCTGGGAGCGATGCGTGATCCGGTCGTGCGCGACGCTCTGGCACGTGTCCACGCCCAACCGGAACACCCATGGACCACGGAGACCCTGGCCGCCGCGACGAGCGTCTCCCGGGCGACGCTGTCCAGGCGTTTCCGGTCCGCCCTCGGACAGACGCCGGGCGCGTACGTGACGCAGTGGCGCATCGACCTGGCGTCCGTCCGGCTCCGCGATACCGATGAGCCGGTCGAGTCGATCTCCGGCGCGGTCGGATACGGCTCTCCGCACGCTTTCAGCCGGGCCTTCAGACGTGCCCGAGGCACGGCCCCGGGCGAGTATCGTTCTCTACTTCGCAAGTGATCCGGCCTCGGGACTGATGGGCTCGCATGTTGAGGTGTCGCGTATTCCTCGGTGAGGCCGGTGTTGACGTCACCGTGTGTGGTCGCCGGGGGCGTATCGGGCCCAGGTGCCTCCGGCTTCGGTGACGGGTTGGGCGTAGAGGAGGACGAGCGCGGCGGCGACCCGGGCCCGCAGGGGCAGAGTAGGCGCCGCATTCGGTGCCAGATGGCGAAGTGCTGAAGATGCCGCCGGTGTTCGGGGTCCTCGATGGTGGCGAGCCGTTCGGTCAGCCAACGCTGATAGAGCATGAGCTGCCGGTCGGCGCGGAAGGACGCCGCTGTCCATCAGCAGGTCACGCAGGTGGACGACGGTTCGCCAGGGTGTTTCCTGGTGCAGCCCGTCGTGGGTGAGCGGGACGGCGCCGGTGGCCACTCGCCTCCGCGCGCAGCGACCGCCGCCCGACCCAGGTCCCCGCTCGGCGACCTGCGGCCCGGCCCGCGAGCACCGGCTCAGTCCTCGCGGCCGTCGTCGTCCTCGTCCAGTTCCGGCCCGTCCGGGTCCCGCAGCGGGCGCAGTGCGCCGGCGACCTGTTCGCGCTTGGTGAGAGTATCGGGCCGATGAGCGTGTCGATGCGTCCACGGCGGTCGGAATCAAGCAGGTCGGCGACGATGACGTCGGCGATGTCGTGCTCGCCGGTCCGGTCGGGGAACGGCCCGACCACCCGTCGGCTGAAGCGGGTGGACGGTCCCCAGATGAGCAGGGCGTCAGCCGCCGTGAAGGCGGTGCCGCGCGTCGACGGCTCGTGGAGATCACGGCGACCACCTCCACGAGAGGGGTGAGACCGGCTCGTTGGGGACGCCGGGACACCGCACGCTCTGGTCGGCCTGCGCTCAGCAGCCCATCCACGACGTGGCGCCCGAGCATGCCCGTGGCGCCGGTTACCAGGGTGAGAGGCGAACCCTGGTCAGCGATTCCCGGGCTGTCCTGCGCACGGCGATCGTGGAGGCTGCTCCCGGCGCCGGCCCGGTGCTGGGGGTGTCGTCTATACCGGCCTCCACGCCACCGGCGACGGACTCGTCGCACGACACGGCGTCGATGACCTGATCCGCTGGACCCTGCGCGGCGCCATCAGTACGCGAGGAGACGGCGTCCGGGGCCGCGTCACGAGCCGACCTCTTGTCGACTGCTTGCCGAGGGCTGTGTCGATGTGGAAGAAGTCTGCCGCCATGATGCCCTCGGCTTGCGCAGTCAGGAATCCGCGCGGCCGGTGGGCTTGCGGGGGTCGCCGAGGAAGTCCCCGAGGGCGGAGCTGAGCTGCTGGATCTCCGCGTGCGTGTTGTAGTAGTGGACGGACGCCCGCAGCGTCTGCTCCAGCTTGCGGTCCTCCATGTCCACGCACGCCGTATTCGACCTCGACACCCACAGGTTGACGTCGTGTCGGCGCATCGCCTGTCGGATCTCCTCGGGCTCGTGGCCGTCGACGGTGAAACCGACGATCCCGGCCAGCTCCCCCTCGTCGTCCACCCGCTCCAGTAACTCGACGCCGGGGATGGCGTGCAGCTCCCGGCGCAGGGTCCGGCCCAGTTCGGCGATACGCGCCCAGCTCGCCTCGACCCCGGTCTCCAGCGCGTAGGTGAGGGCGGCGCCGAGGCCGACCCGGGCCACGGCGTTCACCTCCCAGGTCTCGAACCGCTTGGCGCCCGGGGCGATCGCGTAGCGGCCGCCTCCGAGCCAGCACGCGCCGTCCAGGCCGACCATCAGCGGATCGACGCTCTCGGCGGCCCGCGGGCTCATGTACAGCAGCCCGGTGCCGCGCGGTCCCCGCAGGTACTTGCGCCCGCAGGCGGAGAGGAAGTCGCAGCCCACCTCCTTCACGTCGATCGGCAGGTGCCCGATCGACTGGCAGGCGTCCACCAGGTACAGAGCGCCGGTCTCCCGGACCACGGCGCCGATCTCGGCGATCGGGTTGACGATGCCGGAATGGCTCGGTACGTGCGTCATCACCACGGCCTTCACCCGGTCGTCCAGCATCGCCCGCAGGGCGGCCACGTCGACGCGGCCGAACTCGTCGTTCGGCAGCACCTCGACGCTGGCTCCGGCGCGGCGCGCCACATGCAGCAGGGAGAGGTGGTTGCTCCCGTACTCGACGGAGGACGCGAGTATGCGGTCCCCCGGCTGGAAGGGAATGGAGTAGAAGGCCAGGCTCCAGGCGCGGGTGGCGCTGTCGGTGATGGCGATGTCGCCCGGCTCGCAGCCCAGGATCTCCGCGGCGGCGGCATAGGGCTGGTTCAGTGCCTCCTCCTGGATCTCGGCGGCCTCGTACCCGCCGCGCCGCGCCTCCAGCTCCAGGTGCGCCGTCATCGCGTTCACCACGGGGGCGGGCATGAGCGCGGCACCGGCGTTGTTGAGGTGGGTCACGCTCTCGACCCCGGGCGTCTCCTTGCGCCGCAGCTCTACGTCCAGGTCTTCAGCGCCAACGGCTTTCACAGGATCAACTCCGGATTTTCTGGCGTTGGGACACATACACGGATCCTCGAAACGGCTAGGGGGTGAGAGGGATCGGGGGAGGGGGCCGGGCCTCGGAGGTTGGATGTTCGCCCTACCCGGTCCAGTCTTGTCGTCCGACCGCTCTTCAGATCCCCTGATCACCCCCCTAGACATCCCTAACTAGAAGAGTGACCAGGGTTAATCGGGAGACGTTTGGAGGGGCGGTCCGGCGGAGTTATACTCCAGCGCCGTACGGTCAATCATCGCGATATCGTCCGTCCGTCCGACATTCGCCCGTAATTAGCGTCCGCGTTTCCCGCGAACGTCCGGGGAACAGGAATCCCTTCAGGGAAAGAGACCGCCCACGGGCATGACGAATTCGGCCCCTCGGCACACCCGGATCCGGGTGTGACCCGGCGCCTGTGCCCACCCCGTCGGCATCGGCCCTGGCGTACGGCACTCGGGGCGGTCAGGTGTCACGTGTGCGCGGCGCGGCCCTCCCGTACGGCGTCGACGGCCCCGAACCACGGGACGGGCCCGGCAGCAGTCTGCCGCCGGGCACGATGTCGCCGCCGACGCCGGTACCGGCCTCCGGTCCGGTCAGTCCCTCAGGTGGCCGCTGACGATCTCGGCGACCTGGCGGAGCGCGCGGGGACTGCTGAGCATCTCCTCGTGGACGCAGCCCAGTTCGTGGCGGACGATCTCGCCCGCGACGTACGGCTCCCAGGCCTCGCTGGAGGCCGCTTCGGCCACCGGGCTGGGGTCGGCGGCGAAGAAGTGCATGGTGCCGCTGTACTTCTCGGGCCGGTGCTCCCGCCACGCGCCGAGGTCGGTCAGCATGGTCCCGACGAAGGTCTCGGCCGCGCTCTTCCGGCCCCGCCAGGCGTAGTTCGTGGCCATGTCGGCGAACTCGGCGACGTCCTCGTACCGGAGGGGGCGCTGGTAGTCGGCGAGGTCCTTGCCGTTGATCAGGAGGATCAGTTCGATGAGGCCCTGCTCGTCCCGGTCCTCCTTCTCCGTGAGGTGCGGGTCGATGTTGAACACCCCGAGGAACTCGATCTCCTCACCGCGCTTCTGGAACTCGGCGGCGACGGCGTGGGCCAGGATGCCGCCGAAGGACCAGCCCAGGAGGCGGTACGGGCCGTGGGCCTGCACGCCGCTGATGCGGTCGGCGTAGTCCGCCGCCATGGCCGCGATGGTGTCGACGGGGGTGTCGGACTCCTGGAAGGTGTGCGACTGGAGGCCGTAGATCGGGTAGTCCAGGCTGAAGTGCTGGGCGAGGACGCCGTAGCACCAGGCCGTGCCGCCGAGATGGCGCATGCAGAACAACGGCCGTTCGGCGCCCTTGGTCATCAGCGGCAGCAGGACGTCGAAGGAGTCCTGCGGCTCCTCGCCGGTCAGCCGCCGGGACAGCTCGGTCGGCGTCGGGGATTCCACGAGCATCCGGATCGGGAGGTCCAGGTCCATTTCGGAGCGCACCCGCGCCAGCAGCCGTGCCGCGAGCACCGAGGAGCCGCCGAGGTCGAAGAAGCTGTCGCGCGGGCCCACTTGCTCGACCCCGAGCACCTCGGCGAAGAGCCGGCTGAGCATCAGCTCCGACTGCGTGAGGTGGGTCTCGACCATGGCGGTCTGCTCGACGACGGGGGCCGGCAGGGCCTTGCGGTCGATCTTCGCGTGCGGGGTGAGCGGGAACTCCTCCAGAGCGACCACGGCGGACGGCACCATGTACAGCGGCAGCGTGTCCGCCACGGACGCCCGCAACTTCGCGGTGTCGGGCACGCGGCCGGGCGCGGGCGTCACATAGGCCACCAGGCGCCGGTCGCCCGGCCGGTCCTCGCGGACCGTCGCGACCGCTTGGCCGACGTCCTCGGAGCGTTCCAGGGCGGCCTCGACCTCGCCGAGTTCCACCCGGAAGCCGTGCAGCTTGACCTGGTGGTCCGTACGGCCGATGTACACCACGGCGCCGTCCGGGCGCAGCCGCACCAGGTCGCCCGTGCGGTACATCAGGCCCTGACCGCCATCCTTACCGTCGCCGAACCGGTCGGGCAGGAAGCGTTCGGCGGTCAGTTCGGGCCGGTTGAGGTAGCCGCGGCCGACACCCGCGCCGGCGATGAACAGTTCGCCCTCGACGCCGGGCTCGACGGGCGCCAGCTCCTCGTCGAGGACGTACAGGCGGGTGTTGAGCAAGGGCCCGCCGATGACGGACGCGTCCTCGGGAACGGTGATCGGATGCACCGTGGACCACACGGTGGTCTCCGTGGGCGCGTACCCCTGGACGATCTCGGCACCGAGGTCCAGCAGCGTCGCCGCCAGCTTCTCCGAGAACGCCTCTCCACCGATGATGAGGCGCAGGCCGCGCAGCGCCTCGGGGCAGACCGTGGCCAGCATGTGCCAGTGGGTCGGGGTGGCCTGGGCCAGGCCGATCTTCCGGCGGACGATCAGGTCGCCCAGTTCCCGCGGGTCCTGCCCGGTGGCCCGGGGCGCGATGACCGCGCAGGCACCGGTGTAGTACGGGAAGAACAGCTCGGGCACGGACATGTCGAAGGTGGCGGTGGTGACCGACAGCATGCGGTCACCGGGCCCCAGGGAGAACCGCTCCCGCATCGCCTCCATCAGATTGTGCAGAGCGCGTACGGGGATCTCGACGCCCTTGGGAGTGCCGGTGGAACCCGATGTGTAGATGACGTACGCCAGGTCCTCGGGCTGCGGCGGGGCGGTCCGCTCGGCGTCCGTCAGATGGCCGGCGGGCAGCGTGGCCAGCGTGCCGGCCGTCACGGAGTCGTCCAGCACGATGCGCGGAACACCCAGGTCGGAGCGGTCGGCATCGATGTGTGACGACGTCACCAGGACGACCGGTGCGGCGTCGCGGACCTGGAAGGCCAGACGCTCGTGGGGGTACTCCGGGTCGAGGGTGAGGTAGGCCCCGCCCGCCTTGAGCACCGCCAGCAGCGTCACCAGCAGGTCCGTGGAACGGGGCAGCATCACCGCGACGACGCGGTCGGGCCCCACTCCCCGGGCGACCAGGTGACGGGCGAGCTGGTTGGCCCGCTCGTGCGCCTCCCGGAACGTCAGCTCCACACCCTCGCATTCGAGGGCGGGGCGGTCCGCAACGGCGTCGGCCCGCTCCTCCAGCGCCTTGACCAGCATCATATCTCCACAGGGCTCGTACGGATTCTCGTCTCGGTGCCGGTCAGACGGCCGGGGTGCGCATCCAGCGGTGCCAGAACGGCCGCCAGCCGTGGCGGTGCCAGAACGGCACGGAGATCGGGTTGAACATCGCGTGGTAGCCGACCGCCGCGCCGATGCCCATGGCGTTCAGCTCGGCGTGCGCGTGGTTGGCCATGGAGGTGCCGACGCCCAGGCCGCGGTACTCCTCCTTGACGGCCGTGCCGACCAGGTGGGCGACCGGCGAGGTAGCGATCTTCGTCTGGAGCCATGCCTGTTGCGGCTCGGAGGGCTCCTGGCCCCGGTGCACCCCGACGATCTTGTCCTGGTACTCGGCGACCCAGACCAGCGGATCGTCGAGTGCGAGCTGGTCGGTGATCTCGGCGCGCAGCAGCGCCTCGGTGGTGGAGCGCTCGACGGCGCCGCTGATGGCGGCGTCGAACCGGGTCTCCACCATCTGCAGCTCGCAGACCTCTTCGGTGTCCTTGGCGGTGGCCCGGCGCACCAGGACGTTGCCCGGCTCGGGCATCAGCGGGCTGCCCTTGAGCTGCCCGATCATCACGAACTCGGGGATGAAGCCGAAGGAACGGAGGACCCTGGTCATGGCGACGTCACGGCTGGGCCACTCGATGGCGGCCATGGAGTCCGCGCCGGGGCGCTCCGCGAGGCCATCCATGTGCTGGTTCAACCGCGTGAGCAGGGCGGCCATCTCGTCGGGCCCGGAGACCCGGGGCTCCAGCTCCCAGCGGTTCAGCGGGCCGAGCACCGCCTCCAGCGTGTCGACGTCGACCTGGGTGTGGGTCAGCAGTCCGTACGCGCCCTCGGCCTCCAGCAGTTCCTGGCCGTCGGTGGGCTCCGGCAGCGGGGCGGCCTCCGGAATCATCCGGTCCACGGGGCGCAGCCGGTCGCGGTGGGCGGTCAGTACGGATTCCGCCGTCTGTCCCTGGGGCATGGTGTCCTGTCCTCGGCTTTCCGTCGGGGGCTTTCAGTCGGGTCCGCGGCGAAGTCGCGCGGGGCGGCTCCGCGTTGAACCGGTGGATGTGTCTGTCGCGGCGGGCGGCGCCACGTCAGCGGTCGGTGACCTTCTCCAGCAGCGCGCGGGCCGCGAGCCGGTAGCCCGTGGCACCCAGGCCGAAGATCACTCCGGTGGCGAGCGGGCCCGTCACCGACTCGTGGCGGAACTGCTCCCGGGCCCAGATGTTGGAGAGGTGGACCTCGATCCATGGGCGCGGGTAGTTGGCGAGCGCGTCGCGCAGTCCCCAGCCGGCCATCATCAGGGCGGCGGGATTGATGATGGCGCCGACGGTGTCGTAGTTGCCCTGGAGGGTGCGGATCATCTCCGCCTCACCGTCGTGCTGAAAAGCTTCCACTTTCCAGCCGCGGTCGGCGACCTCTTCGGCGACCCATTTCTCGATGTCGGCGAGTGTGTCCGTTCCGTAGATCTCCGGCTGACGGCTTCCGAGCATGCCGAGATTCGGCCCGTTCAACAACAGGAGCCTGCTCAATTGCGCACCTTGCCCTATACGGGACCACTGGGGAAGTGCCTTTCTAGCACGGGCCCGAGCGCACCTACACCGGCAATTGATATGGCTGCCATCACAAGGGGCACATAGGGGGATAGCAAGGGGGAATGGCAGCGCGTCGAGCACGCGAGCACACGAACTGACGGGCCTGACCCGGGCACGGGAGCAGGGCCGGTGGTGGGGCGCGGGCGGCCCGTACCCTGGGCGACCGGCGGCGCTCAGGGTCTCTTCTACCTGGCCGATATCGGTCTGCTGCTTGTCCTGATGTGTGCTGGATAATTCTGCCGTCGCCGCCGCGTGCTGTCGGCGCTGCGCCTCGGTTGGAGGGCTTCGCTCCGCCTTCGCCGCCTTCGCTCGCCTGAGCTGCGTCGGGTTCCTCTGTTCTTCTCTGCTCGATCGCACCAATCGGCACTCAGTGATGGCCATTCACGCTCGTGGAACGGTTCTGCACCCTTTCCGGATCAAGCGAAGACATCCTGGGAGACAAACGTGAGAAAGCTGAAACTGGGCAGTAGACCGGCCCGGATGGCGTCCGCGCTGGCGGTCGGCCTGCTGATGTTGACTGGCCTGTCGGCCACGTCGGCCAACGCGGCGTCGTCCTCGGCCAGCGCCGCGCCCGAACTGGGCGTTCGGTTCTACCCCGACGGGAACGGCCAGTGCGACGGGCCGGCGAACCCGCCGGAGCGATGGGTCACCGCGCCCGACTGGACCACTGCCATCCGCCTGGACACCGACAACCGCGCGGGCGGCTGTCAGCTGGCCTTCGGCATCTACGACCCGTCGAACTCGCTCGCGGGCCTGAACGCCACCTACACCTGGGAGGCGGAGCCCGGCAGCGACGACAGCCAGTGCCAGAACGGGGGCACGAAGACGATCCCGATCAAGCCGTTCAAGACGTTCGGCGACCTCATCCGGGTGGACACCGACGGCCGGGCGGGCTGGTGCAACCTCACCTTCGCCCTGTCCGGTCGCTCGGACATCGGCCTCGATGTGCAGTTCTACGGCGACGGCGGCGCCGACGCCTCGGGACAGTGCAAGAACTACCGCCCGAAGGACACCTACGACACGGCCTATGAGGGCCACCCCGTGACGGTGAGCGACGACACCGACGGCCGCGCCGGCGGATGTTACCTGTCGCTCCGCCTGAACCGCCTGTTCTAGCCCTGCCGTTCACCTGCTGCCTGCCCTCCGGCCGCGCGGCCGGAGGGCATCGTTCTTACCATGAGTGCGGCGCGGTGGATCGGGGGCTGATCCGCCGTCAGGACTGCGGGGCGAGAGGGGTGGCATGGCGTTCAAGCGCAGGCAGGCGGACCCGGTCGGAGTTCCAGGTGATCCGGAACAGCTGTACCGGCTGCTGGCACGGGGGAATCGGGGGCCTGACTCCGTCTGGGGGCACCAGTCGAAGGTCATGGAGCGCTGGCACACGGACTTCCGGGACAAGAGCGATGTCGCGCTCGAACTGCCGACCGGAGCGGGGAAGACGCTGGTCGGCGGGCTGATCGCGGAGTATCTGCGCCGGGCCGAGGGGCACCGCGTCGCCTATCTGTGTCCCACGCGGCAGCTCGCCGTGCAGACGGCGCGGAAGCTGGACGACTACGGCATCCCCAAGTCGCTCCTGATCGGCCGGTCGCGCTCCTGGGACCAGGCCGACCTGGCGCGCTATGAGGCCGGTGGGGCGATAGCCGTCAGCACGTACAGCCATGTGTTCAACTCGCGGCCGAGGATCGACGCCGCCGACGCGCTGATCCTGGACGACGCGCACGCGGCCGAAGGGTACGTATCCAAGCCGTGGAGGCTGCGAATAACCCGCGGCTCGCACGAGAGCGCCTACATGGACGTGCTCACCGCGCTGAGCCCCGCGCTGGACCCTCTGCTGCTGTCACATCTGCGGTCCGAGACCCCGGAGAGCCAGTACCTCAAGGCGATCTACCTGGCCTCTCCGGCCGCCGTCGCCGCGCAGGCCGGTCATGTGGAATCGGTCCTCCGGGAGGCCGTTGCCCAGGACAAGGTCAGCGACGACGCCGCGCACGCCTGGAAGTTCCTCGAGACCCACGTGGCGGACTGCCTGGCGTACGTGTCCTACCGCGAGATCCTCATCCGCCCGCTGATCGCGCCCACCTTCCAGCACCGCGCGTTCAACAGCCCCAAGCAGCGCGTCTACATGAGCGCCACGCTGGGGTCCGGCGGTGAGCTGGAGCGGGCCTTCGGGCGGTCCAGGATCCACCGGATCCCCGTTCCCGCGGGATGGGACAAGGAAGGTACCGGACGAAGGCTGTTCCTCTTCCCGGAGCTGACCCAGGACCTGGCCTCGGCACCGGAAGACGTCGCGCCCTTCGTCCAGCGGGTCATCAAGCAGGCCGGGCGCGCCGTCGTGCTCACGCCGGAGACCCGAGTGGCCAACGACTTCCGTGAGCACTACCTTCCGGCGTTCTACCCGACCTTCACCGCGCGGGAGGTCGAGGACGACCTTTCCGCCTTCACCTCGGAACCCGCCGCCGCGCTGGTCCTGACGAACCGCTACGACGGTGTCGACCTCCCGGACGAGGACTGCCGACTGGTGGTCCTCATGGGCCTTCCGGCCAACGGAGACCTCCAGGAGCGTTTCCTCCACGACTCCGTCGGCGCCGACGAAGTACTCCGCGAGCGCATCCGCGCGCGTATCCAGCAAGGCGCCGGCCGGGCGACCCGCAACCTTCGCGACCACGCCGCCGTGCTCGTCCTCGACCGCGATCTGACGTCCCACCTGGTCCGCAAGGACATCCAGGCGTCGATGCACCCGGAGATTCACGCCGAGCTGGAGGTCGGCTTCGACGCCTCGCTCGACCAGACCACGGACGACGTGTGGGGGAACCTGGCCGTATTCAACGCTCAGGGCCCCGACTGGGACGAGGTCGAAGAGGACATCGTCAGGAACCGGGAAACATACGTCCGTGAGGACGGACCCGGCGCCGCGGCGCTGCAGCGAGCCGTCCGTCACGAGATAGCCGCCGCGAACGCGCTCTGGTCCAAGGACCACCGGTTCGCACTCACCGCCATCAAGAACGTGACCGATCAGCTCCGCAACGCGCAAACGCCCAAGCGGTACAGCTCGCTGTGGAGCTACCTGGGGTTCTGCGTGGCCCACCGCCTGGCCGAGGCCACCGGGGAGCCGCAGCTCCGGCAGACGGCGGCCGGCTACTTCCGTGAGGCGCGGCGCAACAGCCTCGGCACGACGTGGTTCGATCGCGTCGCTCCGGTCGCCGCGCCGCCAGCGGCCGCGACCGAGGAACTCGACCCCACCGACGAGGCGGCCATGATCGCCATCCTGGCTGCGAAGGACGTGTGGGGCCCGGATGCCTTCCAGGCAGCGCTCGCGGCCAGGGCGGGGCTCCAGCAGACGGATCCCGACCCGTACGAGGACGGGCTGGTCCACCTCGGGCGGCTGGCCGGTGCGAGCAAGAGCTATGGAGACCCCCGGGACGGATCGGCGGCCCGGCCGGACGCCGTCTGGGTCTTCGGCAGCGCCCGGTGGGTCATCTGGGAAGCGAAGAACCAGGCCAAGGAGACGGGTGAGATCGGCGCCGAGCAGGCACGGCAGGCCGGGGGCCACCTGCGGACGACGGAGAAGACGGAAGGTGCCGTCGCCCCAGGTGACTCGATCTGTGTGCTCGCCTCCCCGAAGACGAAGGTGAACGCCGGCGCGTACACCGTCGCCGAGGAGAACGTCTACTGGGTGCGGCCACCCGCGGTGCTCGAACTCTTCGACACGCTCACCCGGGCCTGGAAGGACGCACGCGCCCGCGACCTTCCGACCATGAGTGTCACCGAGCTGGCCGCGGTGTTCCGGGAGCACGGCGCACTGCCCTCCCAGTGGCTGCCCACCCTGCGGCGGCAGCCACTGTGGCGGCGGCCCGCGGAGTAGCTCCCGGCTACACCTCGGCACCCGGTTAGCCTCCGCACCCGGTTACGCCTCCGCACCCGGCTACGCCTCCGCACCCGGCTACACCTCGGCACCCGGGCGGAGGCGGGCGACGGACAGGCCGCCCGTGGCCGCCGCCGCGGCCACGGACAGGCCCAGCACGCTCGCGCCGAAGCCGACGCTCGTGGCGTCGGCGAGGTATCCCGTGGCCACCGGGAGCAGCCCGGCGAACAGGTAGCCCCAGGCGCTGAGCGCCGCGTTCGACTCGGCCAGCCGGTCCGTCGCCACCCGGGCGTTCAGCAGCGAGAAGCCGCCGAGCTGGGCCATCCCCTGGCCGGTGCCCGCGCACACGGCGGCGGCGATGAGCAGGCCGACCGACTCGGCGCGTACCGCCAGCACCACCAGCACCATGCCGACGGCGGTCGCGCCGGTCGCCGTGCCCAGCAGGCGGCGCGCCGGCCACCGGCTGACGAAGAACTGCACCGCGGTGGAGGCGCCGAACATCACGAAGGCCGAGCAGCCCGCCACGATCCGGTTGTCGGTGCCGAGCAGGGACGCCAGCAGGGTCGGACCGAGGGCGAGCAGGAACGACGTACCGGTCATGCCCGGCATGTACGCGGCCAGGCCGACCAGCAGATCCCGCCGGTTGCGGCGCGGCACGGACGGCGGGCGCAGCCAGGAACCCGCGCCCCCACGGCGTACGTTCGGCAGCGAGCGGATGACCGGCAGCACCGACAGCAGCAGCACCGCCTCGACGGCGAACACCGCTACCGTCGGCGCGGGGAGCAGTTGGGCGAAGCCGCCGGACAGCAGCGGACCGGTGGCGAGCCCCGTACCCATGGCCACCGACCCGGCGAGGGAGGCCTGACGGCGCCGGTCGGGGCCGCCGACGTCCGCCACCGCCGCCATCCCGGCCGCCACGGCGCCGCCCACCGCGAGCCCGGTCAGCAGCCGGGCGGCGAGGAGGGCGGCGACGGTCGTGGCGGTCGCGTAGAGGACACAGGCGAGCAGCGCCGACAGCGTGGCCGGGAACAGGACGGTGCGCCGCCCGTACCGGTCCGACGCGGCGCCCGCCACGGGCAGGGCGAGCAGCAGCCCGCCGATGTAGAGGGCGAAGACGACGGTCAGCGTGCCGGTGCCGAAGCCGATCCGGTGCTGCCACAGGACGAACAGCGGGGTCGGCACGTTCGACAGCATGAAGACGGCCGTCAGCGGCCAGGCGGCGCGCCAGATGTCCCAGTGGCGCGCCGTCCGCGCGGTCGCTGCCGTCGCGACCTGCTCCGTAGTTCCCATCAGGCGACAGCTCCCATCAGGCGAGGCCGCGCAGCAGCGGCAGGAGTTCCCCGGCCGTCCGCTCCAGGGCCGCCCGGTAGCGCGGCTCGTGCAGGTCGGCGGTGGGCAGCCGGAGTATCAGATGGCGGGCCCCGGCCTCGACATAGCCGCCGAGCCACTCGGCGACCTGCTCGGCCGTGCCGCCGAAGATGCCCTGGGTGGTGCGCATGGTGGGCAGGTCGAGGCGGTAGTAGGCCTGGAAGTAGGCCCGCAGGGTCGCCTCGGCCTTCTCGGCGCTGTCGTCGACGGCGACCGACAGATAGACGGCGGCGGTGACGTCGGACTCGGGGCGCCCCGCGGCCTCGCGCGCCTCCTCGACCCGCAGCCAGCCCTTCTCGTATGCCCCTGACGTGGTGCTGGTCGGCATCCAGCCGTCGTACTGGCGGCCGGTGCGCTCCAGCATCTTCTCGCCGGAGTGTGCGATCCACACCGGCGGACCGGACGGCTGCTCGGGCACCGGCAGCAGCGCCACGTCGTCCAGCTGGTGGTGGCGGCCCTCGTACGACACCGGCTCCCCTTCGGCGCGCCACAGCGCCCGGCAGATCTCCAGGGTCTCCCGCATCCGGCCCACCCGCTCTGCGAACGGGATGCCGTACGCCGTGAACTCGGCCTCGGCCGCAGGGGAGTTGAAGCCGGAGCCGAGACCGGCGATCAGGCGCCCGCCGGAGATCCGGTCCAGGCAGGCGAGTTCATGGGCGAGGTGCACCGGCGGGCGCAGCGGCAGCAGGACGGCGGTGCCGAGCCCGACCCGCTCGGTGGTGGTGGCCGCGGCGGTCAGCGCGAGCAGCGGGTTCATCCGGGAGCGGGCCAGCGGGGACTCACCGGCCCAGATCGAGTCGTAACCCGACTCCTCTATCTTCTGGGCGAGCTGGCCGAGGTGGCGGGGGTAGTCACCGCGTTCGACGACGGATTCGCGGCCGGGCAGGACGACACCGACGCGCAGATCGGCGGGTGACGGGGACATGGGGTTCCTCCGAGGGCGTGTGGGGGTGGGGGCGGCTCAGGCGAAGACGGCGTCGACCAGTTCGCGGGCCTGGCGCGGGTTGAGCCGCGGGTCGCAGAGCGTCTCGTAGCGTTCGGGGACCAGGTGTTCGCCGGTGACCGGGCCGCCGACGCATTCGGTGATGTCGGCCGCGGCGGTCTCCAGGTGCAGGCCGCCGACGTGCAGCCCCTGTTTCTCCAGGGCCTCGCGGACGGTGACCGCCTCGCAGATGGCGTCGGCGAGGTGACGGGTCTTGAGCCCGGACGCGGTCCTGACGGTGTTGCCGTGCAGCGGGTCGCTCAGCCAGACCACGGGATGTCCGGCGCGGTGCACGGCCTCGGCGATCGCGGGCGTCGCCTCCTCGGCCGCGCCCACGCCCATCCGCAGGATGAGCGTGAGGCGGCCGGGCAGCCGGTACGGGTCCAGGATCCGGCACAGCCGCACCACCTCGTCGGGCGTGGCGGACGGGCCGACCTTGCAGCCGACCGGGTTGGCCATGGCGGCGAGCAACTCGACGTGCGCCAGGCCGGGTTGCCGGGTGCGCTCGCCGATCCACGGGAAGTGGGTGGAGGCCAGGTAGGGCGCCCCGGTCTGCGCGTCGCGGCGGACCAGGGAGCCCTCGTAGTCCAGCACCAGCGCCTCGTGGCTGGACCACGGGCCCAGCGGGCCGGTGCGCCGGACGTCCAGCTCACGCAGGACGCGTTCGCTCGCCCGGTACGCGGCGAGCATCCGGTGCGGGTCGTGGCGGCGGGCCGCGGCGGTCGGCTCGGGGGCGTTGACGAGGTGGCCGCGGAAGACGGGCAGGTCCGCCCCCTCGTACGTCTCGGTCGGACTGCTGCGCGGCTTGGCGAACTGGCCGCCCATCCGGCCCACGCGCACCACCGGCTGCCCGGTGTGCAGGGCGAGCAGATCGCCGAGTTCGTCCAGCACCTCGGCCTTCCGCGCGGTGTGCTCGGGCGTGCACTCCCGGATGTCCTCGGCGCAGTCGCCGGTCTGGAGCAGCCGGGCGCCGCCCAGGGCGACCTGGGCGAGCTGGTGCCGCAGCACCCTGACGTCCGGCGCGTCGGTGAGCGCGGGCGACGCGCGCAACTCATCGAGAATGTCCGGGAGTTCGGGGTGGGTGCCCCAGTCCGGCTGCTGCTCGGCGGGCAGCAGTCCCCAGACCGCGGGTGCCCGGTCCCCGCGCACGGAAAGTGGCGAGGTCTCGCTCATCGGGTCCACTCCGGGCCGGGGACGAGCCCTTCGATCTCGACGAGCAGGTCGTCCCGGCACACGGCCACGTTCAGGTACGTGGTCTCCACGTCCGGGCCGAACGCCTCCCGGCAGCGGGCGCGCACCAGCGGCAGGTCCCGCTCGTGGCGGACGTACACCTTGACCAGGCGGAGGTCCTTGAGTTCATGGCCGCCGTCCAGGCCCGCCATGGCCAGGTTGGGCCCGGCGATCAGCTCGGCGATGTTCTCCAGGACCACGTCGGTCTGGGCGGCGATGTCGCCCCGGTGGACGGTCTCGTGGCCGAGGATGCTGGCCGTCCCGGACACGTAGAGCGTGCCGCTGGGTTCCAGCAGGGTGGCGCGGGCGAAGCTCGGCGGCTTCGGGCCGTACTGCTCGGGATAGTGGTAGGCGGGCGTCTGGCGCTGGTTCTCCACGTGCCGGGGGTTTCCGGTGCGGGTGGCGAGCAGGACGAAGGAGATGCCCTTGCCCCGGGTGCCGATGCCGGTGGCGGCGGGCATGTGCGCGGTCCCGTCGCCGTGGTGGGTGGCGAACGCCTTGGCGCGCCCGGCCACGAAGTCCTGGTAGATCTCCATGCCTTCGGCGTTGGCACCGATGATGTCACCGACGAAGTTCCACATCCGGAAGATGTGCGGATAGCCGAGTTCCGTGACGAGCGCGAACGCCGCCTCGTAGGTCGTGCGTACCGTGGGCGCGTACACGGGCCGCGGTGCGATGGTGCCGGAGACGAAGAGGTGCTCGCCGTCGTGCGCGAAGACCAGGCCGTCCCGGGTGCCGGAGACCGGCTCGGCGGTGGTGGTCCACACCTCGCGGAAGGCGTCGAAGCCCGGCGAGGACATGGGGATGGCCAGCTCGGGGTGTCCCTGCGGGGCGAGGGCGAGGCCGGAGCGCTCGCCGAACGCGACCGTGCCGAGGACGTGGCGGCCGAGTTCCGGCTGGGGTGTCCCGGTGAGCGGGGCGAAGTAGGCGCGTAACGAGGGGTGCTCGGTCATATGTGTGCCCTTCGGGAGTGGGATCGGGGGTGGGAGGGCGCGCCCGTGTGGCGTGCGGGGGTGTCGTCCCGCAGGGGATGGGCGTAACGGCGGAAGCCGGGGATGTGCTCGGCCCGGCGCAGTACACCGCGGTACAGGACCATGCCGTGGACGGTGGTGCCGTCGTCGCGCCAGCACACGAGGGGGAGCCGTAGGGCGTCCCCCTCGTCGCAGACGAACAGGGCTTCGTGCCCGTCGGCCGCCAGCAGGCTCATGCGGCGCCGCCCGCCGGCTGGGTGTCGTACAGCCGGCCGTAGCCGGTGATCGCGCGGGCCGTTTCGTGCGCTCCGGCCAGGTGCAGGGCGTGCCAGAACAGGACCTGGTTGGCGGTCAGGACGGCGAAGTCGAGTTCCCGCTCCAGGGCGTTGATGACGCCCACCGCGCGGATGCCGTTGCCCGCCACCAGGACGGCGTCGGGCCGGTGCCCGGCGACCGTGGTGCGGATCCACTCGGACAGCGCGCCGGGGGTGATCAGCTTCTGGTTGCTGGGCAGCCCGCACGGGGCGTGGTGGACGACCTCGAAGCCCTGCTCGGCGAAGTAGTCGGCGCCGAGCCCGGAGAGCCGGTCGTCGAACCACGGCGGGTTGACGAGGGCGATCCGCCGGGCGCCGAGCGCCGTGAACCCGGCCACGGCCGCCGTGGTGGTGCCGGTGAGCGGCAGGCCCCGGGTGTGCCGCGCGAGCCGGGCGAACAGCTCCTTCTCGCCGCTCGCGCCGAGGACGTAGGCGGAGCTGGTGAAGCCGAGCGCGATCGCGTCGAGCGGGGAAGCGGCCAGCAGCTCCACCGCGTCGTCGATGTGCGGCGGCTCCACGAAGGCCCGCACCGGGTCGTGGGGGATCTTCGGGTCCATCTCGCCACCGGCCCGCATCGCGCCGAAGTGGACGCGCGAGCCGTGCACGAACACGTCGTCGGGCGCGATCGCCTGGAACTCGGACTCCGGGCCGACGTCCGCGTGCGGGACGACCACGCCGATGCGCGCCCGCGCCTCCCAGCCGTCCTTCTCAGCTCGGATGGTGCTCATCTCGGTGTCTCCTCGTTCGTCGGGCCGGGTCAGGCGGTCGCCTCGGCGGCCAGCGAGCCGCCGCGGACCGTGCCGCTGCCGGTGTCGTTCAGGAAGCCGGGGTGCTTGCGGCGCATGTTCGCCATGACGAACTCGTAGGGAACGTCCTCGAAGCCGCCGTGGTCGGCCAGGAACTCCATGTTCTGGCGGCCCTGGTCGTCGAAGGGGTGGTGCAGGCTGTCGGCGGTGCCGTCGAACTCCAGTGGCTTCATCCCGTACAGGCGGCACAGGATCTTGTTGAAGACCGGAGTGGCCTTGACCCATGTGCCGTTCAGGTGAACGGAGTTGAGGCCGTGGAAGAACACGTCGCCGCCGATGTGGGCGCGCAGCCGGTCGGAGGCGAGGTGGTTGCGCACATCGCCGTAGTGGACGCGGGCGGGGATGCCCACGGCCCGGCAGGCCGCCGCGTACAGCACCGACTTGTGCAGGCAGAAGCCCTTGCGGGTGGCGGCGATGTGTCCGGCCCGCAGCCCCTGCGGGGACAGGTCGGCCCCGTACACCTCGTAGAAGACGTCGTCGCGGACGGCGTAGTACAGCTCGACGGCCAGCCGGCGCTTGTCCGCGCCACGGTCGGTGACCGCCTCGTCGATGAAGGACTGGACGGCGTCGCTCTCGTAGTCGAAGAAGTCGGTGGGCGCGGTGAGCCGCCGGAGGTCGTCCGGCGTGAGGGCGTTCATGGTGAGCCTTTCGTCAGCTTCCGGACCGCAGGCCCAGGAGGGAGGCGATGCGGTTGCGCTGGATCTCACTGGTGCCGGAGTAGATCGTTCCGCCGATCGCGTTGCGGACGTCCCGCTCGATGCCGGTGGCGGTGAGATAGCCCTGACCGCCGAAGATCTGGACGGCGTCGAGCGCGGTGCGCTTGTTGGCCTCACTGACCACGGTCTTGGTCGCGGCGATGTCGATCGCGGCGTCCTGGTCGGACTCCACCTTGGCGCCGGTGTCGGTGAGCCACTTGCGGGCGGTCTCCACCGCGATCTTCATGTCCGCGATCTTGTGCGCGACGCCCTGGAACGAGCCGATGGGCTCGCCGAACTGGCGGCGGGACTTCGCGTACCCGAGCACCCGCTCCAGACGGTGTTCCATCTCGCCGAGCGTGAGGGAGAAGGAGAAGAGGATCTCCCGCTTCATCACATGGTCGAGGATCAGGAAACCGGCGCCCTCCAGGCCGATGCGCCGGGTGGCGGGCACGCGCAGCCCCTCGAAGGTCACCTCGCTCAGCGGGGAGGTGCGCAGCCCCATCTTGCCGAGCGGCTCGCCGACGCGCAGGCCGGGGGAGTCCCGCTCGACCAGGAAGACGCTCAGGCCGAACGGGCCGGGCTTGCCGGTCCGTACGTACAGCAGGAAGAGGTCGGCGATCGGGGCGTTGGTGATGAACATCTTGCCGCCGTCGATGACGTAGTCGTCGCCGTCCCGGATCGCGGTGGTGGAGATGTTCAGGGCGTCGGAGCCGTTGTCCGGCTCGGTGATGGCGTGTGCGGTGATCAGCTCGCCGCTGATGATCCCGGGCAGGAAACGGGACTTCAGCTCCTCGGAGCCGAACGCCTGCAGCGGGACGCCGACGCTGACGATCTGCGTGGACGCGGAGAAGCCGAGCCCGGAGTCGCGGCAGGTGTGCCCGAGGCCCTCCAGGGCGCTCATCGTGTCGGTCAGGGTGCCGCCACGGCCGCCGTACCGGGTTTCGAACGGTACGGCGAGCAGCCCCGAGCGCTGGATCGTCTTCCACTTCTCCCAGGGGAACTCCGCGCGGGTATCCCATTCCTCGACGTCGAGGTTGAGTTCGTCCGCCCAGGGGGCGGCGAGGGCGTACGGGGCCGGTGCGGTCTGCGGTGCGGTCCGCTGTGCGGACGGTGCGGGTGTCATACGTCTGCTGCCTTCCGGTACGTCGCTGGTCGGGGCCGGGGCCCGCGCCGCTTTTGGCGGGACGGGCCCCGGAACGCGGTCCTTAGTACTGGGAGAAACCGTCGGGAGACAGCGAGTGCTTTTCGTCGCCGCGGATGGCCGGGCTGAAGACGGAGATCAGTCTGAGGTCTTCGTCGTCGGAGGCGATGAGATAGTGCGCGTCGTTCTCGTTGAGGGCGTAAACGGTGCCCTCGGAGATCTTGTAGCGCTCACCGGACGCGGTGACGACCTCACCGGAGCCGCCCGTGCAGTAGCAGGCCTCGAGGTGACGGCGGTACTGCAGGGCGCTCTTGGTGCCCTTGCGGACCAGGGTCTCGCATACGGCGAAGCCCATGCCGTCGGCCTCGGTGAGCAGGCGGTGGCTGGTGCCGTTGCCCCACTCGACGGGGACGAGTTCGCTGGTGCTGCGGACGATCACGGTTTCTCCTCGTGGGTGATGGATTCTTCCGGAACGTCTTTTGGAGCGTTCCGGGAATTTCTGTAGGTCGTCTGCGGAAAGCCGGGCGTCGGCTCAGGCGGCGGTCTTCGTCGCGTTCTCGACGAATGCCGAAATGGCGTGGATGCTGCGGAAGTTGTCCGGGGTCAGGGGAATGTCGTCGATGGGGATCGCATAGGTCCGGGATAGGTGCGAGACGATCCGCACCAGGCCCAGGCTGTCGACGACTCCGTTGTCGATGAGGTCGAATTCGGCGGTCAGGTCCGCCGTGTCCTCTCCGTCAAGGAACTCGGTGACGACATAGCCGCGAATTTCGTCCAGGGCGCTCATGCGGGATTTCCCTTCTGTCGTGTTGCCTTGATGAGGTTGCGGTCGGGCTTTCCGGTGGACGTGCGCGGCACCGGGATGTCGCTCACGTGCACGGAGGACGGGATGGCATGGCGGGGCAGGCGCTCGGCGCTGTGCGAGCGCAGCCGCAGCGAGGTGAGCGCGGTACCGGGGCGACGGGTCACCTGGGCGTGCAGCCGGTAGCCGGCCTCGGGGTCGGGGATCGCCACGACGGCGGCCTCGGCGACCTCGGGGTGAGCCGCCAGGACGTTCTCGACCTCCTGCACATTGGTCCGCACCCCGCGGACCTTGACCTGGAAGTCGGTGCGCCCCTCCAGCCAGTGCAGGCCGTCGGCGTCCCGGCTGACGAGGTCGCCGGTGCGGTAGAACACCTCGTCGCCGCCGTCGGGAGCCGATACGAACACCCCCTCGTTGCGGGAGCGTTGCAGGTATCCGAAGGTCTGGAACGGTGTGGTCACGAGAAGTTCACCGGTGCCGGGGCCGTCGAGGACCTTCCCCTCACCGTCGAGCAGCAGGGCCCGTACCCCGGGCAGCGGGCGCCCGATGGGGGTCCGCTCACCGGCCCCCGCGGGGTCGGTGTCGTGCATGAAGCTGTCGTTGGTCTCGGTGCACCCGAAGACGTTGTGGAAACCGGCGCCGGGGAAGGCCTTGCCGAGTTGGCGCAGCAGGGGTGGTGGCATGGCGTCCCCGGTGAAGATCACCGTGCGGACCGCCGGATGGACGGCACCGTCCTGGGTGAGCAGCCGGTGCAGCATGGGCACGCCCTGGACGAAGGTCACCTCGTGCCGGGTGAGGAGTTCTTGCAGGTGGCGGGCGTCCGTACTGAGGTCTTGTGCGACGAGAACGGTCCGGGCGCCCAGCCGCAGCGCGGTCCACACGTCGAGCAGGGAGAGATCGAAGTTCAGGGGCGCGTAACTGAGCAGGGTGTCCTGCTCGGTGAGGCGGAACCGGTCGGTCGCCCAGTCGGCGAACCGGCCGAAGGCGTCGGCCGAGATGGGCACGATCTTCGGTGTTCCGGTGGAGCCGGAGGTGGTGAGCAGCAGGGGAGCGGTGGCGGGGTCCGCGAGGTCGAAGCCCTGCGCGGCCTGCTCGTCAGGAACGACCGGGACGGTGTCGAGAACCCCCTGGTCATCGACGGTCAGCACCTGGGAGCAGCGGGCCTGCGCGGCGATCGCCGCACGGGCGGAGGAGCCCAGTTCGGGCGAGGGCGCCAGGACCGCGTATCCGGCCCGGAAGGCGCCGATGAGCAGGGCGATCGTGGTGGGTGTCTTATGTGCCGGTACGCACAGCGGCTGTCGCCGGTCGAGTCCGAGACGGTCCAGGGCGCCGGATAAGTCCTCGGCGAGGTCCACCAGCTGGCGGTACGTCACCTGCTGCTCGCCCCGTATCAGGGCCAGGTGATCGGGCCGGCGTCTGGCATGCTCGGCCAGCGCGCCAAAAAGGCGTGGTAATGGCACAGTTCCCCCAGTCGTGCATTTGTCCATGCGAAAGTGACCATGCGTAAGGGGAGGGTGGTGGCGCATGAGTCGCGCCAAAGAACTCGCGGAGCACGGCGGCATCTTGCTCTGCCGGCCCCGCATCACTTCCCCCGTGATCGAGCCGCGGTTAACCGTACCCGCGATCTATGCAGAGTCAAGCATGTACTTGTCACTTGTTCCCGTGACGCACATCACTCGCCAGGGGGTGGGCCGGGCGAAAGCATATGTTTGCTTGATGAAGTATGTCCGGGTCGTTGCGGCGCCTTTCACCTAGGTGTCGCAACGCTTAAGGAAGGGGGTCTGGTGTGGAACTGGGCGTTCATCCGGGCATGTTCGGCTGGGCATGGAAACGCCGAAAGCCGTCCCGGGGGACGGCTTTCGGGAGGCGGTTTCTCCGGGGCGGAACCGGAAGGAGGCGCGGTGCGGCTCAGAGGGCGCTGCGCAGCGCCTGTACAGTACCGGCCAGATCCGGGGTGGCTCCGGCGGTGTTCAGTGCCGCGCTGAGGACCTCGGAGTAGGTGCCGCGCGCGTCGGCGTAGCGCTGCCTGCCGTCGTCGGTGATGACCGCGTAGACACCGCGTTTGTCGTCGGGGCACAGGTCACGGAAGGCGAAGCCGGCCGAGAAGAGGCGGCCGACCAGCCGGGTCACCGAGCTTTGTCCAAGGCCTACCTTGTCGGCGAGTTCCTGCATGCGCAGCTCGCCGTCGCTGGCTTGAACGAGACACTCCAGGGCGCGGAACTCGGAGAGCCCCATGCCGTGCTTGCGCTGCAGGGCCTGGGTGAGCTGATGCTCCACCTGTGCGTGCAGGGTGAGGACCCGGCCCCACATGGCCTGGTCGGACGAGGCGGCCGACGCGTAGGAGATCGTGGTCATGGGCAGCTCCCTCTCAGGTGGCGCGTTGACAACAAGATACATGTTCATGCAAGCTTAGGCCGCTCGCTTGACATGCCCACCCGATCGTCTGTCGTCAAAGAGCATGCACGTACAAGCAACAATTGGCGGTGTCATCCTGCTCCGCCCCACCGCGGCCCGAGACGGGGAGCAAAGTTGCCCAAGATCGCAGAGAGTGAGCTGACCGAGTACGCCCGTGAGGCGGTGCGGATCAGTCGCGAGCACGTCGCCAAGGGCGGCATCCCGTTCTCCGGTGTGGTGGTCAACGACGGCCAGATCCTCGGTACCGGCTTCAACCGCGTACGCGAGGACAACGACCCCACCGCGCACGCCGAGGTGGTCGCGCTGCGTGAGGCCACCGCCAAGTACGGGCTGCACGCCACCGCCGGGGCCACGCTGATCGCCTCCGGCGAGCCCTGCGCCCTGTGTTACATGGCGTCGCTGTACTTCAGCGTCAGCCACATCGTCCACGTGGCCGACCGCAAGACGGCCGCACGCTACGGCTTCGACTACTCAGGGTCGTACTCGATCTTCGCCGAGGACCCGGAGTCCTGGCAGATCAAGGTGACCTCGCTGGAGATCCCGGAGGGGACGAAGCCGTTCGAAGAATTCCTCGCCATGAACCGGAGGCGGATGTGACGGAGACGCAAACGAGCACCGAGAAGGAAGCCGGCACGGGGGCGGAAGCCAGCACGGGGACGGAAAGCGGCACGGTCGGTATCAAGGTCTGGTCGGACTACGTCTGTCCGTTCTGCATGCTTGCCGAGGGCCCACTGCACGAGGCCACCCACGACCTCGACGTCGCCATCGAGTGGATGCCGTTCGAACTGCGGCCCCACCCGACCCCGACGCTGCGGCCGGAGGACGAGTACCTGCCCGCGATCTGGGCCCGTGCGGTCTATCCGATGGCCCGCCGCATGGGTGTGGACATCACCCTGCCCACCGTCTCGCCACAGCCCTACACCCGGCTGGCGTTCGAGGGCTACCAGTACGCGGCCGAGCACGGCAAGGGCGCGGAATACACCCCGCGGGTGCTGCGGGCGTTCTTCCAGGAGGACCGGGACATCGGTCAGCTGGAGGTCCTCGGTGACATCGCGTCGGAACTGGGCCTGGACGAGGCCGGTTTCACCGGGGCGCTGACCGCCGGTACGTACACGAAGGCCCACCAGGAGGCGCTGCGGACCGCCGAGGCGTACCGCGTCTCCGTCGCTCCCACGATCATCATCGGCGAACGCCACCGCATGGAAGGCGTCCCCGCCGCGGCCCAGATCCGCAAGGCCGTGCTCGACGCCCAGGCCGACCAGGCCGTCGCCCGAGGTGCCGCCTGCGGAGTCGACGGGTGCTGATCTGACCCGGACCGGTTACCCACCTGACGTCTCGTCGGGCCGCGGTTTCGCCGTGCCCACATCCCGCCACGCTGACCGCCATTCATCTGAAAGGACCTCCCCGTGCACTGGCTCTACCTCGCCATCGCCGTCATCTTCGAGATCACCGTCGCCATCGCAGCCGGTAAGGCCGCGGGCTTCACCAACCGCCAGTGGACCATCGCGACCCTGGTCAGCGGTGCCATCGCGACCTACTTCCTCAGCAAGGCGCTGCTCACCTTCGACGTCGGCGTCGGCTACGCCCTCTGGACGTCCGTCGCCGGTATCGGCATCACCGTTCTCGGAGCGGTCCTCTTCGGCCAGCGCCTGAACTGGCGCAAGGCGCTGGGTATCGCCGTCGTCATCGCTGGGGTCGTCGGCCTCCAGCTCAGCGGTGGCGCCTGAGCCTCCCGCCACCACCTGACTCATCCCCGCGAAAGGACTCACGGACATGTCCAACTCCCATAACAACCCGGCTCAGGCCTGGCTCATGCTCCTCCTCGCCGGAGGGTTCGAGGTCGGCTACGCGCTCTCCGTCGGGGGAAGCGAGGGCTTCACCCGTCTGACGTGGTCGCTGGTCGCTGTCGTGTTCTTCCTGCTGACCCTCTACGCGCTGAGCGTCGCCCTGCGCACCATCGACGTCGGCATCGGCTATGCCGTCTGGGCGGGAATCGGCGCGGTCGGCGCGGCGGTCCTCGGCCCGGTCTTCTTCGACGAGACGCTCACCGGGGCCAAGGCCCTGTGGCTGGGCGTCATCATCGCCGGAGTGGTCTGGCTCAAGCTCGCCGACCGGACGGAGGGCACCGAGGAGCCGGTGGTCGCGCCGGAGAGCGCCCAGGGGATCGCCGCCAGGTCCTAGCCACCCCCACGTGCTGGTCTTCGATCGAAGCAGCCATGACAGCAGGGCCTCCTGATCGGCTCGGGACCGTTGAAGTCCACGAGCGTCAGGAGGCCCTGTGCCGCGGGAGCGGTGACGTCCGATGGCGGCGCCGCGGCGTCATTCCTCGCCGACGTGGGTGATCCGGCTGTCGCCGAGGCGGTGCTGCACGTCCTGGAGGAGGCGGCGCAGCAGCGAGGTGAGGTGGGTCTGCTCGTCAGGGGTCAGGCCGTCGAGCAACTCGGTCTCACGGCCGAGCACTTGGTCGACGGTCGCCTCGACCAGGTCGTGGCCCGCCGGGGTCAGAGTGACCTCGACCGCGCGGAGGCGGCCCGGGACGGCCTGGCGGGTGACCAGCCCTTCGCGTTCGGCGCGGGCGGTGCGTTGCGAGATGGCGCCTGCCGTGACCAGGGAACGGCGGCTCAGCTCGCGGGTGCTGAGCGTGTACGGAGGTCCGCTGCGGCGCAGGACGCTGAGCAGGTCAAGGGTGGCGGCGTCCACCCCGGCCTGGTTGAGGACCCGGCGCCGGTCGTCGCCGAAGAGCTTGGCCAGCTGCCAGACCGGCGTGACGATCCGGATCGAGGAGACGGGGGTCCCGGGGCGCTCTCGCTCCCAGTCGTCGGCGATGTCCCGCGCGAGGTCGTGCCCGGTGTCGTCCGTCGGCTGCCTGTCGTGTCCGTCGTCGCCCGCCACCCTGCGTTCGTTTGCCACGGCACCTCTCCCTCGCTTACGTTTAGGTCTAAATTTAGGTCTGAATACGTGAGGGGAGCCAGTTTATGCCACGCAACGTTCTGATCACCGGGGGCGGTACGGGCATCGGCCGCGCGATCGCCCGGCACTTCGCGGAGCAGGGGGAGCGGGTCATCGTCACCGGTCGCCGCCCGGGCCCGCTCAAGGAGTTGGCGGACGAGGCGGGCGTCCGCGCCCTGGTCTGCGATCACACCCAACCCGAAGCCCTCACCGAGCTGCTGGCCGAGCTGCCCGACCGGCTCGACGTGCTCGTCAACAACGCCGGTGGCAACACCGACTTCGACGCCGATGGAAAGTCGGACCTCGCCTCCTACGCCCGGGACTTCCGCGCCAACCTCGACGCGAACCTCGTCACCGCCGCGCTGACGACACGGTGCGTGGACGACCGGCTCGCCTCCGGCGGCGCGGTCGTGCACATCGGGTCGATCGCCGCCGACCAGGGAGCCGGTGCCTACGGCGCGTCCAAGGCCGGACTCGCCACCTGGAACCTCGACCTGGCCGCCCGGCTCGGCCCGCGCGGCCTCACCGCCAACGTCGTTTCCCCCGGTTACATCGCCGACACCGAGTTCTTCCGCGACCAGTTGACGAACGAACGCCGCGAGGGGCTGATCGCCTCCACCGCCACGGGCCGCCCGGGCTCCCCCGAGGACATCGCGGGAGCGGTCGCCTTCCTCACCTCCCCAGCGGCCCGCCACATCACGGGCCAGGTGCTGAACGTGAACGGAGGCGCCCACACGACCCGCTGATCAGACTCCCACCGGCCGGTCTCTCGCCGGGGCGCCGCAGCGGTGGCGGAGGATGTCGCAGGAGTGCTGGGCCTCCTCCGTCAGGCGGGTGGCTTCCGCCAGGAGGATGCTGTACGGGCGGGAGGGGTCGTTCAGGGCGAGGGAGGAGTTCTGGGCGTGGTCGACCAGCCGCGCGCGCTTGTCCTGGACCACCGTGGCGGCCGCGCACAGCTCCTCGGCCTGGCAGGGCAGCCGGGTCTCGTCGATCTCGCCGAAGGGGCGGGTGAACTGGGCGAACGCTTCCAGGAGATCGGCGTAGTCGCGCAGGAAGCTGTCGCACGCGTCGCCCACGTCGTTCCGGGGCCACCGGTGGAGGGTGCGGGTGAGGGAGGCGAGCTGGTGGGTGACGCGTTCGAGCGCGTCGATGACGTCCCGGTAGCCGCTGATAGACGGTCACCTGCATGATCAGCACAGCCGAGAACGGCGCGAAGGCGGGGGTCTGCGCCGCCACCACGTCATGACCGACGTACCACGAGGCACCCGCCGCCAGGGTGCTCTTGCCGATCAGCTCCAGGGCCTGCAGATGGCGTCCGCCCGGGAGTCGGGCCCGGTCCCGCCACCGCCCCAGCCGCTGCCCCGCCCGTGCCCACCTGCCATGCGGCACGGTGACCTCCTCTCGGCGCTGTGGTCGCGGCCCCGGGTTCCCTCTTTCGCGGTCGTCGCACCGAACGAGGGAGAACGGTTTGACGTCAGCGAGCTGGGCTAGAAGAGTCAGTGACTGAGGTGCTTCGGAAAGCAGGCACACCTGGCGGGAGCCACGCGTACGCGCTGTGGGCCCCAGATGTGCCGTGTTGGCTTCCCGCTCTGCTGAACAGCGACGAGCAGGGAGCAGGACAGATGACACCGATGAGCACCACATCCGCGCACACCCGTCATCGTCACGACGACGCCCCCGACACCGCGGCCGACTTCGAACGGCTGGCCGCGGCCCCCGAGGGCCCTGAGCGTGACCTCCTGGCCGAGGAGTTGGTCGCGGCCTGGCTGCCGATGGCCCACCGCCTCGCCGGTCGCTACCGCAACCGCGGGGAGAACCTGGATGACCTGAAGCAGGTCGCGGCGATGGGCCTGGTCAAGGCCGTCGACCGCTACGACCCGCGGCGCGGAGGCCCCTTCGAGCCGTACGCGATCCCCACGATCGTGGGCGAGCTGCGGCGGTACTTCCGCGACTGCAGCTGGGACCTGCACGTTCCGCGGCGGGTGCAGGAGCTGCGGAACAAGGTCCGCGCCACCCTCCAGGAGCTGGCCGCCACGGCGGGCGCCGACCGTTCCCCGACGGTGGCGCAGATCGCCGAGGCCGCTGGTCTGGACGAGGAGGACGTGCTGACCGGCATGGAAGCCATGGACAGCTTCCGTTCCCTGTCCCTGGACGTCGAGCTGGCCGGTTCGGACGACGGCTACTCGCTGGCCGACACCCTCGGCCGCCCCGAGGCACGCTACGAGACGGTCATCGCCCGCGAAGCGGTCAAGCCCTGCCTGCGGCGGCTGCCGGAGCGTGAGCAGCACATCCTCTACCTGCGGTTCTTCCGCGACATGACCCAAGCCGACATCGGTGAGGAGCTGGGCATCTCCCAGATGCACGTCTCCCGCCTCATCTCGCGCAGCTGCCGCACCATCCGCGAAGAGGTCGAAGCCGAGCCGCAGCCCCGGCCCCTCCCGGCGGCCGCCTGACACCCCGCGCCCGTACCGCTACCGTTACGCAGAACGAAGAGGAGCCCGCCGTGCTCATGGCCCACCCCGCGGTTCTCGCCGACCTCGTCCAGCAGTACGAGACCCTCCACGCCCTGCACGCCGAGAGCGGCGGCCCGGAGGCCCAACAGCGGCTCGACGACGTCGTCTACACGCTGTGCACCGCCACCGGTACCCACGACATCGACGCCGCCCTGATCGCAGCCCGCCACCAGCTCCCCGGCGCCCGAGCGGAAGACGACTCCGTCCTTGCCCCCGAAGCCTGAGAACCCGCCTGTGGGCCCGGACCCCGATCGGGCCCACAGCGCCCTCATCCGCCCGGTGACCCGCGCCGACCTGCGGGCCGTGGCCGACATCTACGCCCACTACGTCCAGCAGACCGTGATCACCTTCGACAGCACTCCTCCCACGGTTGCCGACTGGGAGCAGCGGCTGGAGGCCTTCACCGATCGCGGCCTGCCCTTCCTGGCCGCCGAAGTGTCCGGGGCCGTGGCCGGGTACGCGTACGCCAGCCCCTGGAGGCCGAAGCCCGCGTACCAGTACACGGTGGAGGACACGATCTACCTGGCCCCCGACGCCACCGGCCGGGGACTGGGCAGCGCCCTGCTGGAGTCCCTCATCACCGAAACCACCCGGGCCGGGAAGCAGCGGATGATCGCGGTCATCGCCGACACCGGGAGCGACGTCTCGGCCGCGCTGCACCGGCGTTTCGGCTTCACCGACGCCGGGCGGCTGACCGCCGTCGGCCACAAGCACGGCCGGTGGATCGACACCCTGCTTCTGCAGCGGTCCCTTTAACGGTGGGCCAGGAGCCCGTACAGGAGCGGGATACGGGGTTCCGGGAGCTGCCACCATCCGGTGGGGGTGGGTGTCATGTGGGGCCAGCGGGGCCAGGGGAGTTCGGGGCTTTCGCGGAGGCGGCGGATGCTCAGGCCCGCTCCGGTCAGGGCGTTGATGACGTCGCCCAGGCCGTGCGGCCACTCGTAGCTGTCGGTGGCGCCCTCGACGGCCGGGCCGTCGGTGTAGGTGTGCGTCGCGTCGCGGTGTACGGGGCCGCCGCCCCCCACGTAGTCGTGGCGGAGCAGGAGTTCGGGGCCCTCTCCGGGGGCGGGCTTCGGGCCCAGGGCGCCCAGGAGGGGGTGGAACTCCACGACGTACAGGCGGCCGCCGGGGCGCAGTAGTCCGGCGATGACACCGGCCCAGCGGTCCAGGTCGGGGAGGTAGCACAGGGCGCCCTTGCCGGTGTAGACGACGTCGAAGCGCCGTCCGCCGAGGGCTTCCACGGCGTCGTACACATTCGCCCGCACATAGCTCACGTCGAGGCCCGCACGTGCCGCGATGCCGGTCGCCGCCGTCACGGACGCCGCGGAGAAGTCGAGTCCGACGGTCCGTGCCCCGCGCTGGGCGAAGGCGATCGTCTCCGTGCCGAGGTGGCACTGCAGGTGCAGCACGTCGCGACCGGCCAGCTCGCCGAGGTCGTCCCACTCCCAGGGGGCGAACCAGCGGGACGGGTCGGGCTCCTCGTCGACCCCGTCGACCCCGTCGACCCCGTCGAGCCCGTAGAACCGGCTGGCGAGGTGGACGGGGGTCCGGGCGTCCCAGTTCGCCTGGTTGGCCCGCATCATCCGCTCGTACGCGTCGGTCATGGGCTCACTATCGCAGGGTCCGCGCCCCGGTGACGCCGCCCTCGTGCGCTCCGCCCTCGTGAAACTGGCCTGCGTCGAACCTCAGTAGCTCGTCCACCGACCACTGGTCGTACGCGTGTCCGCCGTACTTCGCGGCCAGGACGGTCCCGTCGGGGGCGATGAGGAAGTCCGCGGGCAGGCCGAGGCGGCCGTGTGGCTGACGCCGGGACGGCAGGCCTTCGCGCCCGCGCACCAGCATCGCCGTACTGCGCAGAAGGGCCCGCAGTACGGGGAGCCACGCCCGGGGGTCCAGCAGTGCGCGGGGTGCCGACTCGACGCCGAACTCGGCGTACAGGCGCTTGCCGGGATCGGCGATCAGGGCGAACGGGAGCGTGCCCGCGTACGGCCGCAGTTCGTCGGCGGGGGAGTGGAAGACGGCGACCTCGCGGATGCCCGCCGCCTCGATCTCCGCGTGCCGGACGGCCATCGAACGCAGATGCAGATTGCAGACGGGGCAGCCCGAGAACCGGCGGAACTGCAGATGGGTGAGGCGTCCGTCGGTCGCGGGGACGGTGAGCGCGGGTCCGGTGACGGGGCTCAGCTCGCGGGCGGTGACCTGGTCGCCGGGGCGCAGGACCGTGCGGTGCCGGGGCGTGCGGTGCTGGGATGTGCGGTGCATGGAGTTCCCCCTTCGTAGGCGTAGGCCGTACACCTACGAGCGTAAGCGTATGCCGTACGCTGTCAACCCTCATGCCACGACCCCGTTCCCTCACCCCCGGGCAGATCTCCGCGGCCGCGCTGACCGTCATCGACCGCGACGGGCTCGCCGGGCTGTCGATGCGTACGGTCGCCATGGAACTCGGCCTGAGCACGATGGCCCTCTATCGGTACGTGGACGACCGCGATGAGCTGGAGCGGCTCGTCGTCGAGCTGGTGCTCGGCGCCGTCGACACCGAGCCGCCGCCACCGGACGAGCCATGGCGGGAGCGCGTCGAGGTCATGGCGCGGCGGCTGCGCGACACCGTGGGTGTCCATCCGGAGGTCGTCCCGCTGACGCTCACCCACCGGCACCGTTCCCCCAGTGGGCTGCGCTGGTCGGAGGCGGTGCTCGCCATCCTCACCGAGGCGGGTTTCACGGGTGAGCGACGGGTCATCGCGCTGCGGAGCCTGCTCAGTTACGTCATCGGGGCGATCCAGCTGGAACACCTCGGGCCCCTGTCGGGCGAGGGTACGGTCGCCTTCACCGCCCTGCCGCCGGACGAGTTCCCGTACATGACCGAAACCGCGCGGGACGCACGGAACGTCAGCGCCGAGCGGGAGTTCATCGGTGGGCTCACCGTGCTGCTGCGCGGACTGCGTCCGGGGCCCGGGTCCGGGGGCGGGCCCGGGGGCGCGGGCGCGGGGGCGGGGGCTACGCGAGGGTGAGGTAGCGGGTGAACATCGCGACGAGTTCGTTCTCCAGCCGGGTGGTGTCGACGGGATCGGGCGACGCGATGAGCTGGTGGATGAGCAACTCGACCGCGGCCACGATGAGCCGAGCGGCGACGTCGGTGTCCTCGACCCGGGCCTCGGGATGGCGCTCCAGCAACTCCCGGGTGTAGTCGATACGTTCCCGGTGGTGCCGAGCGATTCTTTCGAGCAACTCGGGTGAGCAAGGCGCCTGTTCGGCCATGACGCGGAGCAGCCGCGGGTCGTCGAGGTGATTCTCGATCACGGTGCGCACGAATCCGCGGATGATCTCTTCGAGGGATTCGGGCTCCTCTCCGTCCTCGTGGGGCCGGGTGGCGGCCTCCCCGGTGTCGAGGTGACGGGACGCCAGCTCGACCAGGATCGCGTCCTTGTTCGGGTAGTACTGATACAGCGAGCCGATCGAGAGCCGGGCCTGCTCGGCGATGCGGTTGGTGGTCCCGGCGGCGTAGCCGTACTCGGCGAAAACATGAGCAGCGGCGGCGAGTATGCGCTGCCGGGTCAGCTCCGCTCGGGCCTGGCGTGGCTGTTTACGTGGCTGAAGTCCACGGCGGCCTGACGTCATGACACCTCCTGGGCCGCCAGGTGAGGGGGCTGGCCGTGCCGCTGAGGAACTCGGCTCGTAGAGCGCGAGGGCGTGGCGTTCGCTCTAGTGGGGGGCGTCCCGCCGAGGGGGTGTCGGTAGGACCACCCCATCTCCGGTGTTCAGACCCACCGACGACGAGCGCCTCGATCGACAGGATTGACGTCGTCAGCAGACGAACGGATGAGGAATCCGCTACAGGGACACCCCCGGGGGCCACCTATGAACGAGACCTTCGCCAGACGTATGACCGGCATCGCGGGCATCTCCACCGCTGCCGCCCTCATTGTCGAAGTGCCCCTGTACTTCATCTACTCGGGTCCGCCGCCGGACTCGAACGTCCTGGCCAGACTGCTGATCGGGATTGTCGCGCTCGCGTTCCTGATCGTGTTCGTGACGGCCTTTCGTGAACTGGTCAAACGCGTCAGCCCCGCATATGAGTGGGTGGGCTCGATGGCCTTTGCCACGGGACTGGTCTACGTGACGGTCACCCTGGTCTCCAGCGGCCTGGAAGCCGGTGCGGTCATCGCCACCGACCACCGGATCGATCCGACCATCGCCGTCAGCGGCACCTACATCCTCTACGGGTCGATCTCCCGCCTCATGCTGGCGTTCTTCCTGACCTCGGTGGGCTACGCCATCTCCCGCACGAACCTGCTCCCGCGATGGATCAGCAGGTCGGCGTACGTCCTGGCGGGGGTCAACCTGGCTTTCGTGCCGTCCCTGTTCTTCGGCAACACCCCCGCGAACTTCTACGCGGCGAACGGCTGGGGCACCACCGCCCTGATGGGGGCGATCTTCAGCTACTGGCTGCTGGCCGTGGGAATCTCCACCTACCGCAGCGCCACACGCCTCACCGCGGCGGGGTCTCCGGTGCCCCGTTCGGCGTAGGTGCTCGGCCTCGTTCTGATCATCTCGAAAGCGCTCTCGTCGGGGTGGCAGGTTTGGGCAGTAGTCGACCTGGTGCGTGCGGCATCGCGGGCGGGCAGGCTGGGGGCTTGCGGGGTCCATGGGGTGGAAAAGGGCGAGCGGTCAGGGTGCGGGGTTGGTAGCTTCGGTGGCATGAAGCGCGCTGATGTGACGACGACGCCGGACAGAGTCCCGGCGCGCTGATCGATGTCTTGATCCGAAGCCCCGGGGCGAGTGCCCCGGGGCTTCTGCTTGTGGTGGCGCTCGTCTCGGCAGACGTGAGGGGAACGCTGTGCATGACCACCGCAAGTTGGGCCGGGAGCTGGGGTTGTTCGGGACCGATCCGTTGATCGGGGCCGGGTTGCCGTATTGGTTGCCGGATGGGGCGGCTGTTCGGGAGGCGTTGGAGGAGTACATCCGGGGGGAGGAGCGGCGGGCGGGGTATCGGCATGTGTATTCGCCGGTGCTCGGGAAGCGGGAGTTGTACGAGGTGTCGGGGCACTGGGCGCATTACCGCGACGACATGTTTCCGCCGATGGATGTGGGTGGTGAGGAGGTCGTGCTGCGGCCGAGTCTGTGTCCGCATCATGCGGTGATCTATCGGGCTGGCGCGCATAGTTATCGCGAGCTGCCGCTGAGGATGGCGGAGTTGGGCGGGATGTACCGGGCCGAGTTGTCGGGGGTGCTCAGTGGGTTGTCTCGGGTGCGGTCGATTCAGCTCAATGACGCCCACATCTTCTGTGCTCCGGAGCAGGTCGCGGGGGAGGTGGAGGGCGCATTGGGGATGATTCGGCGGGCGTATGAGGCGATGGGGATCAGGGCGGTGCGGTATCGGCTTTCGTTGCCGGGGGGCACGGCGCTGCGCGGTGACCGCACCGCCCCCGGTGGGCGCGTGGCTCGGGGTGCCGTGGGCGTGACCTCGACGGCTGCTTCGTGGTGAAGAGGGTTCGCGCGGCGCGCTACTCCTCGCCGCCGGGGAGCAGGTGCCGGGCGGGTGAGCCGGGGCGGAGGGGCAGGCGGTGAATGCCGTCCGGGGTGGCGATCAAGGCGTCGGGGACATCGGATTCGAGGAAGCGGATGGAGCCGATGGAGCCGACGGTTGTGGTGCGGGCGGTCAGCCAGGTGAGGAGGGTTCGGAGGTCGTCGAACTCGTCCGGGTGCACCTCCTGGCGTACGGTCAGCGCCCAGCCGCGCGGGCCGGGCAGCAGTTCGCCGACCAGGGTTCCGCCGATGCGGTGGGCCGGGCCCCTGGCGGAGAGGAGGGGGTACTCCGCCAGGGGGTCGGACGTCTCCGGCTCCTGGACCTCGGCCTCGCCCAGGTGGCGTCGGATCAGGGCGAGGTCAGAGGCGGGCAGGGTGCCGGGGAGATCCAGGGACAGCTGTAGTTCGAAGAGGTCGCTCACCCCGGAAGGTTATGTCCGGTGGTGGGCGGCTGGCTGTCAGCCCTGTTGGACCGGGACCACCACCAGTTCCGCGATGTTCACATGCGGCGGGGCCGCCACCGCGAAGGCGATCGCTTCCGCTATGTCCTTGGAGGCGAGGGGGGTGAGGGTGGTGCGCATGCGGGTGAGGGTCTGGCGCATGTCCCTGTCGTGCATGTCCTCGCCCAGTTCGGTGAGGGTGACGCCTGGCTCCACGTTCTTCACGCGCACGTCGCGCGGGCCGAGCTCCGCGCGCAGGTTGCGGGTCAGGTGGGCCACGGCGGCCTTGGTGGCCGCGTAGACGGACCAGTCGGGGTAGAGGAGGTGTCCGGCTACGGAGCCTACGTGGACCAGGTCCGCGGGGTGGCCCTCGGCGGCGGTGGCGATGAGGTCGTCGGTGAAGGTGCGGGCGGTGTGGAGCAGGGCGCGCAGGTTGGTGTCGAGCATGCGGTCCCATTCCTCGGTGGCCGCCGTTTCGAAGGGGGCGCCGAGCATCACGCCCGCGTTGGCCACGACGAGGTCGACGCGGCCGAGGGCGGAGCGGATGGTGTCGGCGGCGGTGGCGAGGGCCTCGGGGGCGGTCAGGTCCACGGCCAGGGGGAGGACGGTACCGGTGGCCGTGGGGCGCAGCTCGTCGGCCAGGGCCTTCAGCCGCTCCTCGCGGCGGCCCAGGACGGCGACGTGTGCCCCGTCGGCCACCAGGCGGCGGGCGGTGGCGGCGCCGATTCCGCTGGTGGCGCCCGTGATCACCGCGGTTCGGTTGGACAAGGGGAGACGGGGGTGGCTTCGCGTTGTCATGGGGCCAGCGTTGCTGGGGGCTGGAGGCCGCTCCAGGCCGCGATCCACCTGGGTGGCGTCATCGTAGGAGTATTGCGGCCACCTTCCGGGGCTCCGTCCGCCACCACCCGGGCGTAGCGTCGAAGACATGGACAGCGTGGACAGCGAGAACCTGCTCGGGCAGTTCCTGCGGGCCCGCCGTGCGCTGCTGCGGCCCGAGGACGTCGGCCTGCCGCCCGGTGTGCGGCGCCGGGTGGCCGGGCTGCGGCGGGAAGAGGTGGCGATGCTCGCCGGGGTGAGCACCGACTACTACGTACGGCTGGAGCAGGGCCGGGAGCGGCATCCGTCGGCACAGGTGGTCGACGCGCTGGCCCGGGTACTGGGGCTGGAGGAGGACGCGGTGGCCCATCTGCATGATCTGGCGCGTCCCGTACCCGCCCGGCGCCGGAAGGGTGTGCGCGGGGAGCGGGTCAGCCCGGTGCTGGCGCGGATGATGGAGGGCTGGCACGGGACCCCGGCCGTGGTGCTGGGGCGCTGTCTGACCGTGCTCGCGCACAACGCCCTGGGGCGGGCCCTGTTCGAGGGGCACACCTACAGCGGGGATCTGCTGCGGCTGGTGTTCCTCGATCCGGACGCGAGGGAGTTCTACCCGGAGTGGGATCGGGTGGCCGTCAGTACGGTGGCCGGGCTGCGGGCGGCCGTCGGGACCGACTACGACGACCCCCAGCTGATCGAGGCGGTCGGCGAACTGTCCTTGCGCAGCGAGGAGTTCCGGCGGCTGTGGGCCCGCCACGACATCCGCCAGAAGGCACACGAGACGAAGCGTTTCCACCATCCCGTGGTCGGCGAGCTGACGCTGGACTACGAGTCGCTGACGGTGAACGGCGCCCCCGGCCAGCAGCTGGTCGTCTACCAGGCCGCCCCGGGCAGTCCCTCCGAACACGCGCTGTCGCTCCTCGGGAGTTTCACCGCCGAGCAGCACGAGCAGCACGAGCAGCACGAGCAGCACGAGCGGCGTGAACAGCACGAACAGCACAGGCAGAAAGGCTTTTCCGCATGAGTACCCACCACTCCGTCTGGTTCATCACCGGCTGCTCCACCGGCCTCGGCCGCGCCCTCGCCTCCGCCGTCCTCGACGGCGGCGGGCGCGCCGTGGTCACCGCCCGCGATCCGTCGACGGTGGCCGATCTCGTCGCCGGGCGCGAGGACCGCGCCCTGGCCCTCGCGCTCGACGTCACCGACCGGGGCAGGGTCACGGAGGCCGTCAAGGAGGCGGAGGCCGCGTTCGGGCGCGTCGATGTGCTGGTCAACAACGCCGGGTACGGCTATCTCGCCGCCGTCGAGGAGGGCGAGGACCACGAGGTCCGTGCCCTATTCGACACCAACGTCTTCGGGCTGGCCGACGTCACCCGGGCCGTTCTGCCGGGCATGCGCGCCCGCCGCTCCGGCCACATCGTGAACGTGTCCTCGGTCGGCGGGCTGGCCGCCTTCGGCGCCACCGGCTACTACCACGCCACCAAGTTCGCGGTGGAGGGCCTGTCCGAGTCGCTGGCGGCCGAGGTCGGGCCGCTGGGCATCAAGGTGACGATCGTCGAGCCGGCTGCTTTCCGCACCAACTGGTCCGGGCCCTCGATGCGCCAGTCCGCGACCGTTCTCGACGACTACGCCGAGACCGCCGGAGCCCGGCGCGCGAGCACCCTCGCCACGTACGGCCATCAGCCCGGCGATCCGGACCGCGCCGCCGAGGCGATCATCGGCGCGGTCCGGGCCGAGGAGCCGCCGCTGCGGCTGCTGCTCGGCAAATCGGCGTACGACATCGCCACCGCCCGGCTGGACACCCTCCGGGCCGGGTTCGAGACCTGGCGGGATGTCACCCTCGGGGCCGACTACGCGTGAACGAGTACGCCTGAAGAACCTTCTATTCCCGAGGGGCGCTCCGGCGGGATGTCACCGCTTCGATGAACTCCGCCGGGGGCAGGTAGGAGTGCGCGGTGACGTAGTGGTGGACCAGGTTCGGGGCGATCAGCCACCGGCCGCTCTGGTTCACGACCCGCACCTCGGCATTGCCGAGGACGACCTCCTGGGCGCCGACCGTGATGCTCACCGGGTATCCGGGGTCCTGCTGGTGCGGAAGCTGGCAGGGGAACAGGCCGCGCATGGCGTTACGGGAATCGTCCCGGCACAGCAGTGCCAGCGACTGGACGAATTCCGCCGGTGCCTCGCCGCGCGGGAATGCGGAATCCTTCTCCAGCCAGCCGATGTTGACCGCCTCGACCCCGTACGGGACCGTCCCGGGGCTGTATGCGTACGGGGAGCCGTCCTCGTACCGTGTCACAGCACCATTTCCTCTCTGAATTCGTGAACGTGCTCAATCCATGAGGGATCGGCAAGCGGCCCAGTGTACGCGGCCCATGTTGGGCTGGAGCAGATGGGAAAGGGGTGTCGCTTTGTCCACGGTGACGGGCGTTCCCTCGATATTCAGACCCTTGGGCGGGAAAAGGGTGTAATCCGGCAGATGTTCGCCGGGCCCGTAGACCCGTACCGGGGTGGGATTTCCGGTCTCGATCTTATTGCCCAGGGCGTCCGAGATGGTTTCTCCGTGCCTGCTGTACAGGGCGACGTGGGTTCCCTCGGGCACAGTGGTCAGCACGCCGTTCTTGGCGGAGATGCCGCCGTGGCCGCTGAGCACCACCTCGTTGTCGGGGCGGCCGAACGGGCCGGGGCTGGGGCCGAAGCTGCCCTGTGGGGACTGTTCGTGGGGGAACTTGGGGTTCAGGCCCAGCGGGTCGATCGCCGCGTGCGGGTTGGTGACGTACGCGGTGGGGTTGGGGGCGGCCTCCAGGCCGAGCGGGTCCGGCGTGGCGTAGCGGGCCGTCTCCGGGTCGTAGTACCGGTGGTGGTTGTAGTGGAGGCCGGTCTCGGGGTCGTAGTACTGGCCGGGGAAGCGCAGCGGGGTGTACGCGGTGCTGTGCCGGGACCAGGTGGTGGTGCCCCAGAGGGTGGCGCGGGTGCGCCAGGCGATCTCGCCGGATTCGTCGACGAGTTCGCTGGGGGTGCCCACCAGGTCGGTGACGATGCCGAAGAAGCGCTGGTCGATCTCGGCCTGGGTGGTGGCGTCGGTGATGCGCTCGGTCTGGGCCACCGGGCGCAGGCCCTCGTGGTCCCAGGTGAGTGTCACCGGGTCGGGCAGCCCGGGGGCGGTGGTGGTCTGCTCGACGAGGGTGTTGCCGTCCCAGGTGAAGTCCACCCGCTCGACGGCGGTGACGCCGTCGTCGCCGAGGCGCAGCTTGGCGAGGCGGCGGCCGAGGGGGTCGTAGAGGTAGCGCCAGACGGTGCCGTCGGGGGTGGTGACGGAGGTCAGCCGGTCCTCGGCGTCCCAGGTGTAGCGCCAGGTGTCGGGCTTCTTGGACAGCCGGTTCTTCTGGCGGAGGGTGACCCGGCCCGCCGCGTCGTGCTCGTAGCGGACCCGGCCCGCGCGGGCGATCCGGGTGCCCCGGTATTCGCGCGGGCCCGTCGCGTCGGCGCCGGGGAGCCGGTCGGGCCACGAGGCGTGGGTCTGGTTGCCCGCCTCGTCGTACGCGTAGGTCTCGGTCCAGTTCTTGGCGTGGACGGCGGTGACGCGCCCGGCGGCGTCCAGGTCGAAGTCGCGGGAGCCGCCGAGCCGGTCGTCGAGGGCGACCAGGTGGCCGTCGGCGCGGTAGGTGTAGGCGCGGTGCTGGAGGGGCCGGGCGGAGGGGCCGGTGACGGTCTGCTCGGCCAGTCGGCCCGCCGGGTCCCAGACCTGGGCGATGGTGAGGCCGTCGCCGCCCTCCGCCGACCCGACCCGGCGGCCGGTTTCCCGGCCGAGGGCGTCGCGGTCGAAGGCGAGGGTGTGGCCGCAGGTGGTCAGCGCGGTGCGGTGGCCCGCCGCGTCGTAACGGAACGTGGACGTGGCGCCGGAGGGGGTGGTCCGCCCGGTGCGCCGCCCGAGCACGTCGTACGTGTGGGTGAGGGTGCGGCCGCCGACCAGCTCGGAGGTGAGGCGGCCCGCGCTGTCCCGCCGGAACACGGCCTCGCCGTCCGGGCCGAAGGCCGTGGCCAGTCGGCCGACCGGGTCGTAGGAGTAGGTGGTGACCCGGCCGGCGGCGTCCTTGCGGACGATCCGGCCGGTGGCGTCGCGTTCGAAGGAGACCGTCTCGCCGAGCGGGTTGGTACGGGAGACCAGCTTGCCGGTGGCGTCGTACGCGTACGTGAGGGTCCGGCCGTCGAAGTCCGACTCGGAGAGCGGTCGGCCCGCCGGGTCGTAGGTGTAACTCCAGGTGAGGCCCTGCGGGTTGGTGACCTGGGTGAGGCGCAGTTCCTTGTCGTGGGTGAACGCGTAGCGGGCGCCGTCCGGGCCGGTCTGGGCGACCAGCTGGTCGAACTGGGCGTACTCGAAGGAGGTCACCCCGCCGTTCGCGTCCACATGGGTCGTGCAGTTGCCCTCGCCGTCGTAGGTCCAGCGCTGTTCGGCGCCGTCCGGGGCGGTGTGCCGGGCCAGCTTCCCCTCGATCGTCCACTCCAGGCGGGTGGTCGCGCCGAGCGGGTCGACCACGGCGGTGGGCCGCCCGAAGGCGTCCCGGTGGTACACGGTGACGGCGCCCAGCGGATCGGTGATCTCGGCGGGCAGCCCGGCCGCGTCACAGCGCACCCGGGTGGTGGCGCCGAGCGGGTTGGTGATCGCGGAGAGATGGCCGCGCTCGTCGTAGGTGTGGTGGGTGGTGTGCCCGGTGGGGTCGGTGAGGGCGGTGGGGTTGCCGCGTTCGTCGTACGCGTGGCGCCAGACCGCACCGTCCGCCTCGGCGATCTCCAGCGGAAGGCCGAGGTCGTTGTAGGTGGAGGTCGACACGAACCCGGCGGCGTCGGTGACCCGGGTGCAACGGCCTTCCGCGTCGTACGCGAACCGGACGGTGCGGCCGAGCGGATCGGTACGGGACAACACCCTGCCGAAACGATCCTGCTCGGTGCGGACCGTATGGCCCGAGCCATCCGTCACGGCCACGATCTGGCACCGCTCGTTCACCACGTAGCGGCTGGTGTTCCCCTCCGCGGAGGTGACCGTGGTGACCCGGTGGCCGGTGTGGGGGTCGGGGGCGCCGTAGTGGAGGCGGGCCGCGATGTGGCCCTCGGTGCCGCCCTCGGCGATCACCCGGTCGCGGTTGTCGTAGACGTAGTCGTAGGCGTGGCCGTTGGTGTCGGTCCACGCGATGATCCGGCGCTCGTCGTCGTAGGCGAACCGCATGGGGCGGCCGGAGGAGTTGACGACCTCGGTGAGATCGCCATCGGTGTAGCCGTACCGCACCAGCTCCTGGTCCGAGCCGTCCGGGGCGGCGCCCGCCAGGTGGAGGGCGGTGATCCGGCCGTCCCGCGTGCTCAGCTTCAGGTGGTAGCCGCCGTCGTGGACGAGGGCGGACGGGGCGCCGTCCGCGCCGTACTCGAACGTCAGCCGGTGTCCGTTGCGGTCGCTGATCTCCGCGATCGGCGCGTCGCCGTCGCCGCCGTCCGCCGGGCCGGTGAAGTACCGGATGTGGCCGGTGCCCGGGTCGGTCACCGTGAAGTCGCCCTCGGCGTTGCGCTCCAGCGGCCAGCGCGGGCCCGCCTTCGGCAGGGTCGGGACGCCGGGCGCCGGGTGCGGGTAGTCCAGCAGCAGCCCGTCCTGCTGGACGAAGACGACGCCCGTGGCGCTGATCTCCAGCCTCTGATCGGCGGTGCACGCCCACGACGGGCCGAACCAGCGGCCCGCCCGGTAGCCGGACATCCCCTGCCGGGTGAACGTCAGCGGCAGCAGACCCGGCAGGAACACATCCGTCTGCGGCAGGTACATCCGGCCGGTGGCCAGGTCCACCGGGTCGGTGGGCCCGGGGGTCTTGGCGCCGTTCGGGATGGAGTGCGGCGCGTGGCCGTCCTTCGCCAGGTGCGCGAGCCCGGACTCCACCTTGCTCGCGGTGGTGGCGGTCTTGGCGGCGGTCGCGGCGCCCTTGGCCGCGCCCAGCCCCTTGGTGCCGATCAGCTCGGGGAGGAGCCGCCCGATGCCCTCCGCCGGGTCCTTGGTGAAGGAGTCGTACATCCCCTTCAGCGCCCCGCCCGGGTTGTTGGCCATCTGGACCAGACCGGCCGCGGTGTTGTTGAGGTTGGTGACGTACTCGGCGGGGTGGGTGAGGTTGTACGGGTCGATCGGGTTCACCTGGCGGGCGAAGTTCACGACGCCCGCCGTGCCCTTGATGACGCCGCCCGCCAGGTGCGAGGCGTCCAGCTTCAGCCCCTCGAAGCCGTCCGAGACCTGCTCGCCGTACGACGGCTTCGCGGGCGCCTCGTCACGGGCCTTCTCCACCGCCTTCTTGGCCGCGTCGTGTGCTTCGTTGCGCTGACGCCGGGCCTCTTTGAGGATGTCCTCCGCCGCCTTGATGCCCTCGGCGCCCGGGTCGTGGAACGCGCCGGGCTTGTCCGGCAGCGTGCTCGGATCGCGGTCCTCGGCGGGCAGGAGGTTGTACTTGAAGGCGGCCGCGTTGTACGCGTCGACCTTGCCGTTGTGCGCGGAGCGGGCGTCGTCGGACGCATTCTTCGCCGCCTTGTACTTGTCGATGGCCAGCTGCGCCTGCGCTTGCGCCCACTCGACGGTTCCGGCGAAGTGGCTCAGCGCGCCGCCCGCCTTCTCGCAGGCGTCGGCGGCCTTGTACCACTTCTTCGGCTCGACCGAGACCCTGCTGTAGAAGGCGTTGGCGAACACGCCCTTCATGAGCTGGTCGGGGTCGACGCCCTTGAGGCCGCGGCCGACGTTGTTGAACGCCTTCGCGAAGTCGGCCAGGTGCTCGGCCGTGGACCGCAGCTTGCTGGGGCTGCCGTGGACCAGCTTCTTGGGGTCGTCGGTCTGGTCGAGCTGCCACTCGTCGACGTCGGCGCCGAGCGCGTTGGCGGCGGAGGCGCTCTTGTCACGGACCCAGTCCGCGCCGCCCTCCCAGCCCGCGTCGTCCAGCCGGTCCGCGGTCCAGCTGCCCGCGCTCTCGATGCCGTCGCCCACGTCCTCGACGCGGTCCTCGACGAAGTCCTCGACCGGGTCCGGTATGAAGTCGCCGAGGCCCATCAGTGCTCGCCTCCGGGGGTGGGCTGCTGCTGTTGTGCTTGAGCTTGTGCGCGTTCCTCGGGGGAGGGGCCGAACGTGTCGTCCAGGGACTGGTCGAACTGCCGGTCGTCGACGCCGGCGACGTCGTTCGCCAGTCCGGTCTGGAAGCCGCCGTACCCCTCGGTCACCAGACTGCGGCCGGTGTCCTTCCAGGTCTGGCCCATCTCGGCGCCCGCCTGCTTCCAGGACTCGGCGCTGTAGTCGGGCGCGTCGGGCCGCAGGACGTCGCCCCAGCTCTGCTGGGCGATCTCCTCCTCGGTGGCATGCGGATTGCCGGTGGGGGAGAGGGCGTTGACGGCCACCTTGAACGTGCCGCCCCAGTACTGGTCCTCCTCCCAGGACGCGCCCGCCGCGATCCCCAGCCGGTTGGCGATCTCGTTGGCGTCCTGGATCAGGGCCCGTACGCCCCACTCCCAGCGGTCGCAGAACCCCTCGAAGGCGTCGGCCAGGCCGCCGCCACCGGCCTCCATCTTCGACAGCGTCATGTCGGTGAAGCCGCTGCCCTGGAGGGCGCCGGTGGAGCTGCCCACGTCCTTCAGCTCGCCGATGGCGCCGCGGAGGCCCTTGGTGATGAGGCTGACGGACTCCTGGGTGACCTTGAAGTCGGCGTTGCCGTTGCCGCTCATCGCTTGGCCGCGGTTTCGGTTGCGGTGTTGGTCTTGGCCTCGGTCTCGCTCTCGGGGAGGTCTACCGCTACCTCGTCCGGGACGATCCCCTGCACCGGCGGGAACATCATCGAGCCGTCCTCGTCCGCCACGTCCAGTGCGACCCCCGCCGGGCCGTCCATCGCGGGGACCATCACATCCAGTAGCCGGGCCCCCAGTACGGTCGCGAACTCCCACTCCTCGCGGGCCGCGCCGCGGGCCTCGGCGAAGCGGGCCAGGGCGAATTCGTCCGTAAAGGCGTAGATCCAGTGGATTCCGCCGTACGTCGCCGTCATGAAGTCGTCATCGACCAGCGGTACCAGTACCGCGGTGCGGCGGAACTCGCCCACCATCGCGGCGGGATCGCCCGATCCGCCCCGTACTGCCGCTATATGCTCCACCAGCTCCACTGTGGACCCCCGTGCTCTGTTTCCGATCGCGGTTACGTTAACCCAGGTGGCGGGCCGCCGGAATGGAGGAGGGGCTATCTCACAGGTGGTGTGTTTGGTTACGGGCCTACCGTGCCGTCGACTCCCTCGCGCAGGAAGTCGGCGTGGCCGTTGTGGCGGGCGTACTCCAGCAGTACGTGGGTCATGACCAGCCGCAGCGTCATGTCCTTGCCCCAGCGCTCGCTGTGTACGACGACATCGAGCGACTCCGCCTCCTGCTCGATCCGGCGGGCGTGCTCCACTTCGCGCTGCCAGGCGCCGAACGCCTCTGCTCTGGTGGACGTCGTCGCGTCGTACGCCACCTGATAGTCGCGCTGGTCGGACCAGACGAGGGGGATGTCCTCGCGGTTTGCGACGATGCGGAACCAGGTGCGTTCTACTTCGGCCATGTGGCGGACGAGGCCGAGCAGCGAGAGCGTCGAGGGTGGCATCGAGTGGCGCCGCAGCTCTTCGTCGGAGAGGCCGTCGCATTTCATGGCGAGGGTGGCGCGGTGGAAGTCGAGGAAGCCCCGGAGTGTCTCGCGTTCCCCCGCGAGGAGGGGTGGGCCTGGGCGGTCGGTGGCCATGGCGGTGGGTCCTCCCGGGGCGGGGGCTCGGGGTGGTCGTGCGTCTGGGGCAACGATCAGTGTTCGGCGGGCCCGGGACAACCGATTTCGGGGCCGAGGCGGGATCTTTCCGCTGCGCCGGAGGTGCGTGAAGTATGCGACGCACACACCCGCCGCGCCTCTCCCGCCCCAGCTCGGACCGGCCGACGAGCTACGGAGGGCGAAGCGCCGTGCCGCCGAGGTCGCATCCGAGATAATCGCAACGAGATCCTGTCCCCATGGCGGACTTGGGCGTAGAGTTCGGGTGTTTCGCCGCTTGTGCGAGGAAGGGTTGCTTTGGCAGGTTTCGCGAAAGTGATGGAAACCGAGTACTCAGCTACATAAAGCCCCAGGTCAGCTCCTGTGGTCCCCGCGCATGCGAGGTTGGTCCGGGCGTGAGCACTCAGCGGCTGGCGTAGGTGTAGGTGTAGGCCATCAGCGCGACCGGCATGGGAGGCCCGTGCCACGGGGGCGACGCCAATGCCCGTGCCGATTCGGGCCGCTCAGTCCGGCAGTCGCCAGCGCACGTTCTCCGGCCCGTCCAGCCACAGTGTGTGTGCCCCGTCGGGGGCCACGGTGAGGCCGTAGCGTTCGTGGCCCGGCCGCCCGGCTTCCCGCCAATGGGTCAGCAGCGGTTCCCGCTCGGCCCACAGATCTCGGGGGCCGCCGTGGTCGAGCCGAGCGGTCCGGATGTCGGTCATGGTGATGCGCGCCCACGAGGAGGTTTCCGGTTCGAAGAGGCAACGCATCTGCTGACCGTCGTTCGTCAGGACGAAGTCGTTGACCTGTGGATGCAGTAGCGAGGCGAGGAACTGCGGTCCCGTTGCGTCCGGGCTCGCGGGGACGGTGATCTCCCGGGTCTGGCCGGTCCAGGTCAGCAGCGGCTTCACGAGCCGCTGTGTGGTGGTGCCCATGGCGTCAGGGGCGGGCCGGGCTGCCATGAAGGTCGCCAGGCCGGGGAGGAACGTGCCGTTGGCGGAGTGGTCGGCCGTGACGGACAGGCGCGCGATGCTGCAGCCGACGTTGGCCACGATGACGCCGCCGGGGCGGAGTTGCTCCAGCCAGGGCGCCGGGATCCGGGGCACTCCGCACGTCGCCAGCAGCCGATCGTACGGAGCCCGCTCCGGGTGACCGGCCATCCCGTCCCCGGCGACGAGCGTGGGCTCGTATCCAGCCTGCTGCAGGCGGGCCTTGGCGGTAGCCACCAGCTCGGGGTCGACGTCGACCGTCACGACGCGGTCGGCCCCGAGGCGATGGGAGAGCAGCGCCGCGTTGTAGCCGGTGCCCGCGCCCACCTCCAGTACGGTGTCCCCGTCGCGTACGTCCAGGGCTTCGAGCATCTGCGCCATGAGGGACGGCTGCGTGGAGGAGCTGGTGGCGGTGCCGTCCTGGTTGAACTGGGTCAGCAGGGAGACGTCCTGGTAGGCCGCCGCCAACCAGGCGGGGTCGCCCTGGCTGTATTTGTGGAGGCTGCCCATTCCCGGCGGTGCACCGGTGGCCGTCCCGGCAGTCAGCGCAGCCCATGGCGTGGTCGAGGAACAGGCTCCAGGCCGTTGGGTCGGGGTGGGTGAGCGTGTCGGGGTCGACCAGGGCCGTGACCGATGGCTGCTCGGGCGCCGTCATTTCTGCCGCCTGACGGGCTCGTCGCGGTCGAGGAAGCCGCAGTCGAACGGGTCGCGCTGCTTCGGGAACGTGGGCGCGCAGCCGGGGCAGGCGTAGACAGTGCCGCCGCCAGCGCTCGCGCCGTGCCCGATCGCGACGACGACCGGTTCCCTGGTGGGCGTCTGGCAGCGGGCGCAGACCTGGGCGCTCACCGGGCCGTCGCCTCCTCGGCGGGCTCGGCGAGCGCTCGGGCCAGGGCCAGGCGCAGCCGGTGCGGGTCGGTCAGGTACCGGCCGTCGCTCGCCGGGGTCCGCCAGTGTAGGCGCGGGCCTTCCGTCCAGTTCGCGGGCGGTACGCCGACGTAAGTGACCTCGGCGCCATGTGCGCCGAGGGCGTGGATGCCTTTGTGGAGACGCTCCCAGTGTTGGGCGTGGCCCGAGGGGATGAACCAGTACATGAGGCCGTAGTCCGCGATGACGGCGCCGGACGTGTCGCCGAGCAGTTCGAGGGTGCGTTCCCCTAAGTCTGCGGGGGCTCGGACGATGTCCCAGTACGGCCCGACTTTGATCATCTCAACTTCGGTGCCTGCTGGCGGTGCCCATTGGTCGGCTCGGGCTCGGGTCGTCATGGTTCGGCTCCATGCGCGGACGGTGTGCTGACCGTCACATCGTGCCGACCTTCGAGGTCGTCAGTGTTCCCAGATACGGAACAATGGCGCCCCTCGCGGCTGCTACATGCCGACCCACGCGGCCAACGAGGAGAGGGACTCAGGCGCCCGCCGCTGACGGCGCACCAGGACGCCGATGGTCTCCCGCATCAGCGGGTGATACCGGGCCTGCTGTGGAGCGGCCTTACGCGCCCGGAGCAAGAACCGCTCGGCAGGCTCCGTCTTCCCCATCTGCGCGTAGGCACGGGCCATCTCGATGTAGTACCGACCGACACGCATCCGCGGATGCGTCTCCGGGAAGTGCAACTTCTTGGACAACTTCACCGCCTCGCCCAGCTCGCCCAGCTCCACGTTCGTCGCGACATCGAAGTGCTGCACGTTGGTCAGACCAAACGACGACCAGTAGACGTCCGGCACGTCCCGGCCGATCTTCTTGGCCGTTTCACGGGCGAGTCCCATGAATCCGGCGACGGAGTCGGCGTCGCGCGCCTGAGCAGCCGCGATGGCTGACGCGAGATGCAGGCTCCCGGCCACCGCCAGGGCCTCCACAGACTTGGGCCGCTCGACCTGGTCGATGAGCCGGTGGCCGCGCGTGATGACCTGTAGCGACATCTGGTTGTTCCCTCGGCGGAGCAGCATGCTCGACCGCTTGTTCAGCCGGATGGCGAGCAGCAGCGGGTCCTGTGCCTGCTCCGCCATCCAGCCCATGCGCTCCAAAGCGATGGATGCCAGATCGTGGTAGCCGACCCGGTAGGCGAACTCGTAGGCGACCCAGTAGCACCAGCTCAGCGACGAGGCCGCGCGCCGGTAGTCCTCGCCCGGCGAGAGGAGACTGACCGTCGTGGTGAGTTCGCCGAGCAGCCCGGGCAGCTTCTGGCCGATGTCCTTGTACTCCGTGGCGGAGGCCCCATCACACAACGCACGTACGTCGCTCTCCACTTGGTCAATGGGCCTGGGGGTGATGTGGGAGTCCGGCCCAAGGTCGTACATGTCGAGAGCCTCGGACAGCGGGGAGATCAGGCGGTCGAGATGGTCCTGCTGCAACTCGGACATGTACGGCTGGCCGTTGAGCACAGCGACGTCGACCTGGAGGACGCGCGCAACGGCGGCTACGACGGACGGTGTAGCCGGAGCCAGGCCCCGCTCAACCTTGGCGATGGTGCCGCGGGAGAGGAACGAACGTTGCGCGAGGGCAGTCTGGGTGAGTTGACGCAGTTTCCGGTAGTCCGCGATCCGTGCGCCGGTGTGCTCCTCATTGCTCTGTGGCATGCTGAACTCCGTTCTGACCTAGACACTCAGAACGGTACCCCCGGCTGGCCTGGCGGGTACGGTCGATCGGCCCCCATTTCGGTGGGGGCCGTCGCGCTTCCTTGACACGACGAACACCCCCCTCGCTCGGCCCGGAGGTCAGACGAGAGGTACGCGTGTGCGGTGCTACGAGGCGGGCCGTAGCCCATCAGGGCCCGCACGATGGCGGGCTCGGTGGTATCCGGGGGCCGGTACCCAACGATCGGAAGGCGAGACAGTGTCGCTGCTGGTGCTGTGGGACATCGACCACACGCTCGTAGATACTCGTGGAGTCGGCCGGGAACTCTGGGCCGAGGCATTCGAGGAGGTCGCCGGCCAGCCCATGCGGGAGCAGGCGAGGATCGACGGGTCGACCGAGCCGGTGATTCTCCGGGAGACGCTGGAGTTGCACGGGCTGGAGGGCAGCCGTGATCTGTTCGAGCGCTTCGCCCAGGCGCTTGGAGCCGCCCACCTGCGGCGCGCGGCCGAACTGCGTGAGCGGGGGCTCGCACTCCCCGGGGTGCCGTCGTTGCTCTCCGCCTTGGCAGCACGCGACGGCATGGTGCAAACGGCGGTGACGGGCAACATCCGCGCCGCGGCTCAGGTCAAGCTGGAGGCATTCGGCCTCGCCCCGTACGTCGACCTCACCATCGGCTCCTTCGGCGAGGACGCGGACGAGCGTCCGGAGCTGGTGCGTACCGCCCTCAGGCGCGCCCAGGTAGGTGCGGAGTTCGCCGTGTTGCTCGGGGACACACCGTCCGATGTGCGGGGCGGGCTGGGTGCGGGCGTCCGCGTGGTCGGCGTCGCCACCGGGCGCACCAGCGCGGAGGATCTGCGGGCCGCTGGGGCTGCCGAAGTAGTCGAAGACCTTTCCGACACTGAGCGGATGCTGAAGCTCCTCGCAGGCTGAGCACGACGAAAGCCGCCTCGCGCACACGGCAAGGCCCGCGCTGACCTGCGGAGGGGTGAAGGGGAGGAATATCGGGGTCCCGCTCGGGGTTACGCACGCATGGGCACGAGCACTGTGGAACTCACCAAGGACAACTTCGACGAGATCGTCTCGGGCGCCGATTTCGTCCTGATCGACTTCTGGGCCTCCTGGTGCGGCCCCTGCCGGATGTTCGCACCGGTGTACGAGAAGTCCGCTGAGCGCCACTCGGATCTGATCTTCGCGAAGGTCGACACCGAGGCGCAGCCCGAGCTGGCGGCGGCGTTCGACATCCAGTCGATCCCCACGCTGATGATCGTGCGCGACAACATCGCCGTCTTCTCCCAGCCCGGCGCGCTGCCCGAGCAGGGGCTGGAGGAGGTCATCGGGCAGGCCCGGGATCTCGACATGGACGCCGTCCGGGCCTCCGTCGCCACGCCCGCGGGTGAGTCGAAGGCCGCGGACGGTGGCTGAGCTGGTGCTGATCCGGCACGGCGAGACCGAGTGGAGCCGTAGCGGGAAGCACACCAGCTGGACCGACCTGCCGCTGACGGCGCGCGGTGAGGAGCAGGCCCGGGCGCTGCGCCCGCTGCTGGCGGGCCGGAAGGTCGGGCTGACGCTGGTCAGCCCGCTCGGCCGGGCCGCGCACACCGCGCGCCTCGCCGGGTTGGAGGAGGGTGCTCGCACCGAGGCTGACCTGCGTGAATGGGACTACGGCGGGTACGAGGGAATCACCACCGCCGAGATCCACGAGACCCGCCCGGGCTGGGAGCTGTGGACGGACGGGGTCGCCCCGGGCGGCGCCGACCACCCCGGGGAGTCGCCGGAGCAGATCGGGGCGCGGGTCGACCGGGTGCTGGCCAGGATCGAGCCCGAGCTGCGCGACCAGGACGGCGGTGACGTCGTCCTGGTCGCGCACGGGCATGTGCTGCGGGTGCTCACCGCCCGCCGCCTCGGGCTGCCGCCCGCCGCGGGGGCGCTCTTCCGGCTGGAGACCGCGACCGTCAGTCGACTGGGAACCGAGCACGGGCGCCCGGCCCTCCTGGCGTGGAACGTAGGGTCGGAGGCGTAGATGCAGTAAGCAGGTCCGTACAGCAGGGCCCGTACGTTCCGATACGTCATCGAAGAGGAAGCAGGGAACAGCGAGCATGGCTACGACGCGTACCGCGCACACCGTCTGGCAGGGCAATCTGGCCGAGGGCCAGGGGACGGTCACCTTCGACTCGTCCGGGATCGGCGAGCAGCCCGTTTCCTGGCCGTCGCGTGCCGAGCAGGCGAACGGCAAGACCAGCCCCGAGGAGCTGATCGCCGCCGCCCACTCCAGCTGCTTCTCCATGGCGCTGTCGCACGGCCTGAGCCAGGCCGGTAACCCGCCCACCCAGCTCACCACCCAGGCCGAGGTCACCTTCCAGCCGGGCACCGGCATCACCGGTATCCACCTCACTGTGGAGGGCACGGTCGAGGGGCTGGACGAGGCCGGGTTCACGGCGGCCGCCGAGGACGCGAAGAAGAACTGCCCGGTGAGCCAGGCGCTCGCCGGTACGGAGATCACGCTGACGGCGAAGCTGGCCTGACGGCCTCCACCCGCTGCAGCAGTCCCCAGGTGAACTCCGCCACGTAGTGGCGGAGTTCACCGCTTTCGGAGGTGTCCGGGGCGTCGAAGGCCAGCCGGGAGCGGGTCGGCGCCGAGCCCTCCATCGGCCGCGCGGGCGGGAAGGCGCGCGCCACGTCGTCCACCGTGCAGGACCAGGGGGCGAGGTCGGCGGCCGTACGCAGCGTGGGTGCGGGTGCGCCGGGGGCGCGTACCAGCCACTCGTTCCACACCGCCCCGCCCGGCGCGGTCAGCACCTCGAACCGCAGGTCAGGCCAGAGCGGCACCGGCCAGCTCAGCGCGTCACACGTCAGATCGCCGATCCGGCGCCGCACGGTGGTCTCGGGCGGACCCAGCACCGAGCGGTAGCGGGCGACGGCGGAGCGCCGCCGTGGCGAGCGCTGCATCGCCTGCCAGCGGCGGTTGGCCTCGCGCATCACGGCACGCCCGTGGCCCAGTTCGCGCAGCGCGTCCTCGACCATGCCCGGCTGGTAGTCGGCCATGCGGCGCAGCAGCACGAGGACGAAGGGGAAGGGGGCGGGGAACGGGTCGGGCGTGGTGTCCATACGGCCATCGTGGCGTACGGCCAGGACGGGGTCAGGGCGTGAGCCGCTTCGCCAGCCGTTCGTGTTCCTCGTCCGGGACCCGCTCCCCGGACGACGGCAGCAGCTGCGGGACGCCGTCCAGGATCGGGTAGCGGCGGCGCAGCCGAGGGTTGTACAGGACGTCCTCGGGCAGTAGCAGCGTCAGCGGGCCCTTGTCGAGCGGGCAGGCCAGGAACTTCAGGATCGGGTCGTCCGGCGTCATCTCAGCGCTCGCTTCCTTCACGTTCGAGTTCGGGTGCCGGGTCGCGGCGGGGGAGCGTCAGCAGCACGCACACCGCCAGCGCCGTCCCGCCGAGCCGCAGCGCGAGCCGCCACGGCTCGTGCGGCAGTGGCTCGCCGAACGCCACCGTCCCGCACACCACCGTGAACACGCAGGTCACCGTCGTGCACACCGGCACGATGAGCGACGCGCGGCAGCGCTGCAGCGCGGTCTGCGACAGCACCAGGCCCGCCGCGCCGGTGAACAGCAGCAGATACGGATACGGGCCGCGCAGCAGCGTGAGCGCCAGGGAGCCGGGGTCGTCCGTCGTCAGCAGCCCCGACACGCCCTTGATGGCGAGCGAGCTGACCCCGTACAGCAGCCCGACCGCCACCCCGTACTCCACGCCCGTGACGGACGCCTCCGGGCGGCGGGCGCGACGCTCCGTCGCGCCGTACAGCAACACCCCCGCCACCAGCGCCGGGACGCAGATGGCGAGCAGTGTGCCGGTGGCGGCGGTGCGGCTGACGTCGCCATCACCCCGCAGCGATGCCACCACCATCACCAGGGCGCACAGGATCAGTCCGATCCCGGCCCGTTCGCGGCCACTGGTCCGCTCGCCCAGCACCCGGGAGGAGAGCAGCAGGAGCAGCACGAGACCCGACACGAACAGGCCCTGCGCGGCCGCTATCGGCAGCGTGCGGTACACCACCAGCTGGGCCGCGAACCCCGCCGCGAGCGCCGCCGAACCGGCCAGCCACAGCGGGCTCCCCAGCAGCAGCCGCAGCAGCCGGGCGGGGCGGGTGGTGCTCAGTGGCGGCAGCGCGGACAGGGCGCGCTTCTCCAGCACGAAACCGGTGCTGTACGCGACGTTCGCGAGCAGCGCCGCCATCACGCCCCACCCCATGCGCCCTCCCGCCGCCGCGCGTGCACCAGCAGGATCGAGGCCAGCGACGGCACCCGGCACACGGCCCGGTCCAGTGGCCGCGCCACCCGCGGTACGCCGTGGAAGGGCGCCCCCGCGAGCCGTACCACCTCGAAACCGGACGCGGCGAGGAAGCCGCGCAGCGCCCGTGCCGTGTACAGCCGCAAGTGGCCGACGACCTCACGGCCCGGGCGGCCGTGGATGCCCCGCAGGCTGACCTCTGAGAACACCGGCTGCACCCCGGCCAGCAGCAGCCCGCGGTTGTACCAGGCCGCCAGGTTGGGCGTGGAGAGCAGCAGATGGCCGCCGGGGCGCAGCACCCGGTGTATTTCGTCCAGCGCCGCGTCCGGGTCGACCAGATGCTCGACCACCTCGCTGAACACGCACGCGTCGGCGCTCCCGTCGGCGAACGGAAGCCCGCCGTGGTCGAGTTCGCCCCGTACGACGGCGGGCAGCCGCCGCGCGGCGCGGCGCAGCGCGTCCTGCGACCAGTCGACGCCGATGAGGCGGTGGCCGCGGAGCAGGGGGAGCGCGGTGGCGGCCGCGGTGCCGTCGCCACAGCCGATGTCGAGGATGGTGGCGGCCGCGTTTCCCCCGTTTCCCCCGGTTCCCCCGGTTTTTTCGGCGTTGAGCGCGTGGGCGAGCATGCGTGCCTGGCGGCGGCTGCGGTCCGGTCCGGACGCGACGGGGACGGCGGGGTTCTCGTAGAAATCCCGGAGCGCCGGGCTCATGCCGTACCCCTCGTGTGCGCGTGGGCGGTGGCGGCCAGCGCGCGCTGGAAGAGGCCCGCGAGCCCCGCCCCCGCCGCGTCGTCCAGCAACGCCCGCGACCAGCGCAGCGTCACATGCAGCCGCCCGCCGGTCGAGGCCGTCGTCACCGTCAGCCCGCGCGGCATACGGGCCGGGGCCGAGAACCACACGGCGGTGGCCCGGCCCGCCTCGCCGAAGTCGAGCGCGTACGGAATCCGGCCGATGTTGCTCAGCAGCGTGGTCGAGGTCCACGGCCCGGCCGCCTGCCGCAGCCCGCGGGTCACGGCGGCCCGCAGCCCGACCGGTACGGCGGGCACCGTGAGCAGTGTCCCCGCCACCCCCAGCTGCGCCCGTGGCGCGGCCTTCAGCGCCCGGGTGCGGGCCGCGGTGCGGTGCAGCAGCCGCGCCACCGCCGCCGGGTCGGGGGTGTCCCGGGTCAGGAGGCGTGCGTCCGCCCGCTCCTCGGGCCCGAAGCCGACTTCCACCAGCCGGGTGCCGTTGCCGATGGCCATCTCGGACGCGCCGCGCGGCCGGTCGTCCACGGGCATGGTGATCCGTACGGGGGCGGGTGGGCGGTCGTGCAACTCGTTCCAGCGGGCGGCCATCAGGCAGGTGGCGACGAGGAGTTGGTCGTTGACGGTGGGGCCGCCGGGTGCTCGGGGCGGTACGGGAAGCTCGGAGAGCAGCAGGCCGTTCCCGGTGCGGGGCGCGTGGGTGTCCCTGGCGATCCGTACGGGCCGGGCGAGCCCCCGCGCGCCCCCGCGCTCGGGCGCGGCCACCGGGGGTGGCGGGGACGGGGTGGACGGGGTGGCTCTGGTGTCGCCACCGGCTTTGGTGTCGCCACCGGCTTTGGTGTCGCCACCGGCTTTGGTGTCGCCACCGGCTTTGGTGTCGCCACCGCCGCCGTACAGGGCGGCCGCGGTGGCGAACACCCGCAGACAGGACGGCCCGTCGAGCGCGGTGTGGTTGACGGTGAGGACCAGGACGCAGCCGGTACGGTCCGGCTCGGTCACCACCTCCAGCCGCACCGGGGGCGACGCCGTGAGCGGCGGACACACCGCGAGCGCCCGTTCCCGGGCCCGGGTGAGGGCGTCGGCGGCGCACGGGGAGAAGCTCACCGGCTCGACGTCCGGCCCGTCGGTCACCTCCCACTCGTACCGCCGCCGCCACCACGGCCCGGGCGCCTCCCGCACCAGAATCCGCGGATGCGCCCGCAGCGCCTCCCGGAACGCCTCCCGCAACCGCCCGGGCTCGGGCCGCCCCGGCAGATGCACCTCGATGTGCACGGTCTCGGGCTCGTCGTCCTGCAGACAGTGCCGGGAGATCTCGTCGACGGTGGGAAAGGGAATCCGCCGCGCGCGGTGCGGTGCGCCCTGCCCGGCCGAGGTGGACCCGTTGCCGGTGCCCCCGTACAGCGCGGTCATCGGCCCCGGCCTTCCTGGGGGCCGCTGGCACCGGCCCCGGGCGGTGCCTGATCGCCCGCCGCCGCGTCGGCCGCGGGCGCGCCGGGACCCGGCGGGTCGTCCGCCCGGTGCGCCGTCTTCCCGCCGTCCGGAGGAGACGCGTGGCCGAGGGGTGGGGCGATGAGGGTGGGGGCGTCGTCGTCAGGCGTGCCGGGAGCCGCTGGCGGCGGGGCGCCGTACCCGGGGGCGGCCCCGGCACGCCCGGCGGCGCGGGGCGGGACCGTCACCACCGCCGCCGTCAGGGCCACGATCGCCAGCGCCTGGGCCACCCCGCTGAACGCGCCCTCGCTCGCCGCGGCCGGTTCGCCCGCGCCCGTGGCCGCCACCACCGCCGCGGCCGCCATCGCCGTGAGGGCCGTGGGGGCCAGCCAGGCGGGGCGGTACCAGGCGAGGAGGGCCAGGACGGGAACGGCCAGGGCCAGCCAGCCCGCTACGACGATCATGACCGCCGTGACGGCCACCGTGCCGAGGACCCAGCCGGGTGCGGGAACCACGGGAGGCGTGGCGGCGGGCTCGACCGCGCGGCGGCGGGCGAACGCCAGACCGGCCAGGATGAGCACCGCGGCCGCGCCGCCGATGAGGCCCGCGGTGTACGTCGTCGACGGTTCGTACGTGAGCGTGACCGTGCCGCCCTCGCCCGCCGGGACGAGGAAGGCCTGCTGCCAGCCGTCGACGCGCAGCGGGGTGAGGTCGCGGCCGTTCAGGGTGGCCTTCCAGCCGTCGTTGTGGTTCTCGTACGTCTGCAGGTAGACGGCCTGGCCCGGGGCGACGGTGACCGTTCTGCGGTCGCCCGACCAGTCCTTGGCCCGGACGGTACGGGTCTCCGACGTGGCGGCAGCGGGCTTGCCGCGGGTCAGGGTGACGTCGGTCAGGGCCAGCGGGCCGGTGTCGCCCGCCTCCACCGTGTGACGGCCCGTGTCCAGCCGCAGCTTGCTGCCCTTGGCCTCGTCGCCGCAGAGCCGGACCGTCACCGGACGGCGTTCGGTCAGGTCCTTGACCAGGCCGGAGGCCGACGTGGCGTGCAGGGCGCCGTCCACGGCCAGCGCCGGGCCCTGGCCGCAGGGCAGGGAGAAGCGGGCCTTCGCCGAGGGCGGGGTGGTGCGCAGCATGCTGCCCAGTTCGGGGATGAAGACCTCGCTCAGTCCCACCGGGAGCTGCAACTCCTGCCCGGCGACCGGGTTGTGCAAGGTCAGCGGCGCGGTCTTGCTGATGGTGATGTCGAGCCGGTCGGTGGTGATGGCGGGGAAACGGGCCCAGCCGTTGGCGTCGACACCGGCGGTGGCGGCGCCGTCGGGGGAGTTGATGAGCACTTCCTCGGGGCGGGTGGAGAGTCCGCCCGCCGCCGCGAGCACGATTTCGCTGACGCGTTTCTTCCCCGGCCAGCGCAGATGCAGAACGGGGGAATCGCCCGCGATCCACGCCGTCGTCACATCGCCGTCGATGAGGTTGCGGGCACCGAGCGAGGTGCCGGTGCGGCTGGTGGAGTCGGCGGTGATGGTGACCCGGGGCGACTGGCCGGGCGCCACCTGGGCCAGCAGGGCGTCGAGCGCGCCACCGGGGACGGCGACGGCCTGGCCCGCGATGGTGTACGCGCCGTCGCTCCCGGCCCGGAACTGGCGGTGCAGCCCGACCTCCGCCGACGCGGGGGAGAGGCCGCCCGGGTCGGCGGACCGGTGCAGCGAGACCACCTCGGCCGGGGCGTCACCGCGCCCCGCGTCGGCCGGGAGCGACAGCAGCCGGGTGACCTGCAGGCCCGGCACGGACACCTCGGAGAACCCGGCCCCCGACAGACCCGGCTTCGGCGTCTGCGAGCCGGTGATCGTGATCTTCAGCCACTTCGCCGGACCGGACGGCACCTTGACGGACTGCGCGGTGCCGTTCGGCTGGAGCGGGCTGTCCGCCGACCCGGTGTCGGTCTGGACCCGTACGGACGTGGGCGCGGCGCGCATGCCGTCACCGGGCAGCGGGGTCAGCTGGATGGAGTCCGGCAGCCGCAGTGTCTGCGCGAACTCGACGCGCAGCCACTGCCCCACCGGCTTGCCCGCGCTGCCCTCGGCCCACGCCGTGTCCGGGTTGCCGTCGAAGGCGCCGACGGGGTCGTACTGCGGCAGGTGGAACAGCCAGTTGCCGCTGCTGGAGGCGGACACCGAGAGCGCTCCGCGCAGCGTGGCGGTCGTCTGGTGGCGGGTGCCCGTCGTGGGCAGGATCTGGCGCGGTGGGTCGCCCGGATCCGTCAGGCTGCCGGACGGATTCCGTTCGTCGGCGGTGTACGTGTACGAGGTGCCCGAGTTGACGAGCCCGAAGCGGGTGTCGGCGCGCCGCAGGCCGTCGCCGACCGCCCGCAGGGCGGGGCTGCCGGTCCCGGGGTGGCGGTCGCCGGTGAGGACGGTGGGGCGGTCGGCCATCGAGGGGTCGGCGGAGAGCTGCAGCAGCGACTCGGGGCCACCGCTGACGGCGGCCGTGGCGGACACCGGCTTGGCGCCCACCGCCCCCGGCCGCGCCACGCCCTCGGGCCGGTAGATCTCGACGGCCTGGCGGCGCGGGAACAGCCCCTGCACCTGCACCGGGGTGTTCGCCGCGATCCGGCCGCCCGTCATGAGCGGCCCGAATCCGGTGACCTTGCGGTAGCCGGAGGCCTCCAAGGTGCGGGCGACGGTCTGCGGCGGTACGTAGCCGATCTGGTCCGGATCGAGGTCGTTGCGCACGACCACCTCGTGCAGCCCGGCCCGGGCGAGGAAGTCCCGCAGCCCCGGCACCTCGCCGCCACTCAGCAGCGCCTGCTCGACCGCGTCCATCGCGCGCCGCGATCCGGCGGTGCCGAACGGTACGAAGTCCCGCTGGGCCCAACGGGATTGGGCGAGGACATCGAGCGGCTGGTCGATGGGGCTGCCCCAGGTGTAGAGGCCGTGCGCGGTGGCGGGGACGACGAGGGCGCGGCTCCGGGCGGCGTGGTCGTCGAGCCAGTCGGCGGTCTTCTCCCAGTAGGCGGGCAGTGCGCTGAAGCGGCCCGGCTGGAGCACCGTCCCGTTGAGATACGGCCACGCGAGCGCCGGGAGGAGCAGCAGGGCCAGCACCCCGGGGAGGAAACGGCGGCCGGGGATCGGGCGCCCGGCCGTGAGTACGTGCATGAGCCCGAGCGCGAGCGCCAGGGCGAGCCCGGTCTGGAACTTGTAGATGTTGCGGAACGGCCGCAGCCACCCGTCCAGCCACCCCTGCACCGTCTCGTGGAACGGCCCGCCGAGCGTCCCTCCGTACCCGGCGAGGGTGATCAGCGCGACCGAGAGCACGACGAGCAACAGCCACCGCCGCTCCGGCAGATCGCGCCGCGCCAGCCCGGCGAGACCCAGCGCGGCGGCGAGCCCCGAGCCGAGGACGGCCACGACCGAGGCGGCCACGGTCCAGCCGCCGGGCAGCCACGCCTCGCCGAAGTGCAGATACGCCACCCAGTTGCCCGCGCCGCGCAGCGTCTCGGTGGCGGCCATGGTGGCGGTGGTGGTGTCGGCCTGCTCGATGTACGGCAGGAAGTTCTCGCCGTACACCCCGAGCAACAGCAGCGGTACGACCCACCACGCCGTGGCCAGCAGCACCCCCGGGATCCACCACCCCAGCAGCGCCCGCTGCCGCCGTCCGGCGGGGCGGCTGAGCAGGTACAGCGCCACCGGCAGCAGCGAGGCGAGCGTGGAGGCGGCGTTGACACCGCCCATGCAGGGGACGAGCAGCGCGGAGCGGGCGGCGGCGATACGGGGGAGGCTCGCCGGGTTGGTGAGCGGCAGCACGACCCACGGCAGCAGCGCCCCGGGGAGCGCGGCCGCCGAGGTGGAACCGACGACGATGGTGAACACCGGCCACAGCGCGTACCCGGCCGCGCCCAGCAGCCGGGTCGCCGGGCTCCCGACGCGCAGCCGCTCCGCCAGCCGCAGCGCACCCCAGAACGCCACCGTGACGATGAGGGACATCCACAGCCGCTCGGCGAACCACACCGGGATGTGGAGGAGGTGGGTGAGCGCGTAGTACGGCAGCATCGGGAACGCGTAGCCGATGTACTGGTCCGCGATCCCGCCGAACCCCGCCCGGTCGTGCCACAGCGAGCCGAGGTCGGCGAGGAACCCGAACGGGTCGAGGACCACCGGCAGTTTGGTGTCGAAGGACATCTTGCCGGCCGAGGGCGCGAGGAACGCCACCAGGACGGCGGCCCAGAACCCGAACAGCCAGCGCCGCCCGCGCGGCCGTTCACCGGGCGCGGGCGGCGGCGGGTCGGCCGGGGTGCGCACCTGGGGCGGGGACGGGACGACCTGGGTCATGGCGACCGCCTAAGGATCAGGAGGAGGTTCCACGTCGCGACCTCCCGCAGTCCCGGCACCCGTGTGACCGCCCCGGTGAGGAACGGCCAGTAGCGGGAGCGCGCCGAGACCACGGACACGTCCGCGCGGCTGCGGACGTGGCGCAGGACGGGGCCGATGTGGAGGGGGAAGAGGTTTTCGCCGAGCGTGTGCTTGGCGGCCCGGCCGGTGCGGCGCCGGTAGCGGGCGCGGGCCCGCTCGGCGCCGAGATAGTGCCAGGGCGCCCACTCGTGGCCGCCCCAGGGGGAGAGCCAGTTGGTGTACGAGACGTAGATCAGCCCGCCGGGGCGGGTGACCCGTACCAGCTCGCTGAGGAAGGTGTACGGATCGGCCACGTGCTCCAGCACGTTGGAGGAGAACGCGACGTCCGCCACGCCGTCCGCGAGCGGCAGCAGATACCCGTCGGCGAGGACGGCCCCGGCGGGCGGACGGCCCCGGGAGGTCAGCTCGCCGGTGTCCGGTTCGAAGAGATAGGCGTGGGCGCCGTGGCGGCGGAACTCCTCGGTGAAGTGGCCGCTGCCACCGCCCACGTCGACCACCACCCGCCCGCGCAGCGGCCCGCCGTACCGCGCCACTTGCCGCGCGGCGTCCCGGGCGAGGAGCCGGTAGCCGTGTTCGGGGTCGGTCTGCTCGTGCAGGAAGGCGCGGAAGAGGGTGACGGAGCGACGGATCGAGGGGTCCCGCACGCCGCTCACCGCCAGGGTCTGAGCGACGACGACAGGGGGACGGGCGGGACGGAGGGGAGGGGTGGTGGCGCCGACAGATACGCCTCCGCGGCGACGGCCCGGAAGCCCCGTACGGTCGCGCTCCACCGGAACCGCTCCGCGCGCAGCCGGGCCGCCCGGCCCAGCGCCTCGCGCCGCTCCGTACCGAGCGCGAGCGCGCACCACGCGGCGGCGAACGAACTCTCGCCACGTGCCAGCACACCCGTCACCCCGTCGTCGACGGAGTCACGCAGCCCGGGGATGTCGAAGCCGAGCGTGGGCGTGCCACGGGTGGCCGCCTCCATCACCACCAGGCCCCATCCCTCGATCAGGGAGGGGTGCAGCAGCAGCCACGCCTGGCACAGCAGCCGGTGTTTCTCCTCCTCGGTGACATGGCCGGTGAAGGTGACCTGGGGACCGGCCATCGCCTCCAGCCGGGCCCGCTCCGGGCCGTCGCCGACGATGACGAGCCGCCCGCCGGTGACCGGGCGCACCCGTTCCCACAGCCGCAGCAGCAGGTCGACGCGCTTGTACTCGACCAGCCGCCCCATCGCGAGGAACAGCGGCTCACGGGACGCGGGCAGCAGGGGCCCCGGCTCCTCGACGCCGTTGTGCACCACCCGGATCCGGGTCCGGTCGACGCCGAGGGAACGTAAGCCGGCGGCGGTGGAGTCGGAGACGGCCACCATCAGGTTGCCGCGGTGGGTACCGGCCAGCGCCCAGTGTTCGAGGCGCCTGCCGAGCCGGGCCGCCGGGCCCCGGAAACGCAGCTTCCAGAGGTCGGTGTGGACGTGGTTGACCAGGCACAGCGTGGGACCGCGGTGCCACAGCGGCGCCAGGTAGGGCAGTCCGTTGCACACCTCGACCAGCAGATCGCAGCGGCCGACCCGGTGGGCGAGGGTGTGCGGGGTGCGCAGGAAGTGGCCCAGCTCGCCGAGGGTGCGCCCGTGGCCGCCCGCGGACACCACCTGGTAGCCGCGGGCGTCGGCGGGACCGCCGCACACCAGGGTGACCTGGTGGCCGTGGGCGGTCAGCCCCTCGGCGATCCGGTCCACCAGCAGCTCGGAGCCACCGGCCGCCGGATTGCCGAGGTCACGGCGGGCGAGGAAGACGATCCGGTGCGGCAGCGGGGCGGTGGCCTCCGGCGTGGCATCGGGGGGTGCGGCGGGGGACGGTCGTACGTGCTGGGGCATGGCGGTGTGCTCCAACTCGTCTCAAGGTGCGGAGACTTCGTAGGAAGGCTGCGGCTTCGTAGGAAGACGTGCGGAGAGAGAGCGAACGTGCCGAACCGGGGGTGTGCGACGAGGTGTGCGATGGGGTGATGCTCGTGGGGTGGTCAGTTTTCGCTTCCTCGTTCGCCCCGGCTACTCACCGGCGTGACAAATTGCGGGACCCGGGCAGCTGACGCTTCATCACTTCGCGCGGTATCACTCGCGTGCCCGCCTCCCCCGCACCACCAGCACCGCTCCCGCCACCGTCAGCACCGCCCCGGCGATCCCCGCGGCCAGTGGCGCCGTCTCGCCGACCAGCTTCAGCCTGCGGTTGTCGTCCCTGGCCAGCTTCACCTGGCTCCGCTGGGTGGCGGGGGTGAACTCCAGTCCCTCGCCACGCAGCAGCGTGACCCGGTCCCGGTCGCCACCGGGGGCGCGCAGGGTGACCTTGGGCGAGATCCCGGCGAAGATGATGCGCCCGGTGCGGCGGTCGGCCACCAGCTCGATGCCGGTGTTCGCGTACCACTCCTCGGCCTGCACCTGTCCCTGCTTGCCCCGCCCGACCAGCCGCCCGGGCACCTGGCGGGTGCCGGTGCGGGTGGGCCGCACGGTGCCGGTGAAGCGGTAGCCGTCGTACCCCTGCACCTTCGCGGTCCCGTCGAAGCGGAGCGGGACGGTGGCGCCCAGCGTGCTGTCCCACCAGCGGTACGTCTGCTTCTTCACGTCGAACGGGAACTTCAGGTACGCGTCCCCCTGGAACGGCCCCGGCGACTCGCCGCAGCAGTGCACCGGCTCGTTGGTGCGGCGGTCGGTGACCCAGCGTTCGGTCTTCCACTGGAACGCCCGGCGCGGGTCCCGCAGCGGCAGGGTGCGCGGGGTGTCGACCGTCGTCGACACGTCCCACACGGCGCGCCCCGTGCGGTCGCTGTCGTGGACGTCGCCCAGCACCCGGCGGGTGATGGTCAGCCGCTGGTCCCGCCGCTCCTCGACGGCGTCCGTGTCGAAGTAGCTGCCCGGGCCGGTGAACACCGTGGTCACGTCGGTGTCGATCGGTGTGCGTTTCGCCCGCGGCTCGACGTACCAGGCCAGCAGGGGTGCGAGGACGAGGAGGAAGACGCCGAGCCCGAGCGGGATCAGCGACAGCGGCCAGAAAACGGATGATCTGGGTGATACCGAGCGGCGCATGGCAGGCACTCCGTCTCGATGCGGCCGGATATTACCGGCGAGTCTTAGGCCCGGGACCGTAAGCGCAGGGTTGACGGAGTGTCAATCCTCCTTCCATGCTGGGGAGTTGCCGGACCGGGCCGGTGCGCACGCCATACGGAAGGGGCTCGCCGCGCCATGCCCAGACTGCTCGCCGCCGCCGTGACCTGCGTCCTCTCCGCCGCCCTCGCGGTCGGCGCGGCGCTCGGCATCGTCGCCCTGCTGGGCGTCACACCCGACCAGCCGAACGTCCCCCTCGTCACCTTCCCGACCTCATCCCAGACGGGGGCCACCGCGGCCCCGGCAGAGAAGCGCTAGCGGGCATGGCGTCGCCGTTGCGTTCGGCCTGGCACGAGGTGCCCCGGTCGCGGGTGCGCCACTTCGCCCGGCTCGCCCTGGACGAGGTGCCGGTCCTCGCCGAGGGCATCTTCCGCGAGATCCGCCGCGAATACCCGAACCTGGTCATCGTCCCGGACGAGAACGGCGAGCCGGTGGCGCTGGTGGGCATCCGGCGCGCCCTCGAACACTTCGTCCAGTACGTGTCGGACGGCTCCGGCGGCCCCCGCGAACACCCCGAGGTGTTCCAGGAGTTCGGCCGTGGCCAGGTGCAGCACGGCCGCAGCCTCGACTCGCTCCAGGCCATGTACCGGCTCGGCGTACGGCTCGCCTGGCGCCGCCTCGCCGAGATCGGCCAGCAGGTCGAGATCCCCGCACCCGCCATGTACGAACTCGCCGAGTCCGGCTTCGAGTACCTGGACGGGCTGGTCGCCGAGTCCATGCGCGGCTACGCCGAGGCCGCGGCCCGCCAGGCGGGGGAGCGGCTGCGGCTCCAGCGGCGGCTGCTCGACCTCCTCCTCACCGAACGCCCCCGCAAGAGCCCCGCCGACGCCGACGCCCTCGCGGAGCGGGCGGCCCGCATCGGCTGGCCGCTGCCCGAGCGGGTCGCCGTCGCCGTCCTGCTGCGCCCCGCGCGCGAGGCGCTGGCCCCCGCCGTCGGCCGGGACGTCCTCCTCGACATGGAGTGCGAACAGCCGCGCATGGTGCTCCCCGACCCCGAGGAGGCGGGCCGCCCCGAGCTGCTGCGCCGCGCCACCGCGGGCTGGTCGGGCGCGGTCGGCCCGCCCGTACCGCTGGCCGAGGCCGCCAAATCGCTGCGCTGGGCGGCGGCCGCGGTCCGGCTGATGGAGCGCGGGCTGCTGCCCGCCGGGGAGGTGCTGCACTGCACCGAGCACACCGAGGCGCTGGTGCTGCTGCCGCCGGAGGAGCTGATCGACGCCCTGGCCCGCCGCCGTCTCGCCCCGCTCGCCGGATGCGGCCCCGCCCAGGGGCGCCGCCTCGCCGAGACGCTGCTGGCGTGGCTGGAGACGCGGGGCGGCGCGCCGGAGATCGCGGACCGGCTGGGGGTGCATCCGCAGACCGTGCGCTACCGGCTCCGCCAGATCAGGGAGCTGTGGGGCGACGAGGTGGAGGATCCGGACCGCCGCTTCGAGCTGGAGCTGGTGCTGCGGGCGCAGCGGCTCCGCGGCGACCTGCTGCCGCCGGTGCCGTAGCGTCTTCTTGTCGGCTGTCCTGGCGGTCGACTTGTCGGCCGTCTTGTCAGCGACTGCCAAGGTCTTTGCGAGACCGTTGCCGTGAGAAGTGGCCTATGCGTAACCTATGTTCGCGATACCGGTCAATAGCCGGGATCTCGAACACTTGTTATCTGGACCAGAAGGGGTGGGCGAACCACATGGGACGCCTCGTGCCCGCGGTGACCCGGGCTCTGGACATTCTCGAGCTGTTCCTCGACGGCGACGGCACACTCTCCGCCCCCGAGATCACCCGCCGCCTCGGGCTGCCCCGGACCACCGTCCATGAGCTGGTGACCACTCTGGCCGCCCGCGCCTATCTGGTCCAGGTGCCCGAGCAGCCCGGCCGCTACCGGCTCGGTGTGCGCCCGTACCAGCTCGGCAGCCGGTACGCGGAACAGCTCGACCTGGCCGCCGAGGGCCGACAGGTCGCCCAGAGCGTCGCCGAGACCTGCGACGAGACCGTCCATGTGGCCATTCTGGAGGGCACGGACGTCATCTACATCGCCAAGGTCGACTCGACCCACGCCGTGCGCATGGTCTCCGCCGCGGGCCGCAAGCTGCCCGCCCACTGCACCTCGGTCGGCAAGATGCTGCTCGCCTCCCTCCCGGAGGACGAGCTGACCGCCCGGTTCCCCGAGGACCGGCCGCTGGCCGCCATGACGGACAACAGCATCACCTCCCCGGCCGAGCTGCACCGCCACCTGGCCGCCGTGCGGGAGCGCGGCGTCGCGGTCGAGCGGCAGGAGTCCAACCCCGATGTGAGCTGCGTGGCCGCGCCGGTGCGGGATTCGGCGGGCAAGGTGGTGGCGGCGCTGTCCATCTCGGTGCCGACGATCCGCTGGAGCGAGGAGCGTCAGACGGAGCTGGAGGAACTGGCGGCCAAGGGCGCGGGCGAGCTGTCCGTCCGCCTCGGACACCGGAGGGGACGCGGCATATGAGCCGACGGGGATGGGACGTGGCGGTCCGGGCGACCGCCGAACTGGGCGAGGGCCCGACCTGGGACGCCACGTCCGGGCGGCTGATCTGGGTGGACATCCTCTCCGCCCGCGTCCACACCTACGACCCGGCCACCGGGCGGCACACCACCCTGGCCACCGAGCAGCACGTCGGCGCGGCGAAGCCGCGGGCGGGCGGTGGTCTGGTGGTCAACCTGCGCGACGGCGTCGGCCTGTACGACTCCGCCTCGGCCTTCCGCTGGCTGGTCCGCGCCCCCGTGCCCGGCCGCCGGGGCAACGACGCGGCCGTCGCCCCGGACGGCTCCCTGTGGGCGGGCACCATGCGCTACGACGAGCGGGCGGGCGGCGGCACCCTCTCCCGTATCGGATCCGACGGCGCCGTGGCGGAGATCCTGCCGGACGTGGCCGTCAGCAACGGCACTGGCTGGAGCCCGGACGGCCGCCTCATGTACTACGTCGACTCCCCGACCCGCCGCATCGATGTCTTCGACGTCACGGGCGAGGCCGTCACCGGCCGCCGTCCCCTCGCCCACATCGAGGACGGCGCGGGCTTCCCGGACGGGCTGTGCGTCGACGCCGACGGCTGCGTCTGGGTCGCCCTCTGGGACGGCGCCGCGATCCGCCGCTACACCCCGGACGGCACACTCGATCGGGTGATCCCGCTGCCCTTCCCCCGCCCCACCGCGTGCGCCTTCGGCGGGTCCGGTCTCAGCGACCTGTACGTCTCCTCGGCCCGCGTCGGCCTCGGCGCCGCCGCCCCGCCGCTGGCCGGGTCGGTGCTGGTCATCGCGGACGCGGGGCGGGGTCTGGCACAGCCCGCGTTCGCGGGCTGAACCACCGGCGGACCCACCGGTCCTCCGCACAAGATCCTCACACCGGGTAGGCCCCGCGTGCTCCGCACGTCACATAACCTGCCGGGCGAAATGAACGACGCGCACACATCTCGTACGACCCGTACGTCCCGCCGGAAGCCGAAGCCCCACGGGCGCGGCCGCCGCGCCCGCCGGGGGCGCGGGCGCCGGGTGCTGATCATGGCCGCCGTGCTGGGTCCCGTACTGGCCGCGGTGTTCGTGGCGGAGCTGGCCACCGAGGGCTACTGGCGCGCCCCGGCCCCGAAGCCGTCGCCGGAGCGGCCATCTCCGGAGCGGCCGGAGCCCGCCGCGTCGCGCGACGCGAGTACGGCCGCCACGGCCGAGGAGGCCGACCGCGAGCGGGAGGCCTCACACACCCCCGACGACGCGCCCTCGTCCGACGATCGGGCACCCTCGTCCCCGCCCCCGGGAACGTCCCGGGCCCCCGGGCCCCCGGAAGCCCCGGACCCGAGCCCCACGTACTCGGCCCCGTCCTCCCCGGCGGCCCCGGCCCCCCGGCCGCCGCCGACCTGCACCCGCTTTCTGTGGTGGTGCGCCTGAGCGCGGTGCCCCGGCGGCTTCGTGCGCGGGTGCGTTACGGCGTGGAGAACCGACCGGGCCCCGGGGGCGCGGGGCCGTCGGCGCTGACGCCGTTCGTGACCCGCAGGAACTCCAGCTTTTCCGCATCGGCGGAACCCGCGGCCACCGTGTAGACGACGAGGCGGACGTCGCAGCCTGGGACGGTGAGCACGTCGCAGTCGCACGTCACCTCGCCGACCTGGGGGTGCAGGATGGTCTTGCGAGCCGAGACGTGCGGACCGACCGCACCCTCGTCCCACAGCCGGGCGAACTTCGCACTGGTGGAGCGCAGTTCCGTGACAAGGCCGATCAGTCCACGGTCGCGGGGGTAGTTGACGAGAGCCGTGCGCAGATCGGCGACGAGGGCGGGGTTCAGGGTGTCGCTGTCCTGGAGCACGGGCCAGGCCGCCAGCCCCGAGGGCCCTGCGGCGAAGACCGCCCGCGCCAGGTTCCGCTCGACGGGTGTCCGTGCGCTGGGGTCGCCCAGGAGCACTGCCCACGCCGGAGTCCAGGACAGCAGGGTCCAGTCGGCACTGAACACGCCCACGGGGAACTCACCGAGGCGAGCCAGCATCCGTTGGACCCCCGCTGGAACATGCGTGGAGATCGTCCCCTCCTGTGGCGGGAGGAGGCCGGCCAGCCGGTAGGCGTGATCGCGCTCCATGGGCTGCAGCTGCAGTGCCCTGGCCAGGCTCGCGACGACCTGCGCCGAAGGGCTCGTGGCGCGCCCCTGCTCCAGCCGCACCACATAGTCGACCGACAGCCCCGCGAGCTCGGCCAACTCCTCGCGTCGCAACCCCACCGCACGCCGTCCGGGCTGCGAGGTCCGCCCGACGTCGAGGGGAGAAAGCCGGTCGCGCCAGCGGCGCAATGCCGTACCAAGGGTCTCGTCCACACAATCAGTGTGTCCGCCGTGCAGCCGTTGTGCCTGGTACTGGCTGTCCTACCGTCACAGAGGGCACTGGTTGTCCTCTCGCCACAGGCCGAGAGTGAACGCATGACGACAACATTCATCACGGGAGCCAACAAGTCCCTCGGGTATGAGACCGCCCGCCGCTTGATCGAGGCCGGCCACACCGTCCTCGTCGGTGCACGTGATCCAGAGCGCGGCCAGGCGGCCGCCAACGCACTCGGTGCCCGTTTCATCCAGATCGACGTGACCGACGACGCGTCGGTGGCCGCGGCCGCCGACGACGTCGCGGCTCGCGAGGGCGGCATCGACGTCCTGATCAACAACGCCGGCGTCTTCGGGACGCACAGCCCCGCCGACCAGATCACGGCCGCTGACGCCGGCGAGGTGTTCGAGGTCAACGTCGTGGGGATCGTCCGGGTGACGCACGCGTTCCTCCCTCTGCTGCGCAAGTCCGCGAGCCCGGTGATCGTCAATGTGTCGAGCGGCATGGGGTCGTTCGCGGCCACCCACGACGCCGGGCGCGTCGAGGGCCGGGCCATCGCGCCGCTGTACACGGCGTCGAAGGCTGCCGTGACCATGCTGACCACGCAGTACGCGAAGTCCTGGCCGGACGTGAAGGTGAACGCGGCCGACCCGGGCTACACCGCGACCGACTTCACCGGGCACAGCGGCCCGCAGACAGTGACCGAGGGGACCGACGCGATCGTCGAACTCGCCACCATCGGGACGGACGGACCGACCGGAACCTTCCGTGACCGCCACGGTGAGATGCCCTGGTGATCCACCCCTGACTCCGCGGCGCGACCGGCACGGGACGAGGGGTCCACAGTGGCGAACTCGTGCCGAGGTCCTTCAACTGCCGGGCATGGCGCCCAGGGTCGCCTTGGGTTGGCTGGGCTGACAAACGGTCTTCCAGGGGCCGAACCGCTCTTGTCCACAACGACGAGCCAAGCATGGGGCAGTCACATGATCGGCCGGACAGGTCCTAGTCTTCACGGGTGACCACCGATCTGACTCTGCTGCCGCGTGTCGCCTATCGCGGGCGGGAGGTCACCGCGCCCCGGCTTCGCGCCCTCCTCGCGCTACTCGCGGGCGATGTGCGCACGGGCTGTGGCATCGAGCGGCTCGTGGCCGGGCTGTGGCCGGGGGAGTTGCCGGAGCGGCCGGGGAAAGCGGTGCAGGTGCTCGTGTCCAGGGCGCGGGCGCAGCTGGGCGCCGACGTCATCGCGGGCACGCCGACCGGATACCGGCTCACCCTCGCCGAGGATCAGATCGACAGCTCCGCTCTGCTGCTGCACGCCGCCGCGAGCGCGGACCGGGCCAGGGCCGGGGACCACGCGGGATCGCTGGCGGCGGCCGAGGCCGGGCTCGCGCTGTGGGAGGGGACCCCTGACGGGACCGGTGACACCGACGACCCCGTGGCCGCGTTGCGCGCCGAGCGCGCCCCCGTCCGCGGCACGCTCGTCCGCGCGCGGGCGCTCGCGCTCGCCCGGCTGGGGCGGCACGCGGAGGCGGCCGGGCCGCTGGCCGCGGCCGCCGCGGAGCGTCCGCGCGACGAGGAGGTGCTCGCCGAGCTGCTGCGCTGCGAGGCGGCGACGGCGGGCCCGGCCGCCGCGCTGACGCGGTACGAGGCGTACCGCCGCGAGCTGCGCGATGAGCTGGGCGCCGATCCGGGCTCCGGGCTCCGGGCCGTACAGCGGGAGCTGCTGCGCGGCGAGGCGCCCGTGGTCCGGCACGGCGTGCCGCACGAGCCGAACCCGCTGTTGGGCCGGGATGAGGACATCGCGGCGGTGGAGGCGTTGCTGCGCACCTCCCGCGCCGTCACCGCCGTCGGGCCCGGTGGCCTCGGCAAGACCCGGCTCGCGCACGCCGTCAGCCGTCAATGGGGTCTCCCCCGCTCGAGCGAAGCCGAGAGCTTGGGGAACGAGCAGCGCGTGGTGTCGGTGTACTGCGTGCCGCTCGCCGGTGTCACCGCGGACGACGACGTGGCCGCGGAGGTGGCCTCCGCGCTCGGCGCGGGGGAGAGGCGGCACGGCGCCCTGAGCGGCCATGCCGCGGCCGACCCGGTGACCGGCATCCTCGGTGTGCTCGGCTCCGGGCCCGCGCTGCTGGTGCTGGACAACTGCGAGCAGGTCATCCGGGGCGCCGCCGACCTCGTACGTGCCCTGGTCTTCGCCTCGAAGGACCTGCGGGTGCTCGCCACCAGCCGGGCCCCGCTGGGCCTGACGTCGGAGGCGGTGTACGCGCTGCCGGAGCTGGGTCTCGACACCTCGGTCGAGCTGTTCACCCAGCGGGCCAGGGCCGCCCGGCCCGGCGTGGCGCTGCCGCCGGACGCGGTGGCCGAGCTGTGCCGCCACCTCGACGGGCTGCCGCTCGCCGTGGAGCTGGCCGCCGCGCGGGTGCGGGTGCTGTCGGTGCCGGAGATCGCCCGCCGCCTCGGCGACCGGTTCGCGCTGCTGCGCGGCGGGGCGCGGGACACACCGGAGCGCCACCGCACGCTGCACGCGGTCGTGGAGTGGAGCTGGAACCTGCTCGCGGAGGACGCCAGGGCGGCGCTGCGCACGCTGTCCGTCTTCCCCGGCGGCTTCTCCGGCGAGGCGGGCGAGCAGGTGCTGGGCGAGGACGCGCTGTCCCTGCTGGAGCAGCTGGCCGGTCAGTCGCTGCTCACCGTCGCCGACACCCCGGTCGGCGTGCGGTTCCGGATGCTGGAGACCGTACGGGAGTTCAGCGCGGCCCGGCGCGCGGAGGCGGGCGAGGAAGAGGAGGCCATCGGCCGGTTCCTCGCCTGGGCGCGGGACTTCGGGGTCGCGCACCACGACTGGCTCTTCGGCTCGGACCCCCTGGCCGCCGGGAAGCGGATCAGGCCCGAGCAGGACAACCTCGTGCTGGCCCTGCGGCACGCCCTGGCCCGTACGGACGGCCCCACCACCGCCGCCCTCACCGCCGTCCTCGCCGCGCTGTGGTCCACCGACTCCGACTACCTCCGCCTCGCCACCCTCGCCGCGGACACCGGCCCGCCGCTGTCGCATTACCACCCCGAGCCCGCATCCGTCGAAGTCGCCCGCACCGCGGCGGTGTTGTGCACGGCGGGCCTGTTCATGAATTTCGGCCCGCACGTCGTGCGCCACCTCGTCACCCTCCGGCGGTTGCCCCCGGCTCCGCCGGACACGCTGCTGCGCGCCACCGCGGTGGTGCTGAGCGCGGTCCCCGAGATGCTGCCTCCCCGCTACGACGTGCTGCGCAAGCTCTGCGACAGCGAGCGGCCGCTGGTCGCCGGTATCGCCGAGTGCGTCGCCACCTACGTCTGGGAGTACGAGCACGACATCGACGGCGCGCTCGCCTCGGCTCGGCGGATGATCGCCGCACTGGCACGGACCGACAACCCGTCCATACAGGTCATGGCCCACTCCCGGCTGAGCGAGCTGTGCTTGAAGCTGGGGGAGGGCGAGGCCGCGTACGGGCACCTCAGGACCGCGCTGGAGACGCTGCGGCGGCTCGGCGGCGAGCACGACTACATCGGCATCCGCTGGGGCCTCGCCCTCGCCTGTCTGCAGCGCGGTGATCCCGACGAGGCCGAGTACTGGCTGCGGCAGGCGGAGGGGGACAGCGTTCGGCAGCAGGACGCCTTCTACAGCCCCGACCTCGGCGTGCGCGCCGAGATCGCGCTCGCCCGCGGGCAGACGGAGGCCGGGCTCGGCCTGTGGCGCCGCGCCGTGGCGCGGATGTTCGAGGCCGGTTCGCCGTACGGCGGCGACCCCTGGGTCGACCAGTGGGCGCTGCAGATCCACTCGGCGGCGGTGGCGGCGCACGCGCACGCCGGTCGCCCCGAGCTGGTCGCGGAGGAGGTCGAACGGCTGCGGACGCTGCTGTCCGGCCCGTCCTGCCCGCCCATGGAGCTGCCTGTCCTTGGGACGGTGCTGCACGCGCTCGGCATGGCGGGGATCGCGTCCGGCGACGGGTCCGGCGACGGGTCCGCCGTGCGGATGATCGCGCTGGCCGAACGGCTGCGGGCGCTGCGCGATTTCCAGCCGACGATGTCGGCGGCCCGCGCCCGGCGGGCGGCCGAGGACGCCCATGGGGCGGCGTACGCCGACGCGGTGTCGGAGTACGCCGCCCTGGGGCGGGACGAGTTGCCGGAGGCCGCCCGCGCGCTCATTTCGGGTCGCGCCTGAACAGCGACTTCGACCAGAAGTAGCCGAGCACGGTCAGCCCCAGGGACCAGCCGATCGTGATCCACCCGTTGTTGCCGATCTCGCTGCCGAGCAGCAGCCCGCGCAGGGTCTCGATGGCGGGGGTGAACGGCTGGTACTCGGCGATCGGCTGGAACCAGTCCGGCATCGCGTCGATGGGCACGAAGGCGCTGGAGATGAACGGCAGCATGATCAGCGGCATCGCGTTGTTGCTGGCCGCCTCGGCGTTCGGGCTGGCCATGCCCATCCCGACGGCCATCCAGGTGAGCGCCGTGGCGAACAGCGTGAGCAGCCCGAACGCGGCCAGCCACTCCAGGGTGGTGGCGTCCGTGGACCGGAAGCCGATGGCCACGGCCACGGCGCCGACGAGCACCACGCTGATGACCGCCTGCAGCACGCTGCCGAGGACATGTCCGATGAGCACGGAGCCGCGGTGGATGGCCATCGTGCGGAAGCGGTCGATGATGCCCTCGGACATGTCCATGGAGACGGAGACCGCGGTCCCCGCCGGGGTGGCGCCGATGGTCATCACCAGGATGCCCGGAACGAGGTAGGCGATGTACTCGGAGCGATCGGCGCCGCCGCCCCCGATGCCCGCGCTCATCACGTCGCCGAAGACGTAGACGAAGAGCAGCAGCAGGATGATCGGCGTCAGCAGGATGTTCAGCGTGAGGGAGGGGTATCGGCGGGCGTGGAGGAGGTTGCGGCGCAGCATGGTGGCGGAGTCGCGGACGGCGAGGGGGAGAGTGCTCATCGGACGGTCTCCTTGGGCTGGTGGGGGACGTTGGTGTCGCTGGTGAGGGCGAAGAACACGTCGTCGAGGTCGGGGGTGTGCACGGTCAGTTCGTCGGCCTCGATTCCGGCGGAGTCCAGCCAGTCGAGGAGGGAGCGCAGTTCGCGCTGGCTGCCGTCGCTGGGGATCTGCAGGGCGAGGGCTTCGTCGTCGCGGGTGGCCTCGCGCAGCGCGGAGGCTGCGGACTGGTAGGCGGCCGGGTCGGTGAAGCGGAGCCGGATGTGGCCGCCGGGGATGAGGCGTTTCAGTTCGTCGGCGGTGCCGTGGGCGGCGATCTTGCCGTCGTTCAGTACGGCGATGCGGTCGGCGAGTTGGTCGGCTTCTTCCAGGTATTGGGTGGTGAGGAAGACGGTGACGCCGCTCGTGACGAGTTCGCGGATGATCTGCCACATGGTGTGGCGGGAGCGGGGGTCGAGGCCGGTGGTGGGTTCGTCGAGGAAGATGATGCGCGGGTTGCCGACCAGGGTCATGGCGATGTCGAGGCGGCGTTTCATGCCGCCGGAGTAGGTGGCGGCGGGCTTCTTCGCGGCTTCGACCAGGTCGAAGCGTTCCAGGAGTTCGGTGGCGACCCGCCGTCCCTCGCGTTTGGGCAGGTGGTGCAGGTCGGCCATGAGGAGCATGTTCTCCTCGCCGGTGATCAGGCCGTCGACGGCGGAGAACTGCCCGGTGACGCCGATGGCGGCGCGGACCGCCTGCGGGTCGGTGGCGAGGTCGTGGCCGCCGACGCGCAGGTGGCCGGCGTCGGCGGTGACGAGGGTGGAGAGGATCTTGACGGCGGTGGTCTTGCCCGCGCCGTTCGGGCCGAGCAGGGAGAAGATCGTTCCTTCGGGGACGGCCAGGTCGATGCCGTCGAGGACCTTCTTCTCCCCGTACGCCTTGTGCAGCCCCTTGGCCGCGATGGCGAGGGCGTTCGATGTCGTCGTCATGCCGCACAGCTTGCGGCGAGGCGGGTTCAGCGCGGTTTCAGCGCGCTTCCAGTGCCCTGAAACCGAAGACGCCGATTATCTCCGGCAGCGGCCACCCCAACCCGGCCGAATACGCGCGACCAGGGCACGTCGGGTCGGTGGTGACAGACGACATCGTGACCTGGCTGGCACACCCGGGAGCCTCGCCGCGCTCTGCCGGAGCCGGGCCGCCTCGGACTGCGGGCTGCGGCAGGTGTTGTGCACGCTCTCGTACCAGGTCTGGGTGCCCGGCTTGCCGGTCACCGCCTCCCACAGCGCGTTCGCGGTCAGCTTCTCCTCGTCGACGCCTTCGGTCAGGCCGGGCCGACGAGCCCGTAGCAGCCGGTCTTGCCCCGGGGGATCACCGTGAACCCGGCCGGGACGGCCCGCCGGGGGCAGCGCGCCCCCGGACGGGTGCGGCGAGGGCGAGCGGCACGGGGAACTCCACCCGCCAAGGGTGACCCGGCACAGTGAATTAATCGGGGAGGCGCAGTGCTCAAGCGCGCACGCTGCGAATCGTCGAGGAAGCATTGAAAAAGGGGGGACGGCGCGCTGCGGCTGATCGTCTTCATGGGAGCGGCCACCTGCGCCGCACTCACCCTCGGTGGTGGCGCCTGGCTCGCGGGTCTGCTGTGGCGGTGCTGAGGCGCGATTCAGATTTTTCGGAGTTCGGCGGTCTGCGGATGTCGAGAACGTGTCACCGGCTCCGTCCCAGGGATATCAGCGGCCACCACCGGCCGCACGAGGAAGAAGGAGAAACCAGCATGGCGATTCAGCGGATGGACAACGTCGGCATCGTCGTCGAGGACATGGAGGCCGCCATCGCGTTCTTCGTGGAACTCGGTATGGAGCTGGAGGGCAGGGCGGAGGTCGAGGGCCTCGTCGCCGACCAGTGCACCGGACTCGACGGCGTCCGCTGTGACATCGCGATGGTCCGGACCCCGGACGGTCACAGCCGGCTCGAGCTGGCGAAGTACCGCAGCCCCGCGGTGATCGGCGCCGGGCCGCGCAACCGGCCGCACAACATCCTGGGCACGCACCGCGTCATGTTCGCCGTCGACGACATCGAGGACACCGTTGCCCGCCTGCGCCCTCACGGCGCCGAACTCGTCGGCGAGATCGCCCGGTTCGAGGACAGCTATCTGCTCTGCTACGTCCGCGGCCCGGAGGGCATCATCGTCGGGCTGGCCGAGCAACTGCGCTGAGAAGGAGAAATCGAACCATGCGGCCGAACGAGATCATCGAGGGTCGCCTCGCCCTGCACATTCACGACGGCGCGTTCTCCGCGATGGACCTCACCGCCCGCCACCCGCGCACCGGAGAGCTGTCCACCGTGAAGTTCATGGTGCGGACCCTCGCGGCCGCCGGCGAACTCCCGCGCGACCTACAGCGGGAACTGACCTACGACGGGCTGCGGGCCGCCGAGGCCAAGGGCAACAAGGGCGGGCGCCGCCCGGCCGTCACGGCCGCAAGGCCCGCCGCGAGTACGAGAACCGCGTCAACGCCCTCGGGACCGGGACCCCGTAGCAAGCCGTCCGGGCCAGGGCTCCGGGGCACAGTAAAGCCGCACGCATGAGCGCGCTGTGGCGGAGCCGCGTCCGTCTGCGAGCCTGACGAGCGATGGGTCGATGCGCAACCAGCCGATGAGCGGGAGGATCTGTCCGGTCAGCTCAGCGACGCACTCACCGTACGCAGCTCATCCAGGGCCGCCAGGACGTACCCGGTGAGCTTGTCCTCGCCGTCAGGGTCGCCCTCGGACCATTCGGCGAACCCGCGCTTGAAGGCGAGGACGCCCAGCTCGCTCGCGAGGGCCGCGGTCGGTTCGGACAGGCCGCGGGCGACCAGGGCGGTCGTCATCGCGGCCGCGAGGCTGACGGTCTTGAGGGCGTCACGCTCTTGAAGCTCAACGCTAGCGGCGACGGCAGCCTTCAGGCGCGGGGCGAGCTCGCGATTCATGGGGCCCATCGTGCTCGACGCGCGCTCAAGACCGGCAGCGACCGCCTCAAGCGGGCTGGCGTCATCGGGCGCCTCAGCGATCCCCTCGGTCAGCAGCCGGCTCAGCGTCTCCTGTCCGGCCACCAGCAGCTCGCGCTTGTCGGGGAAGTGCCGGAAGAAGGTGCTCTTGGTGACCCCGGCGCGCTCGGCGATCTGCGCGACCGTCGTGGCGTCGTACCCCTGCTCGGTGAACAGGTCGACTGCGGCCACGACGAGGCGCTCGCGTGCGCCTGGTTCCCACCTACCCATGGGGCCAGCATATGCGATGGGACTCTTGTCCCGTCACCCTGGTAACGTGTGACGGGACAAGAGTCCCATCACTTGCGGGAGGCTTTCCATGCGCGTCTTCGTCACCGGTGGGACCGGTCTGATCGGGTCCACCGTCGTCGCCGCACTGCTCGGCAACGGCCACACCGTCCTCGCACTCGCCCGTTCCGACGCGTCCGCGCTCGCTGCCGAGGCGGCTGGCGCCGAGCCGCTCCGGGGAGCCCTCGCCGATCTGGACGTCCTTCGTGCTGGCGTCGCTCTGGCCGACGGGGTCATCCACCTGGCATTCGGCAATGACTTCAGCAGTCCCGAGGCCCTCGCGAAGAATGTCGCCGAGGAGAGTGCCGCCCTCGCGACCCTCGGCGAGGAACTCGTCGGCAGCGAACGCCCCTTCGTGACCGTCTCGGGTACGCCCCAGGTGCCGGGCCGCGTCTCCACCGAGGCCGACCCGCTGCCGACCGAGGGGCCGGTCGGCGGTCGCGGTCGCGCGGTCACGGCGGTGCTGGGCCTTGCCTCGCGCGGGGTCCGGAGCACGGCCGTACGCCTGCCGCGCACGGTCCACAGCCAAGGCACGGGCGGGTTCGCCGGCTTGCTGACCGGCATCGCACGCCGGACCGGAGTGTCCGGCTACCCGGGCGACGGCACACAGCGCTGGCCGGCCGTCCACGCGCTCGACGCGGCAGACCTCTTGCGGCTCGCTCTGGAACAGGCGGAAGCCGGTACCTCCTGGCACGCCGTGGCCGACGAGGGAGACCAGGTGCGGGACATCGCCGCGGTCATCGGCCGACGGCTGGGCCTGCCGGTCGAGTCGGTGCCATCGCAGACGTACGGCCCTCTCGGCCCGATCTTCGCGAACGACCAGCCCTCGTCCAGCGCCCACACCCGGCAGACCCTCGGCTGGGAGCCGAAGCACCCCAGCCTCCTGGAGGACCTGGAGAACATCCAGCCCTGAGCAGCGGCCGGAAGGCCCGCTTACGGCGCTCGCGCCAGCACAACACGTCCCGCACTGTCGACATGTCCGTGGCGAAAGTGAGTCTCCACGGCATCGCCGCTGTGCGGCCATTCACGTCCACAACCAACAGGAGGTCCCATCATGGTGGCAGTTGTCTTCGGCGCTCGCGGTAACGTCGGTCGTCACGTGGCCGATGGCCTGCTGGCCGCCGGTGAGCAGGTCAGAGCAGTCAGCAGGACCCCAGCCGCGGGCTCGACGCCCGGGTGGGAAGCCGTCGCCGCCGACCTGGAGCGCCCCGAGACGCTGCCCGCCGCGCTCGACGGTGCCGACAGGGTGTTCCTTTACGGAATGCTCGACCCCCGGAAGCCCTACGACATCGAGAAGGTCGCCGCGGCGGCCACAGCCGCGGGGATCCGGCAGGTGGTTCTGCTCTCGTCAGTGTCGGTCCTGAACCCCGACGCCGACCACCCGGTCCCCCGCCTGAACCGCACGATCGAGCAGGCCATCCAACGGTCCGGCATGGACTGGACGTTCCTCAGGCCGGGGACATTCGCGACCAACACCCGCACCTGGTGGGCCGAATCGATCCGCACGGACAACGTCGTCCGTCTTCCCTATCCGCTCGCACAGTCCGCACCGGTGCACGAGAAGGACATCGCGGCGCTTGCGGTGACCGCCCTGACCGAACCGGGCCACTCGCACCAGGCATACACCATCTACGGAGCCGAGTCCCTGACCCTGCAACGGCAGGTCGAGTACATCGGCGAGGCCCTCGGCCGCCGCATCCGGATCGAACACGTCTCCGACGAGCAGGCTCGCGCGGAAGTGGGCAGAACAATGCATCCGGTCGTGGCCGAGGCAATCGTGAGTCAGTGGGCCGCCGCCAACGGCGTCCCGGCCCTGACCTCCATCATCGCCGAAAAGATCACCGGCACGCCGGCGCACACGTACGCCCAGTGGGCCGCCGACCACTCCGACGACTTCCGCTGAGCTTGTCGTTGACCCGCGGTGCCGGTGGCGATCCCGGCGCCCCGAGGCTGGGCGACTACTGGCGCGAGAGCGGGAGCCTCACACCGGCTTCCCCGCGCCGCTCGTCTCTGACGACCGACCTCGGACAAGCCGTCAGCGGCGCCGAGCTGGCGCGCATGGACACCGCGCATCGCCGAGGTCATCGACGCCCTGGACCGCGAACGCCTCGCCCTGGCGGACGCCCTCGGAGTGAAGGCGGCCAGCTTCTGGGACTTCCTCAACACCGCCTACGGGGTGACCGAGGGCAGCTTCGTCGAGCGCGTCGTGCAGGGCTACGGCCGTCAGGGATTCCCCGAACCCGACTCGGTCAAGCACCGGTACTTCACCGAGGACATCGGCTTCGGACTGGTCATCTGGAGTTCGCTGGCCGCGCAGATCGGGCTCTCCCTGCCCCTGACCGACTCGTTCGTCGCCCTCAGCGGGCCCCTCTGCGGACAAGACTTCGTGGCCGGTGGCCGCGCAGCGCTGCCCCGGACGGCCTCGCGCCTTCTGGGGCAGCGCTACGGCGTCACGCCCAGCATCCGTTGCAGCAGGTCCCGCAGCACCGTCCGCTCATCCGCCGACAGCCCCGCCAGCGGCTCGCGGGCGAAGTCCAGGGAGCCGCGGAGGCGCTGGGCGGTCTCGCGGCCCGCCTCCGTCGCGGCGGCGAGCTTCACGCGGCGGTCGGCGGGGTCGAGGCGGCGCTCGGCGAGGCCACGGGACTCCAGGCGGTCCACGATCCCGGTGACGTTCGACGGCTCACACTTGAGCTGCTGCGCTATCCGCCGCATGGGCGTCGGCCCCCGGGAGAGCAGGCCCAGGACACGGGCCTGGGCGCCGGTGAGGGCGTGCTTGGCGGCGGCTTCCTCGTACTCCTCGTGATAACGGGCCACGATGGTGCCGATCAGCTCGACGACCTCGAGGGTCAGCGGGTCGATGGTGGACGTCATGCCGCTCAGGTTACCCGTTTACTTGACAACATGAAATATCGAGGCACATGATTGTTTCAGGTAGTGAAGTAATTAAGAGGAGGCACCCCCATGTCGGCGATCCCCGCCACCGGCCGTGAATGGCACCTCGTCGCCCGCCCCCAGGGCTGGCCGAAGCCGGAGGACTTCGCGCTGCGCGAGGTCCCGGTGGCCGAGCCGGGTCCGGGCCAGGTACTCGTCCGCAACCTGTACATGTCGGTGGACCCGTACATGCGCGGGCGGATGAACGACGTGAAGTCGTACGTGCCGCCGTTCCAGCTGGACCAGCCGATGGAGGGCGGCGCGGTCGGCACGGTGATCGCCTCGAACGCGGAGGGCGTCGCGGTCGGCGACCACGTCCTGCACTTCGCGGGCTGGCGCGAGTACGCGGTGGTGGACGGCAAGCGCGCGGTGAAGGTGGACCCGGAGGTCGCCCCGCTCACCTCGTACCTCGGGGTGCTCGGGATGACGGGCCTCACCGCCTACGCGGGGCTGCTGGAGGTCGCGTCGTTCAAGGAGGGCGACGCGGTGTTCGTGTCCGGCGCGGCCGGCGCGGTCGGCAGTGAGGTCGGCCAGATCGCCAAGCTCAAGGGCGCCTCGCGGGTCATCGGCAGCGCGGGCTCGGACGAGAAGGTGCGGCTGCTGCTCGACGAGTACGGCTTCGACGCGGCGTTCAACTACAAGAACGGCCCGGTCGCCGAGCAGCTGAAGGAGGCCGCCCCCGACGGCATCGACGTCTACTTCGACAACGTCGGCGGCGACCACCTGGAGGCCGCCCTCAGCAGCATCAAGGTGCACGGTCGCATCACCATCTGCGGCATGATCGCGCAGTACAACGTGACCGAGCCGCCCGCCGCCCCCCGCAACCTCGCGCTCATCATCGGCAAGCGGCTGCGCATGCAGGGCATGCTGGTCAACGACCACAACCACCTCCAGCCGCAGTTCTTCGAAGAGGTCGGCGCCTGGGTGCGGGACGGCAAGCTGCGCTACCGCGAGACCATCGTCAAGGGCGTGGAGAACGGGGCGGACGCGTTCCTCGGCATGCTCCGCGGCGACAACATCGGCAAGATGATCGTCGCCCTCGACGACTGAAACGGCTGAAACGGCCGAAACGGCTGAGAGGTGCCCCGGCCGCGGCGGCCGGGGCACCGGTTCGTCCCGGCGCGCTACGGCAGGACCACCGTCGTCAGCGCGCGGGGCGGAAGATCCACATCCAGCGTGCCGCCCCGCACCACCGCCCGGCCGACCCGGCTCAGCGAGTGCGTCTCATCGGTCCGGTACACGTCACCGGCACCGCGTCCGCCGCCGACGCGGAAGTCCGTACGGACCGGCTCCCGGCCCGTGTTGAGGATCTCCAGCACCCGCCCTCCGTCCCGGTTCCGGAAGGCCGTCACCTTCACGCCGTCCGCCGCGGCCGCCCCGGCCGACGCCGCGACCCGCACCGCCCCCGGCCGTACGAAGCGGCTGTACGCGGCGAGCGCCCACAGCCGCTTCGAGACGTGGTAGTCCGCGCCGTCGAGCTGGATCAGGCCCCGCGTCGCCCCGATCGAGGCGCCGAACCAGTACACGTACGCGCTCGCCCGCGCGTCCGCGAGCGTCGTGTGGATCGCCTCGGCGACGGCGAGCCCGTCATAGCCGCTGCCGTCGTCCCACGCCTCGTTCCACGTCGTGCCGTTGGGGCTCCACTCCGACATCCAGGTGCGCCGGGCCGTCGGCAGCGGCTGGTCCGAGGGCGTGACGTACGGATGGCCGGTGTGCGTGCCCACGTACCGCGACGCCTCCGGGTCCGCCTCGATCGCCGCGCTGTACTCGGCCTGCTGGTCCCATCCGGCCGCGTCGCAGCACACCAGGTTGATCCCGGCGCGCCGGACCGCCGGGCCGACCGCCTTCACGGTCTCCGCCGCCTCCTTCGGCGTGAACCGCATGGAGGCGTAGGACGTGGTGAGATCCGGCTCGTTGGTGAAGCCGAGGTCGGTGATCCGGATGCCCTCCTGGCGGTAGAACTTCGCGTACTGGACGAGGTAGTCGGCGTAGGCGCGCCGCCATTCCGGCTTGAGGTTGCCGCCGTTCGCGTCCGTCCCGTTCGTCTTCATGTAGCCGGGCGCGCTCCAGGCGTCGGCGTAGAAGCGCTGGACGCCGTACCGTTTCGCCTCCTTGGCCAGCCACACCTGGCCGCCGTCCTTGCCGTCCCACTCGTAGCGCGGCGGGGCGTCCGGGCCGCCCGGGTCGGTGGGCTGGATGGACTTCATGTGGTCGTAGACCTCGTCCGACGACGAGCCGATGCCCAGCCGCAGGATGCTGAGCCCCGCGCCGGTGCGCCGGTTCAGCAGCAGATCCAGCACCTCCCGCCGGTGCTCGGGAGTGAGCCCACCCGCGCCGCGCATCAGATCGGCGCGCTGGAAGGCCTCCGAGAATCCGAAGCCATCGATCGGCTGGAGAGGTCTTCCGAAATCCGCGCCGGGGGTGGAAGGTTGCTCAGCGGCGGCGGACGGCGTGGCCAGAGGGATCAGGGCGGCGGCGAGTGTGCCGACGAGAGCGGTACGGACCGTCTTGATCACGAAAACTTCCCTTCCCAGGCTCCGAAAACTTCCGGAACGTTTCCGTAACGTCGGCCGCACGCTAGAGGCGGCCCCCACCCCGGTCAAGAGACAGTGCACGCCCCCACCTTCGAGAGGAGAACCGCCGGATGAGAACCCGTCACGGCATCAGATGGCTAGGGCGTGTCCGCAAGGTCGCGTCGGATCAGCCCGCGGCGTCTGGTGCGTGCGATCGCAAGGCGGAGGGTCGTCCTCGTAGTGGGCCTACTTGGACGGGCCCGACAACGCAGCGAGCGTGCGTGCCAGGCGTCGCGGGCCCGGCGCGACTTTGCGGACGCGCCCTAACCCTGCCCGCCGCGCTCCTGCTCGCGTTACTCCCGACCAGCGCCTCCGCCTACCCGAACCCGGGCCGGGTGACGGGCGACATCACCGTCCACGACCCGACGATGCTCCGCGCCACCGACGGCACCTATCTGCTCTACTCCACCCACGGCGGTCTGGAGGCCCGCACCTCCACCGACCGGATCGCCTTCAGCCGCTCGGGGAACGCCTTCAACTCCCCGCCGTCCTGGTGGAAGACGTACTCCTCGGGCAACGACCCCTGGGCGCCGGACATCTCGTACCACGGCGGCAAGTACCTGATGTACTACGCCGTCTCGTCCTTCGGCTCCAGCAACTCCGCCATCGGCTTCGCCAGTTCGCCGAGCGGCAAGGCGGGCACCTGGACCGACTACGGCATCGTCCACTCCACCACCGGCGGCAGCGACTACAACGCCATCGACCCCAACCTCTTCGTCGACGGCGATGGGAAGTGGTGGCTGTCCTTCGGCTCGTGGTGGTCGGGGCTGAAGACGATCCGGCTCGACCCCGCCACCGGCAAGCAGTACGCGGCCGACAAGACCGTCTACGGCATCGCCTCCCGGCCCACCGGCACCAAGGCGGTCGAGGGGCCGTCCGTCGTCAAGCGCAACGGCTACTACTACCTGTTCGCGTCCTACGACACCTGCTGCGCGGGCACCAGCTCCACGTACAAGATCAAGGTCGGCCGCGCCACCCAGCCCACCGGGCCGTACTACGACAAGAACGGGGTCAGCATGATGAACAACGGCGGCTCACCGGTCCTGGAGTCCCACGGCCGCTACATCGGCCCCGGCGGTCAGTCGATCATGAGCGACGCCGACGGTGACCTGCTCGTCTACCACTACTACGACGGCCAGGCGAATGGCACCGCCAAGCTCGGCGTCAACCTGCTGAGCTGGAGCGGCGGCTGGCCGACCGCGTACTGAGGCGCGGCGCGGGAGGCTTTCCCCACCCCGCCCCTTCCCGAACCGGGGGCACCCCCGGGCCCCCGTTTCCGGGCTGCGCCCCAGGCGGTCGAACGGCCGGGCGGGTCCGCGTGGCGGCAGGCGCCGCAGGGAGATGGGGCGCCCCGGTTCCGGGGCGTGCGCCGGCCGCCACGTTGCGGCGCACTCCGGCCTTCCGGCGCGGGATGGGTGCCACCGTGGGCGTATGTGGCCCGGGGTGGAGGCGTTGACGCGCGGGCGGCCAGCTCTTACCGTCACGTTCGGATATGCGACCCCTATCCGGCATATCGAACGAGGAGTAGAGAGGCGCCGCCATGCAGTCGACCGCCCCCGCCCGGTTCACCCTCGACCCCGCCTTCGCCGTCGGCGATGTCGACCCCCGTCTCTTCGGCTCGTTCGTCGAACACCTCGGTCGCTGCGTCTACACCGGCGTCTACGAGCCCGGCCACCCCGCCGCCGACGAGGCCGGGCTGCGCACCGACGTCCTCGACCTCATCCGTGAACTCGGGGTCACCGCCCTCCGCTACCCCGGCGGCAACTTCGTCTCCGGCTACAAGTGGGAGGACGGCACCGGCCCCGCCGAGGAGCGTCCCCGCCGCCTCGACCTCGCCTGGCGCTCGACCGAGACCAACCGCTTCGGGCTCTCCGAGTACATCGACTTCGTCCGCAAGGTCGGCGGCGAGCCCATGATGGCGCTCAACCTCGGCACGCGCGGTGTCGCCGAGGCCCTCGAACTGCAGGAATACGCCAATCACCCGTCGGGCACCGCGCTGTCCGACCGCCGCGTCGGGCACGGCGACAAGGACCCGTACGCCATCCGGATGTGGTGTCTGGGCAACGAGATGGACGGCCCCTGGCAGACCGGCCACAAGACCGCGAAGGAGTACGGACGGCTGGCCGCCGAGACCGCCCGCGCGATGCGCCAGATCGACCCGGACGTGGAACTCGTCGCCTGCGGCAGCTCCAACCAGGCCATGCCGACCTTCGCCGCCTGGGAGGCCACGGTCCTCCAGCACACCTACGAGCTGGTCGACTACATCTCCCTGCACGCCTACTACGAGGAGCGCGACGGCGACCGCGACTCCTTCCTCGCCTCCGCCGTCGACATGGAGTCCTTCATCGAGAACGTGGTCGCGACCTGCGATCACGTGGGCGCCCGGCTGAAGTCGAAGAAGAAGATCAACCTCTCCTTCGACGAGTGGAACGTCTGGTACCAGAGCCGCTTCGCGAACGCCGAGCCGCTCAACTGGGAGGAGACGCCGCGGCTGCTGGAGGACAACTACTCCGTCACCGACGCCGTCGTCTTCGGCTCGCTCCTCATCGCGCTGCTGCGCCACGCCGACCGGGTGGCGGTCGCCTGCCTCGCCCAGCTCGTCAACGTCATCGCCCCGATCATGACCGAACCGGGCGGTCCGGCCTGGCGCCAGACGACCTTCTTCCCCTTCGCCCAGGCCTCGGCGTACGGCCGCGGCCGGGTGCTCCAGGTCGCCGTCGACAGCCCCGCGCACGAGACGGCGGAGTACGGCGAGGTGCCCCTGCTGCACGCCACGGCCGTACGGAACGAGGAGACCGGCGCGGTCACCGTCTTCGCCGTCAACCGCGACCAGCACCGGCCGCTCCCGATGGAGGTGGCGCTGCACGGGATGGCGCCCGCCCGTGTCGTCGAGCACAGCGTCCTCGCCGACGCCGACCCGGAGGCCCGTAACACCCTCGCCGACCCCGAGCGCGTCGCCCCGCACCCGGGCGAGGGCACCGTGCTGGCGGACGGTGTGCTGAGCGCCACGCTGGAGCCGATGTCCTGGAACGTGATCCGTTTGGGGTAGGCCGCAAATAACTTGTATAGTGCACCTATATGAGTACGGTGCGCGAGCTACAGGACGGGACACAGAACGCGATACAGGGATGGACATCGGCGGTCGGCCGTAGCTTCCGGGCCGCGCTGACCATGGAACGCGTTCTCTCGGAGCCCGGCGCGATCGTGCGGGCGGTCCTGGCGGTCGTCGCCGCCGCGGTGATCGGCGGGCTGACCGGCGATCCGCTGGCCTGGGTCATGCTGTCGGTGGGCGCCTTCATCTGCGGCATCGGCACTCTGCTGGCACCGGTCCGGCACCGGGCGGTGAACGCGTTCTGGATGGGCGCGGGCTTCACGCTCGCCGCCCTCGCCGGTGTCTGGCTGCACCAGGCGGGCTGGTGGTTCCTGATCGCCCTCGCGGTCCTCGCGTATCTGGCCGGTCTGTGGCGGGCGCTGGGCGTGGCGCCCGGTATCCGCGCCTGCCTGGTCGTCATCGGCTGCATGATCACCGCCGATCTCGCCGCCACGGTCGGGGCGGGGCTGGTGATGGTGCGCTGGATGGCCGCGGGCGCGGCCCTCACCTTCGCCGCCCAGCTGCTGCCCCCGTACGGGCGGCGGCACCCCGCGCAGCGCAAGGCGCTGGCCGCGCTCTACGCCTCGCTGGCGACGCACGCGCGCGGCGGGGCGACCGGCGGCTACCCCGCCCCGGCGCCGTTCACCGCCGCCCGCAGGGCACTGGACCTGCTGCCGCGCTTCGCCCGCCCCGGCGCGGCACCGCTCTACGGACTGCTCGTCGAGGCCGAACGCGTCCGGCGCGCCCTGCTGCTCGCGCCCGACACCCCGAAGGCGCCCCGCGAGGAGATCGCCGAAGCGCTCGACTCCGTGGCGCGCGCCCTGCGCACCTCCCGCCGGTTGCCCCTCGCGCCGCACGCCGTACGGACCCTGGAGGCCTGGCACGGCGCGATGGCCGATGAGCTGCTGCCGTCACTGAACGAGGCCGGGCGGCTCGTCGCCCTCTGGGCCGACCGGCAGAAGCCGGTGGCCGGTCCGGCACACCCCGTCCTGGCCCTGTTCCCCGCCGAGCACCCCACCCGGGCCGGGCTCCGGCGGCTGTGGGCCGCGGCGCGCCCCGGCGACCCGCTGTTCGCGCACGCCCTCCGCGTCGCCATCGGCACCACGGCGGGTGAGGCGGCGGGCCGCGCCCTCGGCGACTTCTGGGGCCACGGCCTGCCCGGACACGGCTTCTGGGCGGCGCTCACCACCATGCTGGTGCTGTTCCCCGACTACGGACACACCTTCGCCCGTGGCTGGGCCCGCCCCATCGGCTCGATCCTCGGCGGCCTCGCCGCCTGGGCCGCCCTGCTGCCCGCCTGGTGGACACCGGACCGGCTGGTGATCGCCGCGGTGGTGCTCGCTGCGTGCGTCTTCCTCACCCTGCGCGTCGGCCAGTTGGCGCTGAACTTCTTCATCACCGCGTGGCTCGTCGTGCTCATCAGCCGCCTGGGCAAGGCCTCCGCCCTCATCGCCTGGGGCCGTCCCGCGGACACCCTCCTCGGCGCCCTGATCGGGCTCCTGGTCTTCACCGCGCTGCCCACGTACCACCACGACCGGCTGTCCTCCCTGGTCGCCGCGTGGACGGACGTCCAGCGGCGACTGCTGAACGCCCTGGTCGGCGGGCTGACCGAACCGGGCGTGGTCCGCCACGAGGACATCGACTCCCTGCGCTCCCGCAGCCGTCACACCCGGGAGCGCCTGGAGGCCGCGGTCGCCGCGGTCCGTCACGAACCGCGCGGCCACCGCGCCCGCTGGAGCGCCGAGGAGGTCGAGTCCATCCAGCGGTCGATCGCGGACCTCAGCCGGTGCGCTTCGCAGCTGTACGCCGCGCAGCCGCGCCGCGAGGCCGACGCGGTGCCGGAGGCGGCCGAGATCGCCGCCCTCTTCGACGACCAGCTGACGGCCCTCGCCGACGCCCTCGACCGCGGCGCCCCGATCCCGGCCGCCACCCTGCGGGCGTCCTTCGACGACGCGGCCCGGCGCGGCGGTCTCACCGACCTCGCCGACCACCGCTCCCCGGACGGCATCGCCCACGCCCGGGCCCGCGCCCTGACCCTCTGTCTGCGCACGGCCCTGGCCGTCGACGCCTTCGCCGCCGGGCTGTCGCCCTCCCCGGCCGCCGAGCGCTCGTCGTACGCCATGGCCCGCTAGGGCCCGTCATGACCACGAACGTGCTGCCGTACCGGAAGAGGCACCGCTCGCTGCCGCGCTCATGGCGCAGGTGTTACGGGAGCGGGTCGTAGGCGGCGCTGCGGGCGGAGCCCAGGATGCCAGGCGCGGCGGCCGTCGCCCGGGCCGCGACCGGCCCCACGGTGCTGGTGAGGATGACCACGGCCCCGGAGCACAGCGTGCTCGCCGCGCTGGTCTCGCCGAACGGCGCGCTGTCGATCTCTGGCCCCGCCCGGGGGAGCCGGACGGGGCCTGGTGTGGGGTATCGAGCGGTAGGGGGACGGGAAGTGCGGCGTCAGCGGTTCACGGGCGCGGTCAGGCGTCCGCGTCGATGCCCAGGGTGAGGGTGCCGCGATATCCGGCCGACGGGGTGCTGCCCAGTGCCGTCACGGCCATCAGCCCGGCGGCGGTGCCGCCGTTGCCGTAGATGCCGTCGGAGGACAGCGGGGTGCGGGGGACGGTGTTGGTCGAGTACGGGGCCAGCTTGGCGACCGCCTGGGTGATCTTCTCGTCGAAGAAGAGCTGACCGGTGTGGATCTCGTTGCCGCCGGTGAACGAGCCGTCGGCGGTGAGCGTGACGCCCGTGTGCACCTTGATGTGGATGTGGATGCAGCGGCCGCGGTACCAGCCGGGGTAGATGCCCTTCAGCCTGGCCACGCCGTCGGTGCCGGTGAGCACACCGCCGCGCAGGAACTTCCCGTTGTCCGGCTCGTCGTGGCCGTTGTTGCCGACGAAGCCGGAGTACTCGCCGAGCGCGTCGCAGTACCAGATCTCCACGAGCGCCTTGTTGAGCGGTGCGCAGGTGTCCTTGTCGACGACGGGGAGGACCAGCTCCAGGGGGACGCCCTGCTTGTCCTCGGTGACGTCGGCCCGGACGAGGGCGTGGTCGAGGTAGTACGGGCCCTCGGTCAGCTGTTTGGTGAGCGTGCAGACCGCGTTCGCGGCCGGGGCCATGTCGGTGGCGTCAGTGGCGGCCGTTCCGGTGCGCGTGGCGGCGGCCCCGGCGCCGATTCCGATGGCCGCCGCGGCGGCGCTTCCGGCGATCAGTACTCTGCGGCGCCCCATGGGGGCGGAGGGGGTGTCTGTCATGGGCATGGAAAGTACGAGTGTTTCCTATGGGGCGCCTGTCAGTTCGGCAAAGTCTGGGCGCGTCAACTCTTCTTATCGCCAACTCCCTTACCAGTCAGTGGTGTTGACATTCCGAACAAGCGCTTACTAGCTTCTTCTGTGATGGCTGTCGTCTGCCGGGACGGTCCTGACCACACCGCACCCGGGCAGCGCATTTGATGATCTCCACCGGCCCTGTGACCAGCGTGCTTGCCGCGTGCTCCCGCAAGCGATTGCCCCTCCGGGTGGGGATCCCCCGACCGAGAGGGCTCCTTCATGAACTCCGCAGGTGACCACTTCACGACGGACGCCGCCACCACCGCCACCGGCCACGGCAGGCGCAGGCTGACGGCCATCGCCGCGGGCGTGGCCGCCACCCTCGCGCTCGGGGGGCTGGCCGCGGTCTCGGCGCAGGACGCGGACGCCGCCACGCCCCCCGCGTCCGCCGTGCGCGCAGCCGCCGCCGAGACCACCCCCGTCGGCTTCGGCGCGGCCACCACCGGCGGTGGCAACGCCACCGCCACCACGGTCACCACCCTGGCCGCCTTCAAGGCCGCCGTCGCCGGGGACAGCGCCAAGGTGGTCAAGGTGTCCGGTCTGCTCTCCCTCACCGGCCAGGTGGACATCGGTTCCAACACCACCGTGCTGGGCGTCGGTTCGGGCTCCGGATTCACCGGCGGGGGCCTGCGGCTGAAGGAGGCGGCGAACGTCATCATCCGCAACCTCGCCATCAGCAAGCCGAGGAAGCCGTCCGACGGGGTGACGGTCCAGGAGTCCACCAGGGTGTGGATCGACCACAACACGTTCTCAGCCGACCGGGACCACGACAAGGACTATTACGACGGCCTGCTGGACATCAACCACGGCTCCGACGACATCACCGTCTCCTGGAACAAGTTCGCCGACCACTTCAAGGGCAGCCTGGTCGGGCACAGCGACAACGACGCCGCCGAGGACACCGGACACCTCAAGGTGACGTACCACCACAACTGGTTCAGCAACGTCTACTCCCGCGTCCCCAGCCTCCGCTTCGGCACCGGCCACTTCTACGACAACTACGTCCAGGGCGCGGACACCGCCGCTCACTCCCGCATGGGCGCGCAGATGCTTGTGGAGAACAACGTGTTCCGCGACACCAAGATCGCCGTGACGACCAGCCGCAGCAGCGACGTGGACGGCTACGCGGTGCTGCGCGGAAACGACCTGGGCGGCGCGGCCACGGAGATCTCCCGGACCGGCACCTTCACCAAGCCGCCGTACGCGTACACGGCGGAGCCCGCGTCGTCGGTGGTCGCCTCGGTGACCGCCCAAGCGGGCACCGGCAAGCTCTGACCGAGAGGACACTTTTCGTGAGATTCATCGGACGCCGCATGGCCGTCGCGGCCGCGGCGGCCCTCGCCACCTGCACGGGCCTGCTCACCGCCACCCCCGCCACGGCGGACACCAGGGCACCCGCCACCTCCGGCTCGTTCAACGTACTCACCTACAACGTGGCCGGGCTCCCCGAAGGGCTGTCCTCCGGCCACCCCGAGAAGAACACCCCGCTGATCTCGCCCCGCCTGGGCCCGTACGACATCGTCAACGTCCAGGAGGACTTCAACTACCACGCCGCGCTCTACGCCGGTGACGACCACCCGTACCGCACCCCCACCAGCGGTGGCGCGGCCTTCGGCGACGGCCTCAACACCCTCTCCGACCTGCCGTACGACGACTTCGAGCGGGTCAAGTGGAACAAGTGCAACGGCACCGACTGCCTCACCCCCAAGGGCTTCACGCTCGCCCGGGTGCGGCTCGCCGAAGGCGCGTACCTGGACCTCTACAACGTGCACACCAACGCGGGCACGACCGACGCCGACCTCGCCGCCCGCCGCGCCAACATCACCCAGCTCTCCGACTTCATCGCCGCCAACTCGGCCGGAAACGCGGTGCTCGTCATGGGCGACACCAACACCCGCTACACCCGCGCCGCCGACAACATCCGCGACCTCGCCACCCGCAACGGCCTCACCGACGCCTGGGTGAACCTCGTCCGCGGCGGCTCGGCCCCGCCCGCCGGGTCCGACGCGCTCGTGTGCGACCCTTCGAGCGTCACCAACACCTGCGAGGTCGTCGACAAGGTCCTGTACCGCTCCGGCCCCCTCCTCTCCCTCACCGCCACCCGCTACAACAACGAGGACACCTCCTTCCTCGACGCCGAGGGCAAACCACTGTCCGACCACTACCCGCACACCGTGGACTTCTCCTGGAAGGCGGCCGACACGCTCCGCGCCGGGGACCAGTTCGGCGGGCCGCACGGCACCGCCTTCAACGACGCCGACGACCTGCCCGCCACCCCCGCGCCCCGCACCCTCACCCTGCGCGGCGGCTCCCGCCTCGACGGCGTGTCCCTGACCCTTTCCGGCGGCACCACCCTCAGCCACGGCGGCAGCGGCGGCACCCCGGCCACCCTCACCCTCGGCCCCGCCGAACACCTCACCTCCGTCACCCTCACCCGCGGCAAGAAGGACAACCGCACCCGCCTGTTCTCCGCGGCCTTCACCACCGACACCGGCCGCACCCTGGCCACCGGCACGCCCACCTCCGACACCGCCACCTACACCGCCCCCGCCGGGTGGCAGATCGCCGGCTTCACCGGCCGCGCCGGTGACGAGATCGACAAGCTGGGCGTCATCTACGCGCCCCGGTAGCCAAGTAGGCTTCCGCCCATGCGTGATCTTGGAGTGGGCATCGGCTATCTGGTGAAGGGCCAACGCTGGGTGGCCCAGCACGGGAGGTGGTGGGGGATCGGGATGATCCCGGCCCTCATCACCCTCGTCGGCTACGCGGCCGCGCTCGTCGTGCTCTTCTTCTGGACCGACGACGTCATCTCCTGGGCAACCCCCTTCGCCGACGACTGGTCCTCACCCTGGCTCGGCGCCTTCCGTGGCGCGCTCGCGATCCTCTTCGCCGCCGCCTGCCTCTTCCTCGCGGTGATCACGTTCACCGCGGTCACGCTCCTGGTCGGCCAGCCCTTCTACGAATCCCTCTCCGAGGCGGTCGACCGCACCGAGGGCGGCGCCGTCCCCGAATCCGGCCTGTCCACCTGGCAGGAGGTGTGGATCGGCATCCGCGAGGCCATCGTCCTGCTCATCCGCGTCACCCTGTGGAGCGTGCTCTTCTTCGCCCTCGGCTTCATCCCGGTCGTCGGCCAGACCGTGATCCCGGCCCTCGCCCTCTGCGTGACCGGCTTCTTCCTCGCCGAGGAACTGACCTCGGTCGCCCTCCTGCGCCGCGGCGTCCTGCTCAAGGAACGCCGCCGCCTGCTCCGCGGCCGCCGCCTCCTCACCGTGGGCTTCGGCCTCCCCCTGGCCCTGCTCTTCCTGCTCCCCCTGGTAGCGGTCTTCCTGATGCCCGGCGCCGTAGCGGGCGCGACCCTGCTGGTCCGCGACCTGACAGGCGAGGACCAGGCCCCCACCCAGGGCGACACCGCGGCAACCGCGTGACGGTTCACGCCGCCCATCACCCGGTCCGCGACGCCTCCGTTGTGGTGGCCCGTGACGCCGACGGGCTGGTGGCGCTGCTGAGTGCGCACTTCCCCCGCCACGGGGGCGAGTATCTGTTCCTGCCGGGCGGGCGACAGGAGCAGGGGGAGACGGCGGAGGAGTGCGCGCGGCGGGAGCTGCGGGAAGAGGCGGGGATCACCGCCGAGGCATGGCGGTCGCTGGGTTCGTACGCCATCACGCTCGGCTCAACCGCTCGCGTGCACCTCTTCGAGGCGCGGCGCCTCACCTGCGGGCCGCAGGAACTCACCCCCACCGAACAGGACTTCACGCTCTCCTGGTGGCCGATGGGCGACGCGATCGACGCGGCTTCGCAGGGGCGCTTTCTCCTCCCCGCCGGTCCCCTGGCTCTGCTGCTCGCCGACCGGCAGGGTTCGCCGGCGTAGCACTGGGCAAGGACGAGGCGGCCTGGCCCGGGTGGGCCGGGCCCGGCCGCCGGTTGTCCGACGACGGGATCGTGCTACTTCGTGGCGGGGGCCGACAGTTCCTTGCCGAAGGCGGCATCGGTCGTCGGGGCGCCGAGGTCGGCCGGGCCGATGAGGGCGGAGCCCTCGGCGGTGAGTCCGTCGGTGCCCGCGTACAGGAGGGCTGTCGCGCCCGCGCCCTCGGTGCGGTTGGGGATCCCGACGGCCAGGTCGGGCTTGCCGTCGCCGTTGTAGTCGGCCGGTGAGACGGAGTCGCCGAACCAGTCGTTGCCCGTCATCTCGCCGGGGACGCCTTCGGTGTCGAGGGAGAAGGTCTGCGCCCCCGCGTCGGTCAGCCAGTCCTCGGTTCCCTTGAGCACGGTGATGGCGCCGGCGTTGTTGTACCCATCGGGGGTCTCGGCGTCGGTGTCGCCGATCACGAGGTCGTCGTGGCCGTCGCCGTTGATGTCGGTGAGCCGGGAGGCGATGCCGTTCTGCTGCTTGCCCTTCCAGATCACCGAGTTGGCGGTGTCGAGCCCCGCGGCGGTGCCCGGGTACGTGCGCAGGCGCGCGTTGTCCGGGCCGTCCGTGAAGCCGGTGTCCGTGACGACATCGTCCTTGCCGTCGCCGTTGATGTCACCGACCACGGCCCGGTACGAGGCGAACGGCAGCGGGACGTCCTCGCCCAGCGGGGTGTTCTTCAGACCGCCGGACGAGCCCGGCAGCACGCCGAGCGTGCCCTCGTCGGCGGGGTCGTCCTGGTAGGCGACGGTGACCAGGTCGGCGAAGCCGTCCCCGTTGATATCGCCGGAGGACAGGTGCTCGATGCCCGCCCCGCCGCCGGGCGGGGTGACGGCCGTCATCTTCGGGGTGGCCGTCTTGCGCAGGTTTGCCGCGCCGTTCACGAGCTGGATCTTGGTGCCGTCGGAGATTGCGATGTCGTCGCGGCCGTCGTGGTTGTAATCGCCCACGGCCAACGTGTCGCCGAACAGCGCGTAGGCGGTGGCCTGCGGCGCGTGGAAGGCGATGGCGTCGCTGGAGAGGCCGCCCTTGGCGCCGAAGACGACCGTGACGGAACCGGCCCGCTTGGTGGTGCCGATGGCCTCGTAGTTCGCGGCGACGATCAGGTCGGTGTAGCCGTCCCCGTCCACATCGCCGCGCACGACCGCCGAGCCGAAGTGGTCCGCGGCCTCGGGGGCGCCGGGAACTCCCGGGCTCGCCTGCGACAGCGTGCTGTGCCGGGCGGTGTCGACGCCGGACCGGGCGCCGTAGGTCACGCCCACGTAGCCCGCCTTGGACTTCCCGGAGACGGTGCCGTCAGGCGCGCCCACACCGAGGTCGGCGTAGCCGTCGTGGTCGATGTCGCCCGGTGTGGTCTTTCCCGCCGCGGCAGGCTGCTTCTGGCCGGGCCCGTCGCCGTCCGGTACGGCGGCGTGGGCCCCGGCGGCCACGGCTGCGGTCACGGCGGCGCCGACTGCTGCGCCCACCACACCTCTGGTCCTCTTGCGCACAAAACCTCCATTGGGTACGGACGAGTCGTGGAGGTAGAGGTGTCCGAGAGGGGAATGGTTGCACAACCCACGAAAGCACGAGGGAAAACCCCAGGGGGAGAAGGCGAGAGGGAGGACACGAGGGGTGGGAGCGCCGCGGTGCTACGGGAGCGGGGTTTGTGCGTCGTATCGCCTGGTGGCATTCATGGTGCCCAGCAGGGACAGCGCTTCGGCGCTGGGACTGCCCGGTTCGGCGTGGTAGATGACGAGTTGCTGGCCGGGCGCGTCGCGGACGTCGAAGGCCTGGTAGGTGAGGGTGAGCGGGCCGACGTCCGGGTGGTTGAGCTGTTTGGCTTCGCGGGTCTTGCCGCGCACGGTGTGGGCCTGCCACAGCGTCGAGAAGTCGGTGCTCCGCTCCGTCAGGGTGTCGATGAGCGCGTTCAGCCGGGGGTCATCGGGATCGAAACCGGCCGCCTGGCGGAGGTTGGCCACGGCGGCCTGCGCGGTCCAGTCCCAGCGGGGGTAGAAATCCCGGCCGGCCGGATCGAGAAAGGTCATGCGGGCGAGATTGTCCGCGGGGTCGAAGGGCGAGTACAGGGCGTCGGCCAGGGCGTTGGTGGCCAGGATGTCCAGGGTGCGGTTGAGGACGAAGGCCGGGGTGTGGGGGTAGCCGTCCATGAGCTGGCGCAGCGCCGGACTGACCGTGTTCCGCGGCGGCACCGGGCTATCGATCGGCGCGGTGCCCGCCAGCCGGTGGAGGTGGGCGTGGGCGTCGGTGTCGAGGTGGAAGGCGCGGCTGAGGGCGTCGAGGACCTGGGGCGAGGGGTGGCGTTCACGGCCTTGTTCGAGGCGGGTGTAGTAGTCGACGTTCACTCCGGCCAGCACCGCGACCTCCTCACGGCGTAGCCCGGCGACGCGCCGTACGCCGTAGCTCGCCATGCCGACGTCCTCGGGCCGCAGGCCGGAGCGCCGGGCGCGCAGGAAGTCTCCCAGGGTGTTGTCCGACATGCCCCCAGGCTAATCAGGCGACGGGCGCACAGCCTGGGTGTGCCACACCCAGGCAGCGAACGTCCTGGTCGGCGGCTTCCGGAGCCTCCAGTCTCGGTGGCGGAAGGGGAATACACCCGACGGGCCCGACAGGACAGGAAGCACGGCGATGACGACAGACACCGACCGACAGCCCACGCCGGACGGCGACGGACTGCGCGGCGCGGTCGCGGTGGTGACCGGCGCCGCACGCGGCGTGGGCAGGGCCACCGTGGCGTGGCTGCACGCCCGTGGCGTACGCGTCGTGGCCGAGGACATCCGGCCCGAGGTGAAGGACCTGACCGCGGAGTACGACGGCGTGGCCACTCTCGTCGGCGACGTGTCCCGGGAGGAGACGGCCGTGCGCGGGGTGGAGCTGGCGCGGGAGCGCTTCGGCGGCCTGGACATCCTGGTCAACAACGCGGGGCGGACGCTGAACAAACCCTTCACCGACACCACGGCGGAGGACTGGGACGCCCTGATGGCGGTCAACGCCCGCGGCGCGTTCCTGCACGCCCGGGAGGCGTTCCGCGCCATGCGCGAGCGGGGGCGAGGCGGGGCCATCGTCAACGTCGGCTCCTACACCTGCACGGTCGCGCTGCCCGAGGGGTCGGCCTACACCGCGTCCAAGGGAGCCCTGGCGCAGCTCACCAAGGTGATCGCGCTGGAGGGCGGCCCCCATGACATCCGCGCCAACATCGTGGCACCGGGCGTGATCGAGACCGACATGCTCGACGACATCCGTGACGACAGCCGCGCCTACCTGCGCTCCTTCGCAGGCGCGCACCCGCTGGGCCGCGTGGCGCAGCCGGAGGAGATCGCCGAGATCATCGGCTTCCTCGCCTCGCCCCGCTCCGGCTTCATGACCGGCGCCGTCGTCGCCGCCGACGGCGGCTTCACCGCCGCCTGACCGCCTGACCGCCTGACAGAAAGAAGATGAAAACCGCCATGCACGGACAACGACTCGACGGCAAGACCGCACTGATCACCGGTGCGACGGGAGGGATCGGCGCGGCGACCGCGAAGCTGTTCGCCCGCGAAGGCGCGCGGCTGGTCCTCACCGACATCCATCAGGAGAGCCTCACGGCACTCACCCAGCAGATCGAGGAGGAGACCGGCGCTGAGACCGTCTCCGCGTGCCTGGACGTCTCCTCCGCCCGGCAATGGGACCGGGTGATGACCACCGTCCGCGAGCGGTTCGGCACGCTGCACGTCCTCGTCAATCTCGCGGGCATCCTGGACTGGCCGGGCATCGAGGACACCCGGGAGGACACATGGGACCGCGTCATCGACGTGAACCAGAAGGGCACCTGGCTGGGGATGAAGGCGGCCATGCCCCTGCTGCGCGCCACCGGCAACGCCTCGGTGATCAACACGTCGTCCGTCCTGGGGCTCGTGGGAAGCGGCGCGGCCGCCGCCTACCAGGCGTCCAAGGGCGCGGTACGGCTGCTCAGCAAGACCGCGGCGGTGGAGTACGCCCGTCAGGGGATACGGGTCAACTCCATCCACCCCGGTGTCGTCGCCACGCCGATGATCCAGGACCTCCTGGACGAGCAGGGCGATCAGCAGCCGGACATCGTGCGCACCCCGATGCGCCGCGCGGGCCGCGCCGACGAGATCGCCTCGGCCATGCTCTTCCTCGCGGGCGACGAGTCGTCGTTCGTCACCGGTACCGAGCTGGTGGTCGACGGCGGTCTCACCGCCCACTGAGCCGTCACAGGCCGGTGGCCGTCACCGTGAGCACCGAGCGCACCTGGGCGGTGATGGCCTCGCGGTCGCGGACGAAGTCCGGGTCGGTGATCCGGCCCGTCGCCGGGTCGGTGTTGTCCGGGCCGAACTGGAGCACCGGGGTGTGGAGATGACCGCCCGGGACCTTCAGGCCGACGGCGTCGCGCAGCAGGGTGGCGCGGTAGGCGATCTCGTTGGAGAGGTAGTCGCCGCCACCGCCCGCGCGGGCCGTCGAGCCGGGCGTCGGGCCGCCCGGGCGGACCACCGGGGCGGTGGCGCCCGCCGGGATCTCGGTGACGGTGGTGTTGTCGTACACGGGGGCGGGCCCGGTGTCCGCCGCGACGATCGCGGCGTACGGGAGGGTGGTCGCCGTCCACTGCGGCTGCGGGTGCGGTGTCGGCACACCGGCCGGGATCGGGACGGTCTCGGTCCGGGAGACGTTGGCGTTGTCCGGATAGCCCCCGCGCCACGCGCCGTTGGTGCGCTCGACGTCGAAGCGGCCCACCCGGCCCTGGCTCACGGTCATGAAGGCGTCGGCCTGGCGCGGACCGGGGCGGAAGACGGGGAGGAGGGTGCGCTCGACCGTGCCGTCCGCGAAGTCCGCCCAGCGGACGGGGAAGACGGCGGTCTCGACGCGCGCCGGGCCCTCGGGCGTACGGAGCGTCACCCCGTCCAGCGCGAGCGCCGCCGCGCCGGACGGGTTGGACCGGCGTATGTCGGCGTCCAGCTGGAACGGGTCGAAGCCGGTGACGACGACGCGCTTGATGTGCTTGCCGGGCGGGAGGTCGAGAGAGTCCTGCCCGCGGGAGTTCCGCTCCAGGGCGGTCAGGAGGGTCGCCCGGCGGGCCTCGCCCAGCGGGAAGTCCGGCTTCCACTCGCCCAGCGCCCGCGTCATCCCCAGCCGGGCCCAGTACAGCGGCCGGTCGTCGTCGCGGCTCAGGTCACCGCCCGCGGGCCCCCGCCCCTGCACCCGGTCCACCGCGCGCTGCCACAGCCGCCCGCCGTCCCGGCGCACGACGCGCTCGGCTTCGGCCACGGACCGTACGCGCGCCAGATCCCGCGCGAAGCCCGGCGCCACGTCGTCGAAGCCGCTGCGGCGCAGGATCTCCTGGGCGGCGGCCTGGTCGAGCCGCTGTTCCTCCACGGTGGGCGTCCGTTCCTGGGCGGTCGCCGGGGTGGTGAGGGCCAGGGGGAGGGCGGCGAGGGCGAGCAGGGTACGGAGCGGTCTCATACGGGGGCCTCTCGGGAGGGGCGGGGAAACGACGAACCTCCCGCCCGCGCGAACGCGGAGCGGGAGGGGGAGTGCCGGGACTCAGCGGGTCGAGAAGGAGTGCACCGTCGTGGAGCGGTAGGTGGCGCCGGGGCGCAGCACCGTGGAGGGGAAGGACGGCTGGTTGGGGGAGTCCGGGAAGTGCTGGGTCTCCAGGCAGAAGCCGTCGCCCTGGCGGTAGACCTGGCCGGACGTACCGGCGAAGGTGCCGGTCAGGAAGTTACCCGTGTAGAACTGCACGCCCGGCTCGGTCGTCGCGATCTTCATCACCCGGCCCGACTCCGGCTCGGTCACCGTCACGATGTGCTCGGGACGGCGCGTCAGGCCCTTGTCGAGCGCGAAGTTGTGGTCGATCCCCTGCCCGTACAGCACCTGCTGGTGCGCGTCTCGGATGTCCCGGCCGATCTCCTTGGCGCGGCGGAAGTCGAACGGGGTCCCGGCGACCTTGGCCAGTTCGCCGGTCGGGATGAGGGTCTTGTCGACCGGGGTGTAGCGGGAGGCCGCGATCTGGAGGCGGTGGTCGTAGATGGACCCCGAGCCCTCCCCGGCCAGGTTGTAGTAGGTGTGGTTGGTGAGGTTGACGACGGTGGCCTTGTCCGTGGTGGCCTCGTAGTCGACGCGGAAGTCGCCCGCCGCGGTCAGGGTGTAGTCGACGCGCACGGTGAGCGTGCCCGGGTAGCCCATCTCGCCGTCGGGGCTGACCCGGCGTAGGGTGAGGCCGACGTCGGCACCCTTCCGGAACGGCTCGACGGACCAGACGCGCTTGTCGAAGCCCTTGTCACCGCCGTGGAGGCTGTTGGGGCCGTCGTTGACGGGCAGCTGGTACGCCTTCCCGTCGAGGGTGAACGTACCGCGGGCGATGCGGTTGCCGTAGCGGCCGATGAGGGCGCCGAAGTACGGGCTGCTGGCGACGTACGCGTCCAGGTCGGAGAAGCCCAGCGAGACGTTGGCCCGGCGGCCGTGCCGGTCGGGGATCTCCAGGGACTGGACGACACCGCCGTACGACAGCACGGAGAGCCGGGTGCGGCCGTTCTCGATCGTCCAGCGGTCGACCTTCGTGCCGTCGGCCAGCGTGCCGAAGTGTTCCTTCACCGCGTGTCCCTCGCCCTTCCCGGATGCGCCGGTGGCGCCGGACGCGCCGGACGCGGACGCGCCGGTGGCGCTGCCCGTCGCGTACGCGGGGCCCGCGGCCGCCACTCCGGCGGCGGCCGCCGCGGCCGTGATCACCGTGCGTCTGCTCGTGTTTCTTTGGTGCGTCATGTGCGGCTCCACAAAAGGTAGTTGGATGGACTACGAACCGACCCGGCGCTTGTTCCACACGTCGAAGCCGACCGCCGCCAGCAGCACCAGTCCCTTGATCACCTGCTGGTAGTCGGTGCCGATGCCCACCAGCGACATGCCGTTGTTGAGCACACCGAGCACCAGGCCACCGATGATCGCGCCCAGTACCGTGCCGACACCGCCGCTGGCCGACGCGCCGCCGATGAACGCCGCGGCGATGGCCTCCAGTTCGAAGTTGAGGCCCGCGCTGGGAGTGGCCGAGCCGAGCCGGGCGGCGAAGACCATTCCGGCGAGCGCGGACAGCAGGCCCATGTTGACGAAGACCAGGAAGGTGACGCGCTTGTCCCGGACACCCGAGAGCTTGGCCGCCGGCTGGTTGCCGCCGAGCGCGTACACATGCCGCCCGATGACGGTGTTGCGCATCACGAAGCTGAAGATCACGAAGAGCACGGCCAGGATCAGCAGCCCGTACGGCGCGCCGTGCCAGCTGGACAGCGTCATGGTGAACGCCATCACGGCGGCCACGATCGCCGCGCACTTGACGAAGAACAGCCCGAGCGGGACCACCTCCAGCTCGTAGGCCGCGCGCTGCTGCCGACCGCGCCACTCCTGCCAGACGACGGCCGCGCACACGATGAGGCCGAGCACCATCGTGGGGTTGTGGTACTGCGTGTACGGGCCCATCTCCGGGATGAAGCCGGTGCTCAGCTTCTCGAAGCTGTCCGGGAACGGCGACAGGGACTGCCCGTCGAGCAGGATCTGGGTGCCGCCGCGGAAGGCCAGCATTCCGGCGAGGGTGACGATGAAGGACGGAATCCCGATGTACGCGATCCAGAAGCCCTGCCAGGCCCCGGCCAGCGCGCCGATCAGCAGACAGAGGACGACCGCGACGCCCCAGGGCATATCGTTCTTGATCATCATAGCGCCGGCAGCCGCGCCGATGAAGGCGACGAGCGAGCCGACCGACAGGTCGATGTGCCCCGCGATGATCACCATCATCATGCCGATGGCGAGAATGAGGATGTAGCCGTTCTGCTGCACCAGGCTGGTGACGTTCCCCGGACGCAGCAGGATGTTGTCCGACCAGATCTGGAAGATGACGATGATCAGGGCGAGCGCGACCAGCATCCCGTACTGCCGCATATTGGTCCGCATGCCCTGCAGCAGCAGCGTCCCGAGGCTCTTGGAGCCTTCGGCCGGCGGTGGCGCCGGGCTCTCGGTCTTCTGGGTGGCCGTGCTCATCCTTCGTCTCCTCTGTCCCTTGTCATATGGCGCATCAGAACTTCCTGGGTCGCCTCGGCCCGGGGAACCTCCCCGGTCAGCCGTCCGGCCGCCATCGTGTAGATCCGGTCGCACATCCCCAGCAGCTCGCCCAGCTCGGAGGAGATGAAGACGACGGCCTTGCCCTGCGCCGCCAGGTCGTTGATGACCGTGTAGATCTCGTACTTGGCCCCGACGTCGATCCCACGGGTGGGCTCGTCGAGGATGAGCACCTCGGGGCCAGCGAAGATCCACTTACTGAGGACGACCTTCTGCTGGTTGCCGCCGCTGAGCCGGCCGACCCGCTCGAAGACCGTCGGTGCCTTGATGTTCATGGTCTTGCGGAACCGCTCGGCGACCCGCGACTCCTCGTGCTCGTTGACCACGCCGCGGCGGGCCACCTTCGGGAGCGAGGAGAGCGACACGTTGCGGCTGATGGTGTCCCCGAGGTTGAGCCCGTACGTCTTGCGGTCCTCGGTGACGTACGCGATGCCGTGGTCGATGGCCTCCGGCACGGTACGGGTACGGACCTCCTGGCCGTCGCGGAGGACCCGGCCGCCCGCGTAGCGCCCGTACGTCCGCCCGAAGACGCTCATCGCCAGCTCCGTGCGGCCCGCGCCCATCAGCCCGGCGATGCCCACGATCTCGCCGCGCCGGACGTTCAGCGACACCCCGTCCACGACCTTGCGCTGCTGGTCGATGGGGTGGTGCACGGTCCAGTCCTCGATGGCCAGGGCCACCTCGGCGGCATCCTCGCCCTCGTACGGGGTGCGCTCGGGGAACCGGCTGTCGAGGTCGCGGCCGACCATGCCGCGGATGATGCGGTCCTCGGAGACCTCCGGCTCGGACTCCGGGGTCTCCCGGACCGACATCGTCTCGATGGACTGGCCGTCGCGCAGGATGGTGACGGAGTCGGCCACCCGGCGGATCTCGTTCAGCTTGTGCGAGATGATGATCGAGGAGATGCCCTGCGCCTTGAACTCCAGCAGCAGATCGAGGAGTTTGCCGCTGTCCTCGTCGTTGAGCGCCGCGGTCGGCTCGTCCAGGATCAGCAGCTTCACCTCCTTGGCGAGCGCCTTGGCGATCTCCACGAGCTGCTGCTTGCCCACGCCGATGTCGGTGACCCGGGTCTGCGGCGAATCCGTCAGACCGACCCGCTTGAGCAGCGCGTTGGCGTGCTTGAGGGTTTCGTTCCAGCTGATCAGGCCACGGGTGGCGTGTTCATTGCCGAGGAAGATGTTCTCGGCGATGGACAGATACGGGATCAGCGCGAGTTCCTGGTGGATGATGACGATGCCGCGCTGCTCGCTCGCGCGGATGTCCTTGAAGGAGCAGGCCTCGCCGTCGAAGAGGATCTCGCCGTCGTAGGAACCGTGCGGATGGACTCCGCTGACCACCTTCATCAGGGTGGACTTGCCCGCGCCGTTCTCCCCGCACAGGGCGTGGATCTCGCCCTGGCGCACACGGAGGTTGACGTCGGAGAGCGCCTTGACACCGGGGAACGTCTTGGTGATGGAGCGCAGTTCGAGAATGGTGCTCATAGCCCGGACCCGCCCTACTTCAGCTGCGACGCGGTGTAGTAACCCTGGTCGACCAGCACCTGGGTGTTGGACTTGTCGACGCTGACCGGGTTGAGCAGATAGGTCGGCACGACCTTCTCGCCGTTGTCGTACGACTTGGTGTCGTTGATCGGGGGCTTGCCGCCGGTCAGCTCCGCCTTGGCTATCTGCACGGTGGCCTTCGCCAGCTTGCGGAGGTCCTTGTAGATGGTCTGCGTCTGCTGGCCCCGGACGATGGACTTCACGGAGGCCAGCTCCGCGTCCTGCCCGGTCACCACCGGGAACGGCTTGGCCTTCGTCCCGTAGCTGGCGCTCTTGAGCGCCGAGAGGATGCCGATGGACATGCCGTCGTACGGCGAGAGCACGGCGTCGACGTCGTCGTTGCCGTACGCCTTGTTGAGCAGGTCCTCCATGCGGTCCTGGGCGGCGCTTCCGCTCCACTTCTCGGTGTAGAGCTGGTTGAGACTGGTCTGCTTGGAGCGGACGACCAGCTCGCCCTTGTCCATGTACGGCTTGAGCACGCTCATGGCGCCCTTGTAGAAGTACCCGGTGTTGTTGTCGTCCGACGACCCGGCGAACAGCTCTATGTTGAACGGGCCCTTGCGGCCCTTGGCCAGCCCCAGCTTGTCGACGATGTACTGGCCCTGGAGCCTGCCGACCTTCTCGTTGTCGAAGGTCGCGTAGTAGTCGACGTTCTTCGTGCCCAGGAGCAGCCGGTCGTAGGAGATCACCGGAATGTTGGCCTCATGGGCCTGCTTCAGGACGTCGTTGAGCGCCCCGCCGTTGATCGGCGCGATCACCAGCAGCCGGTGGCCCTTGGTGATCATGTTTTCGAGCTGGGCCACCTGGGTGCGGACGTCGTCCTCGCCGAACTGAAGGTCCGTCTTGTAGCCCGCCGCCTTGAACTGCTTGGCCACGTTGCGGCCGTCGGTGATCCACCGCTCGGAGGACTTGGTCGGCATCGCGATGCCGATCGTCCCTCCCTTTTCCTTGCTCTTGTACCGACTGCCACCGACCGCCTCCTGGCCACAGGCCGTGGCGGTCAGCGAGAGCGCGAGGAGGCCGGCGGCTATCGCCGCGGCTCGTGCGCCTCTTACCGTACGCATGGTGATGGGGTCCTTCCCTGGGGCGTCATTGCTCAGGACTTCTGGGGTGCCGTGCCGGCGTCCGCGGTGGTGATCTCCGCGTCGGTGACGGGGAACCGCCGCAGCGGCCCCGGCAGCCGGGAGCCCAGCGGCGACAGCCCGCCCTCCGCACCCAGCCGGGCGAGCAGATCGAGCACGAGCCGGCCGCGGCGCACCCGCTCGCGCGCGCTGTTCAGCGCCACGTCCCGCAGTTGCGCGCCGTAGGGGTAGATCCCCGGAGACTTGCTGAGCCCGAACTTCAGATAGATGGGGGCGCCGCGGCGGATCAACTCGGCCGCGTCGTAGAGCCGTACGTAACCACCGAGGTCGTCCGGGGCCTCGATGTAGAAGTCCATCGGGGCGCGGGAGATCCGGCGGATCTCGGTGAGGTGTTCCAGCGTCAGATCGGAGGGGATGTTGATCGAGTCGGCGCCCAGCCGCTCGTACACCGCGAACGAGGCCGGATTGACCGGGCCCACCAGCGCGGACAGCTTGAAGGTGGTGTCCGCGGGCAGCTCCCCGCGCTCGCGGAGCTGGTGCAGCAGCCACAGCACGCCCTCGTCGGCGACCAGCAGGCACTTCACCCCGAGCGAGGCGGCCCGCAGGGCGTCCTCCACGCATCCGGCGACCGCGTCGTGGCCGCGGGCCCGCAGACCGCCGCCGCCGGAGTCGGAGCGGGTGGCGCCGCCGATGTCCCAGGTGCCGCGCGGCCCGGTGAACAGGCACAGCTCGGCATTGTGCTCCGCGCAGGACTCCACCATCTCGGTGATCTCGGCGTCGGTGAGCATCCAGACGCCGCTGCCCTGGCTGATCCGGTGGATCGGTACGTCGAGCCGCCCGGCCTCCTTGAACACGGTGGCCAGCGCCTCCGGGCCCTCGACGGACGGGATCTCGGTGCGCCAGGTGCCGCCGTCGGGGAAGGAGTGCGCGGAGGCGTCGGCGGGGTCGGGCTCGGGCGCCGCGTGGCCGAGCGCGGTGAGGGCGGCGTCGGCGGGACGGCGGGGGCCGGAGGGGCGGGCTGAGGCGGCGGTGGTCACGGTGCTCCTTGTATCGCCGTAAGGACTAGGTGAAGCCCTCGTCTTTGAGGACCGTTCAGGTTTTCGGGGAGCGAGGGTGCTCCCCGGGGGATACCGGAAGGGCTACGCGGGCCGCAGCAGGACCTTGCCCACTTTCGGATCACCGCTTCCCACCAGCTCGATGGCGGTGGCGAAGTCACTGAGCGGCAGTTCGTGGGTCACCAGCGGCAGCAGCGTCAGCAGCCCCGCGTCGAAGACCCGCACCGCGTGCGCCCACGCGTCCGGCGCGGCCCCGAACACGGTCTGTACCTCGATCTGCCGTACGACCAGGTCGGTCGGGTCGAGCCCGTCTGCCGTGTCCGCCGCCGGGATCCCGGTGAGCACCAGCCGTCCGCCGCGCCGCAGCAGCGCGGCGGAGGTGCGGGCGGCGGGGGCGGACCCGGCGGTCTCGATGACGATGTCGAAGCCGCCCCGGACGCCGTCGAGGCGGTCGTTCGTGATGAAGGACGTGGCCCCGAACGACAGCGACAGCTGCTCCCGGTCCGGCCGGGTGCCGACCACCAGCAGCTCGGCGGGGGAGACGGCGGCCAGGAACTGCACGGCGATCATGCCGAGCGTCCCGGTGCCCACCACCGCGACCCGCTGGCCGGGCCGCGCGTTCGCCTTGAGCGCGGCGGCGGCGATGCACGCGGCGGGCTCCAGCAGCGCGGCCGCGGTCAGATCGGCGTCGTCGGACAGCGGGTGCAGCAGCCGGGCGGGCAGGGTCAGGGTGGTGGCCATCGCGCCGGGCTGGGTGAAGCCGGTCTCCTCGTACCCCGCCGTGCACAGCGTGGTCTCCCCGGCGTGACAGCGGTCGCACACCTGGCAGTTGCGGAATCCCTCGCCGACGACCTTGCGGCCGGTCAGCGCTTCGGGGACGCCCGCGCCGACCGCCTCGACCGTCCCGGACCACTCATGGCCGGGGGTGACGGGATACCGGACGTACCCCTCGGGCCGGTTGCCCTCGTAGACCTCCCGGTCGCTGCCGCAGATCCCGGCCGCGTGGACCCGCACCCTGGCCTCGCCGGGCCCGGGCTCCGCCACGGTGCGGGTGTCCAACCGGTGGCTGCCGGGCCGTTCGAGGACGAGCGCCTCTTCCATGCGGCTCACGGCGCTCATTCGCCACGTCCCCCGGAGGGATCCCGCTTTTCCCAGCCCTCGGCCCACAGGTCGAACCGGGCCTGCTGCTGCGGGAATTCGGCTGCCGCGTCGGTGTCCAGCTCGACGCCGAGGCCCGGCTCGTGCGACAGCTCGAAGTAGCCGTCCACCACCTGCGGCGCGCCCTTGACTACCTTCTTGATCTCGGCGTCGGCGAAGTCGTTGAAGTGCTCCAGGATCTTGAAGTTCGGGGTGCACCCGGCGACCTGGAGCGACGCGGCGGTCAGCACCGAGCCGCCGACGTTGTGCGGCGCGATCAGCACGTAGTGGGTCTCGGCGGTCGCGGCCAGCTTGCGGGTCTCGCCGATGCCGCCGAGGTGGCCGACGTCCGGCTGGATGATGTCGACGGCCTGCGACTCGAACAGCTCGCGGAACTCGATCCGGTCGTGGATGCGCTCACCCGTCGCGATCGGCAGGTTCGTCTTCTCCGCGACCTTCGCCAGCGCCTTCAGGTTCTCCGGCGGCACCGGCTCCTCCAGCCACGACGGACGGAACCGCTCCAGCTCGCCAGCGATCCGCACGGCGGTCGACGGGCTGAACCGCCCGTGCATCTCGACCAGCAGCTCCGCGTTCGGCCCGATCGCGTCCCGCACGGCCTCGACCAGCGAGATCGAGTGCAGCGTCTCGGCGTGGTCCAGCTCGAAGTGGCCGGTGCCGAACGGGTCCAGCTTCAGCGCCTGGTAGCCGCGCTCGACCACGGTGGTGGCCGCCTTGTGGAACGCCTCGGGGGTGCGCTCGACCGTGTACCAGCCGTTCGCGTACGCCTTGACCTTGTCGGTCACCTTGCCGCCGAGCAGCTGCCAGACCGGCACACCGAGCGCCTTGCCCTTGATGTCCCAGCAGGCCATCTCGACGCAGGCGATCCCGGACATCACGATCTCGCCCGCGCGGCCGTAGTCGCCGTACTTCATCCGGCGGACCAGGTCCTCCACCGCGAACGGGTCCGACCCGGCGATGTGGTTCTTCTCGGCCTCGTGGAGATAGCCGAGGAGCGCATCGGTGCGGCCGAGCATGCGGGTCTCGCCGACGCCGGTGATGCCCTCATCGGTGTGGACCTGCACATAGGTGAGATTGCGCCAGGGGGTGCCGACGACATGCGTGCTGATTCCGGTGATGCGCAAGGCTATGACCCTTCGCGATGTTCGATATTTCGTCACACGTTCGAAATCTTGGCGTGACGGTAATCACCGGGTGTCAGAGGTGTCAATGGCCCTGCGTCGAATGGTTATCGAAACGACGGCCGGACGGCGTCAACAGCGCGGACGGCGCCGGTCACCCCCAGACCTCCCCATCTCGGGCCATTCGGTGGACGCGGTCGTGTCGGTGCGGCGGCCGCGTTCCGCCGCCCGGCAGGCTGCGCCGCTGACGGTGAAGGATTCCTTCGAGCGAGGCGGTCAGATGAAGAGAGTACTGCGAACGGTCGTGATGGGCGCGTGCGTTGCCGCAGCCGTGGCCTTCGGAGGCATTCACCAGGACGGGGCCGACGGCGCCGAGCATGCGACCCGGGCTCAGCCGGGCCCGCCGCTGGCCGACCTGTTCCGCGCCGGGTTCGGGGGCGGATCGAGGCAGAACAACGACTGCGACTCCGCGTTCGCGGCGTTCGGATCCGCCACGGTCGGCAGCGGCGGCAGCGGCGGCGCGCCCGCGATGCCCTTCGACAGGGGCGCCGGGGCGGGCCAGCAGTGCCGCAACTCCCGCGGATAGCGGCATCAGCGCCCGGTGCGTACGCGCGTAGGGCCTCGGGCCATTTGGCGGACGCGGTCGTGTCGGTGCGACGGCCGCGTTCCGCCGAGCGGCAGGCTGCGCCGCTACGGCGAAGGATTCTTCGAGAGAGGCGGTCAGATGAAGAGAGTGCTGCGAACGGTCGTCCTGAGCGCGTGCGTTGCCGCTGCCATCGCTTTCGGCGGCACCCACCAGGAAGGCGGCGCCCACTCCACCCGGGCGCAGCAGGGCCCGGACCTCGGCGAGCTGTTCCGCGCCACCATCCGGGGCGGCTCGACCCAGGACAGCGACTGCGATAGCCGATTCGGCGGCCTGGCGACCGGGGGCACCAGTGGCAGTAGCGGAGCGAGTAGCAGCGGCAGCAGCGGGAGTAGCGGCAGTCCTGGGAGTAGCGGGAGCAGCGGGAGCAGTGGCAGTAGCGGGAGTAGCGGCAGCCCTGGGAGTAGTGGCAGCAGCGGTGTCGGCGGCATGTCCCTCGTCGCGTTCAGCAGCGCGGCCTCTCCCTCGCTCGCGCGTGGCGGTGTCGGGTCGAACTGCCTCAACATCCGCGGATAGCGCCATCAGCATCCGGGCGTGGTGAGCAGGAGCATCATGGAACAGTCCACCAAGGCCATTGTCGGGCTCCCCGGGGGCGACGACGCCGGGCGGCATGGGACCGCCAGGGTGTGTGCGCCCCGGGCGCCCGTGCTGGAGGGGCAGGGCGGGGCCGGGCAGGCCCGGCCCGGCCCCGCACTCGCCCTGCTGTCGGTGACCGCCCTCGTGCTGCTCGGCGCGGCGCTCTGGCATCTGGCCCTGGTGTTCCTGAGTATCGCGCCGCCGAGTCCGGTGCAGCGGACGTACGCAAGCGTCATCGATGGGCACGTCTATCCCGAATTCGGCCAGGACTGGAAGCTGTTCGCGCCCCAGCCGCTCCAGGCGAACGTCCGCGTCGAGGCCCGGGTGCGGACCACGGAGGGTTCCGGGCCGCGCCGTACGGGACGGTGGACGAGCCTCACGGCCCAGGACGTCGCGGCCATCCGGCACAGCCCGCTGCCGAGCCACGCGGATCAGAACCTGCTCCGCCGCGCCTGGGACTTCTACCGGGACACCCACAACCGGCGGGAGGCGCCGACCGACGCGCGGGGCGTGCTCTCCACCGAATACCTGAAGCGGATCGCCCTGCTCCGCCTCACGCACGGCGCGCCCGGCCCGCACGGCGAACGAATCACCGCAGTGCAACTGCGCAGCCAGGCCGTTCCCGTATCGCCCCCGCACTGGAGCGGCCGCGCGCCCGTGCGGAACACCTCCCACCGCACCCTGCCCTGGTGGCCGGTGACGGACGACGACCACAGGGGACTGTGACGTGAACCGACTGGCCCTACTGGACCGTCTGTCCCGGCTGATCACCTTCGCCGCCCGCACCCATGCCACGTACCAGGCCGCCCTGTTCCGCATCGGACTCGGCGGGATCGCCGCCGCCTTCCTGCTCCGGGAATGGCCGCACCGGCGGCTGCTGTGGGGCGACCGCAGCCCCTGGTCGGCGGAGATGGCGGCCCAGGTCATCGAGGAGGACCACCGGTTCAGCGTGCTGCTGTGGTCCGGCGGCCACTGGTGGTTCGAACTCGTCTACCACGGCGCGATCGTGGCGTCCGTCCTGCTGATGCTGGGCTGGCGCACCCGGGCGACCTCCGTGGTGTTCCTGGTGGCCGTGCTCTCGATCGAGAGCCGGAACATCTATCTGGGCGACGCCGGGGACAACGCGATGCGGGTGATGGCGCTGTACCTGGCGTTCACCCGCTGTGGAGCGGTCTGGTCGCTCGACGCGCGCCGCCGGGCCCGGGCCCAGCGGCAGCGGAAGCCGGTGTACGACCGGGCCGGGCCGGCGATGTGGCAGGCGCTCGGGGTGCTGCTCCTGTGGGTGTCCGACGGCTTCCCGCACACCGCGTGGGCGGCGGTCCTGTGGGCGTTCTGGGCGGCCCACGGCGTGGGGTACGCGGCGCACCGGTGGTCCTGGGGGCACCAGGCGCGCGAACTGCTCGACGCGGTCACGGCGATGCTGCACAACTGCGCGATGCTGGTGATCGCGGTCCAGGTCTGCTTCATCTACGGGACGGCGGGCTGGTACAAGGTCCAGGGCGCTCTGTGGCAGGAGGGCAGCGGGCTGTACTACGCCCTCCACCTCGACTACTTCATGCCGTGGCCCGCCCTCGGCGAGCTGATCGCCCACAGCATGCTCGCGGTCTATCTGCTGAGCTACGGGACGGTCATCACGCAGGTGGCGTTCCCCTTCCTGCTCGGCTACCGGCGGCTCAAGAACGGCCTGCTGGCGGCGATGATGCTGGAGCATCTGGCGATCGCCGCCGTCCTGGGCATCCCCTTCCTGTCCGCCATGATGATCGTCTCGGACGCGGTCTTCCTGCCCACCTCCTTCCTCCTCCCGCTGGGCGCGCACTGCGCCCGCTGGACCCGGCGGCTGACCGGGGCGGCGGTCAACCCGGCGTCGCGGGAGCACCCACCCAGCCGTATCGGACACGCCGCACGGGGGTGAGGTTCCCGCAGGCCGCGGGGCGGGCCCGATAGCTGTACGGGGACTTCGTCCCCCACCGGGATTCCGCAGAGGGATTCCGCGACAGGGATTCCGCCCCGCTCACGGAGGTACGCACCCCATGCGCAACCGTCGCCGCTTCCTCGGTGCCGTCACCGGTTTGATCATCGCCGCGCCCGTCACCCCCGCCGCCCACGCGGCCCCGGCCCCCGCCCCCTCGCCCGCCCCGGCCCCCGCCGGGCCGTCCGCCGGGGCCGGGCTGCCCGGTATGCCGCAGATGGGGCGGCAGAGCCTGCCGCTGCCGTGGGGCGACAACGTCACCGTGAGCCGCGTCGGATACGTGAGCAGCAGCGGCACCGTCGCCCTGTCGGGGACGTACCGCTGTCTGCGGGACGGCGCGGTCATCCCGCGCGCCGACATCCTCGTCACGCTCACCCAGGGCCAGGTGCGGTACGGGCTCGGGGGCGGCGCGGCGCTCTGCGACGGCCTGACGCACTCCTGGTCGGTGCAGGAAGCTCCGGGGGTGAACTTCGTACCGGGCCCGGCGCTCGTGGAGAGCAGCCTGCTGAGGTTCGAGGTGGGCCACCAGCAGCTCGTACCGCTTCCGCGGACCGCGGCGGTGGGGGAGCGTGCGATCACGCTGGAGGCGCGCGAGATGTGAGACCTGCCCCCGCCGCCGCGCTTGAGCCCGTCCCCCACGGGGGATATCCCTTGTTTCCACCGCCTTTGTGAGGGCGGGTAGGAGAGGGGGACGGGGACGATGGCGACGGGGGATCCACAGGACCGCATCCCGGCGTATCCGGGTGTCGAGCGCTTCGTCGAGGCGTTCGACAAGCTGGTCATCCAGCTGCGGCGCAGCCGCAGCAGGGTGCCGGTGGTGCTGCTGACGGAGGAGGGTGCCGGGCGGGCCGGGCGGAGGATCGTGGGAGGGCTGCGGTCGCGGCTGCGCGGCCGCAGCCAGGTGCTGGCACCCCACGCGTACCTCCCGGCGCTCCCGCCCGGCGCCGATCCGCCGCCGCTGGAGCTGTTCGAGCAGATCGCGCTGCAGCTCGCCGAGTCCATGCCGGTGGACACCGGGCAGCTGCGGCTGCCGGGCTTCCGGCTGCTGCACTCGGTGGTCACGGCCCCGGCCATCGACGGGCCCGTCGAATACCGCCACCGCGATCTGCGCAACCACTGCTACGACGAGCACCGCCGCTGGTCGCGCACGGCCAACACGCTGTGGCGGATCGGCGGCCGGGACCACGCGAGCGGCGGCTCGGTCGTGGAGCTGCTGTGGAACTTCGTGGCCGGGCCGCTCTGCCAGACCCTGCCGCGCTGGCTGTTCGGCGTCCGGTCCAGCCGCCGGATGCTCGGCCGCGGCCGCCACCGCCGCTGGTACGCGGAGTGGGCCCGGCTGCAGCGCGGCACCCCGCCCACCGACTTCTTCCGCTCCGCGCTCGACCACGTCCCCGGCGGCGAGGGCAGCGACCCGGAGCGGCTGGACCGGGTGCTGATGCACGCGCTGCTCGCGGACCTGGACGGGGCGGTGCGCCGCCGCCGCTTCAACCCGTGGCGGATGCGCCGCACCACCCGGTTCGTGCTGCTCTTCGAGGAGGCCGGGGCGCTGGACTCGCGGGTGCAGCGCTTCTTACGCGAACTGCGCTCCGCCGTCGAGGACTTGCGCTGTACGTCGGTGATCGCGATCGCGGCCGGGGTGCGCTCGCTGGCCTCCCGCATCCCGGACATCGAGGCGGCCGACCTGGCCCACGCGGGCGCCGAACTGGAGCTGGTCGAGCGGCAGGGCATGCGCGCGGGTCAGCCCACCGGGATCGTCGTGCCGGTGAGCGAGGGGCCGGAGGACGACGAGCGGGCGTCGTACTGGCTCGGCCGCCGCCCCACCCTGGTCGCGGCCGCCCGCCGCTGGGGCCCGCGCACCGAGATCGCGGGGGTGGCGCTGATCGCGCTGATCACGCTGGGGATGGTGGCGGGCGGCCTCTACCGGCCGTTCTGGGGCGAGGGTGACGACAGCTGTACGGGCCAGACCTTCCTGGGCAAGGACGGCCAGTGCGTCGGGGTGACCACGGGCCAGCAGACGTTCGCCCAGGGCACCAACGAGCGGCAGGTCAGCGAGGTGCTGGCGCAGATAGACCGGCAGAACGGCGCGGTCGACACGGCGACGCGCCGCCGCGAGGAGGGCTCGCCGCGCCATCGCACCGTGGTCTACATCGGCCCGTTCAGCGGCGGCGCGGGCGCGGATGACCCGGTGCGCGGCGGCACCCTGCCCGAGCTGCGCGGGATCGCGCTCGCCCAGGCCCATGTCAACGCCCTGGCGCTGTCGTCGGACGACCGGGTTCCGGTGCGGGTGCTGGTGGCCAACGCGGGCCATCTCTTCGAGGACGCCCCGGCCGTCGCCGACTCCATCGTCCAGCTGGCCCGGCGCGATCCGTCGATCGTCGGCGCCGTCGGCCTCGGCCAGAGCCGCGGCTCCACGTACGCCGCGATCCGCAAGCTGGACGCGGCCGGAATCCCCATGATCGGCACCTCCGGCACGGCCGACTCCCTGCTCTCCCAGGGCCCGCACTACTACCAGCTCGCGCCCGTCGACTCCCGCGCGGCCCGGGTCATGGCGGCCTTCGCGCGGGAGGCGGCGATGGTGACCCGGCCCGGCCGCGCCCCGGTGAAGGCACGCCGGGTGATGATGGTCGCCGATCCGAAGGATCCGTACAGCTCCGGTCTCGCCCGTTCGTTCCGCGCCGCATACCGGTCGGGCCCGGTCGAGACGCTGCTGCTGGGGACGGGCGGAAGCGCCACCGGACCGGCCGGGCGGTCGTACGACACGATGGAGGACTTCGCGGAGCGGGTGTGCCGGGTGGCGGGCGGCGGAGAGCCCACGGGCGTCGTGTGGACGGCCCGCGGCAGCCAGTTCGTGACCTTCCTGTCCGAGTACAGCAGGATGGCCGACGACTGCCCGACCGTCAGCGTGCTCGGCGGCGACGATGTCACCAACGCGCTGCTGCTGGGCCAGAATCCATGGGCGATCTTCCAGGGGCTGAACCTGTACTACGTCTCGCACGGCGAGCCCTCCCGGGTCGGCGGCGAGAGCGCCCAGGCGTATCTGCGGGCGTACGACGCGCAGTACGGCCGCGAACGCGGGGTGCTGGCCCGGGCGATGCGGCTCGACGGGCACTCCCCGCTGGCCTGGGACGCGCTGTGCTATCTGTCCCAGGCCATCGACGAGGCCTGGGTGGGCAGCGGGAAGCGGGACGGGCGGCTGGACCGGGCGCTGGTGCAGGCCGTGCTCTACCAGGGCCTGGGCAGCGGCGGATTCAACGGGGCGACCGGCCGGATCGACGCCCACGGGGTGGCCGGCGGCGGGCGGCTGACCGCCGACAAGCTGGTGGCCGTCCTGCACGGCGCGCCCGAGGGCGCGTCGCGGACCGCGCTGCTGTGCGGGGCGGTCACCGCGGCCGACATCCGCGAGAAGTGGGGGCCCGGGGAGCGGTACACCTGCCCGGCCACCGCCGACTGAGCGCCTATCCGGTGGCGTCGTCGTCTCCCGGGGTCAGCAGGGAGACGAAGACGCGGAAGAGGCCGGGCATGTCCACCGCGTCCGGATCGTGCAGCCACTGGAACTGCAGCCCGTCCAGCACCGCGACCAGCAGCGGCGCGGCGCTCTCGGGGGTGAGCCCGCCGGGCAGTCGGTCGCCGAACTCGCCGCGCAGGGTGTCCGCCATGTCGGCGCGCACCCGCTCGTAGCGGTGGGTGAACCAGTCGCGCGCGGGGTGGTCCTCGGTGACGCTCTCGCCCAGCAGTGCGGAGAAGGTCTGCACGATGCCGGGGCGCATCGCGTTGTACTCCACCAGGGAGGCGAGCAGTTCCAGCGGCCAGGTGCCGCCGCCGTCCCGCCGCGCGGCGCCGGTGTCCCACTGGTCGCGCTCCGCCAGCACGGCGATGAGCAGGGCGTCCTTGGTGGGGAAGTAGTGCAGCAGCCCCTGCTGGGTGAGCCCGGCGCGCTCGGCGACCGCGCTCAGGGTGGTGCCCCGGTAGCCGCGCTCGGCGATGACTTCGAGGGCGCGGCGGACGATCTCCGCGCGCCGCTCCTGGCCGCGCCGGGTCGGCGAATCGTCATCCAGCTTGTTCATGGAAGTACCGTAAGGCAGGTTTGATAACGAAACAGTAACGACACCTACCGGATTACAGGGAACCGGGGCCACGATATGGGCGACTCAAGGAGGCCGACCGTGGCAGACGCGATCAGTGCGGGTGTGAGCAGTGCCGTCGAGAAGGCCCTCGGCGCGCTCGATCTGGATACCAAGGCCCGGCTGCTGTCCGGGCAGGACATGTGGTCCCTGCCCGCCGTCCCCGCCATCGGCCTGCGCTCGCTGGTGATGTCGGACGGCCCGATCGGCGTACGAGGCGTGCGCTGGACCGCCGACGACCCCTCCATCGCCCTGCCCAGCCCCACCGCCCTCGCCGCCACCTGGGACCCGGCGCTGGCCCGCCGCGCGGGGCGGCTGCTGGCCCAGGAGGCGCGGCGCAAGGGGGTGCACGTCCTGCTCGCCCCGACCGTGAACCTCCACCGCTCCCCGCTGGGCGGCCGCCACTTCGAGGCGTACAGCGAGGACCCGTATCTCACCGGCGCGATCGGCACCGGCTACGTACGCGGCGTCCAGGACGGCGGGGTGGGCACCACCGTCAAGCACTTCGTGGCCAACGACGCGGAGACCGAGCGCTTCAGCGTCGACAACCAGGTGGGCGCGCGGGCGCTGCGCGAGCTGTATCTCGCGCCCTTCGAAACCATCGTCAAGGACGCCCGCCCCTGGGGCGTCATGGCCGCCTACAACGGGGTCAACGGCGCCACGATGACCGAGCACCGCGCCCTGCAGCGGGGCGTGCTGCGCGGCGAGTGGGGGTTCGACGGCTTCATCGTCTCCGACTGGATGGCCGCCCGTGACACCGCCGGAGGCATGGCGGGCGGGCTCGACGTCGCCATGCCCGGCCCGCGGACCGTCTACGGCGAGGCGCTGGCCGCCGCCGTCCGCGACGGCCGGGTGGCCGAGGCGGACGTCGACGACGCGGTGCGGCGGGTGCTGACCCTGGCCGCCCGGGTCGGCGCGCTGGACGGCGCGGAGCCCGCCGTCGCCCCCGCCGACCGCCCCGGGCCGATCGACGGCGACGCGCTCGCCCGCGAGATCGCCCGGCGCTCCTTCGTGCTGCTGCGCAACGACGCGGGGGTGCTGCCGCTCACCCCGGGCGGCCCCTCCGGCATCCGGCGCCTCGCGCTCATCGGCGCCGCCGCGCGGGACGCCCGGGTGCTCGGCGGCGGCTCGGCGCTGGTCTTCCCCGAGCATGTGGTCTCCCCGCTGGACGGGCTGCGCGCCGCGCTGCCCGCCGATGTCCCGCTCAGCTACGCCGTGGGCGCCGACCCCACCGACGAACTCGCCCCCGCCGGGCAGGGCTTCGCGCTGCGCGCCGTCGTCCGGGCCGCCGACGGACGGGTGCTGGGCGAGTCCCGGCTGCCCAGCGGTCAGGTGCAGTGGCTCGGCGACTTCCCCGACGGCGTCGACTACGACGAACTGCACACCGTCGAGGTCACCGGCACCTTCACCCCGCGCGAGAGCGGAGCGCACTCCTTCGGCACCCGGGGTCTGGGCGGCTTCCGGCTGGTCGTCGGCGATGAGGCGCTCTTCGACGGGCACCAGGCCATGGGGGAGGAGGACGACCCGTTCGAGGCCTTCTTCGGCGCGCCCGTGCCGCGCGGACAGGCCGAGCTGACCGCGGGCGTCCCGGTCGAGGTCAGCCTCACCAGCACGGTCGTCAAGTCGGACGAGGCGAACTGGCCGGCCGTCTGCTTCAGCCTGGTGCACCGCGCCCCGGAGCGCGATCCCGGGGAGCTGATCGAGGAGGCCGTCGCCGCGGCCGCCGCCGCCGACACGGCCGTGGTCGTGGTCGCCACGACGGAGAGCGTCGAGAGCGAGGGCTTCGACCGTACGGACCTGCGGCTGCCGGGCCGCCAGGACGAGCTGGTGCGCCGCGTCGCCGCCACCGGCACCCCGACCGTCGTGGTCGTCAACACGGGCTCACCCGTGGAGATGCCGTGGCGTGAGGAGGTCGCCGCGGTCCTCCTCGGCTGGTTCCCGGGCCAGGAGGCGGGCGCCGCCCTCGCGGACGTCCTCCTCGGCGCCGAGGAGCCGGGCGGCCGCCTCCCGACGACCTGGCCGGAGCGGCTGGCGGACGCGCCGGTGCGCCAGGTGACGCCCAGCGATGGTCAACTCAGCTACGACGAGGGCGTCTTCATCGGCTACCGAGCGTGGGAGCGGCAGGAGGGGGCCGCTCCGGCGTACTGGTTCGGGCACGGCCTCGGGTACACCGACTGGGCGTACGAGGCGGTGGACTTCACTCCCGCGGGCGACCCCGGGGCTTCCCCGGGCACCCACACGGGCGATCTGGGCACCATCACGGTCCGGGTACGGAACGTGGGCTCCCGGCCGGGCCGGGAAGTCGTCCAGCTCTATCTGGCCCCGCCGCCGGGCGACTCAGCGGCCGCCGGGGAGGACCGTCCCGTCCGGTGTCTGGCGGGCTTCGCTGCCGCGGAGGCCGCTCCGGGGGAGGCGGTGGAGGTGGCGATCCCGGTGCGGCGCCGCGCGGCGGAGATCTGGGACGAGGCGGCGGACGCCTGGCGTCTGATCCCGGGCCCGTACACGGCGGAGGCGGGCCGCAGCGTGGCCGACCTCCGCCTCACGGCACCGGTGACGGTGACCTGAGGGCCGTCAGGGGCTGGTGATGCGGCGGTAGGCCATCGCGGCCAGCCGCTGCTGACCCGCCTTGCTGGGGTGGAACCAGTCCCACTTGCTCAACTCGCGCTCCGTGAAGCGGTACTTGTGCACCGCGTCGTCGTACCGGCACAGCGGGTCCTTCCCGCACACGTCCTTCAGCGCCTGGTTGTAGTCGTCCACCCGCTCGTCCACCTGCTGGCGCCGCTCCGTCGAGGCCGCGTCCATCGCGTCGGAGTCCTTCAGCATCGACGGGCAGATGCCCAGCTTCCAGATCTGCCGCCCCAGCACGTTCTTCCGCCCCTCCGACCACAGCCGCTTCAGATCCGGCACGCTCGCGACGTACACCTGCGTCTTCGGTACCTCGCGGCGCAGCCGGGTGAGGGCCGAGGCGAAGGTGGAGCGGAACTCGTCGGTGGGCGTCATGGCGGTGACCGAGTTCCGGCAGGCGTCGTTGGCGCCGATCATCACGGTCACCAGCTGCGGCTTGCGCGCGGCGGCCGCCTCCAGCTGACCGGGCAGATCGGCCATGACCGCGCCGGTCTTGGCGTAGTTCCAGCTGCGCGCGCCCGAGCGCAGCCGCTGGGCGAGGCTGTTCACATCGGTGCCGGTGGACCAGGAGACCCGGGGGCAGTCGGCGAGCACCGAGCAGGCGTCGAAGCCCCGGGTGACGGAGTCGCCCAGGGAGGCGATGGAGCTGGGGCGGGTGTTCCACGCCGGGCCCTCGGCGGCACGGCTCTTGCCGCCCCGGCTCGGCCCGTTCCGGGAGGGGTCGTCGGAGCTGCCGAAACAGCCCGCCGTGCTCAGGACGGCGGCCGTCGTGAGCAGGACGGCACCGGTACGCATCGACGCGGTGATCCGCTGCTTCCGGCGTGGTGCGCTGACCCGCATGCTGTTCCCCCTCCGACGGTTGGGTGATACCTATCCGGGACCGACGGTACGTCACTCTTGTGGCCGCCCCGCGCGGTACGTTTTTCTTGTGGCAGTTGAGCGCCAGTCCAGCGCATGAAAGCGCGTTGCGATACCGTCACATTACGCTGCGTCACATCCTGTCCCTTTTCTAGAGAATTCTGCCCGATAAATTTCACCGCAGGTAACCTCGGGACTGGTGCGAGGGTGATCATTAGGGCAGAATGACATGTGCTGTCCCGGGCGTGACCGGTACGGGCACGAGGCCGCTGGGGAAGGCGTACCTCGAACCGCACAGGAGGCCCCGGTGACGACACGTGGAGTTCTGTATGTGCACTCCGCTCCGCGCGCGCTGTGCCCGCACGTCGAATGGGCCATCGCGGGCGTACTCGGTGTGCGCGTCACCCTCGACTGGATCAAACAGCCCGCCGCCAACGGCGCCTGGCGCGCCGAGTTCTCCTGGCAGGGCGAGGTCGGTACGGCCTCGAAGCTGGCCTCCGCGCTGCGCGGCTGGCATCTGCTGCGCTTCGAGGTGACCGCCGAGCCCTGCGCCACCGCCGAGGGCGAGCGCTACAGCTCCACCCCCGAACTGGGCATCTTCCACGCCGTCACCGGTATGCACGGCGACATCCTGATCCCCGAGGACCGGCTGCGTGCCGCGCTGGCCCGCTCCGCCCGGGGCGAGGGCGATCTGCACGCGGAGATCGCCAAGTTGCTCGGCAAGCCGTGGGATGACGAGCTGGAGCCGTTCCGCTACGCGGGTGAGGGCGCCCCGGTCCGCTGGCTGCACCAGGTCGTCTGACCCCTGAGGTCTTGGCCTTGAGCGCGCTCGAACGCCTAGCGTGAACGAGATGACCGAACAACTCCCCGCCGCAGCCTCCGTCGCGCTCCTCGGCACCGGAATCATGGGCTCCGGGATGGCCCGCAACCTCGCCCGCGCCGGGCTCGACGTCCGCGCGTGGAACCGCACCCGCGCCAAGGCCGAACCCCTCACCGCCGACGGCGTACGCGTCACCGACACCCCGGCGCAGGCCGTGGACGGCGCCGATGTCGTCCTGACGATCCTGCACGACGGCCCGGCCGCCCTGGAGACGATGCGCCAGGCCGCCCCGGCGCTGCGCCCCGGCACGGTGTGGGCCCAGGCCACCACCGCGGGCCTCGACGGGCTCGACACGCTCGCCGCGTTCGCCCGCGAGCAGGACCTCGTCCTCCTCGACTCACCCGTCCTGGGCACCAGGCAGCCCGCCGAGAACGGTCAGCTGCTGGTCCTCGCCGCAGGACCGTCCGCCGCCCGCACCGCCGTGGCGCCGGTCTTCGACGCGATCGGCAGCCGTACGGTGTGGGTCGGCGAGGCCGGGGAGGAGGGCGCGGCCACCCGGCTCAAGCTCGTGCTCAACAGCTGGGTGCTCACCGTCACCCACGGCACGGCCGAGGTGCTCGCCCTCGCCAAGGGGCTCGGTGTGGACCCGCAGGGCTTCTTCGACGCCATCGCGGGCGGACCGCTGGACAACGGCTATCTGCACGCCAAGGCGGGCCAGTTGCTGAGCGGCGACCTCGAACCCAGCTTCGCGGCCAGGACCGCCGAGAAGGACGCCCGGCTGATCGTCGAGGCGGGACAGCGGTCCGGGGTGCGGCTGGACGTGGCGGCCGCGGGCGCGGAGCGGTTCCGGCGCGCCGTCGAGCAGGGCCACGGCGACGAGGACATGATCGCCTCGTACTTCGCCAGCTTCGGCGGCGACGAGGGCTGACACGCTCCGACACGTCATCTGGCACGTCGTCCGGAACATCTGAAGGGCGCGCTCCCGGCCGGAGCCGGGAGCGCGCCCTTCAGCGTGTGTCGCCTCAGACGGTTCAGACCGTACGGAAGGCCAGCACCACGTTGTGGCCGCCGAAGCCGAACGAGTCGTTCAGCGCCACGACCGGGCCAGCGCCCGGCAGCGCCCGCGGCTCGCCGCGCACGACGTCCGCGTCCGCCTCCGGGTCCAGCTCGTCGATGTTGATCGTCGGCGGGGCGATCCGGTGGTACAGCGCGAGCACGCTGGCCACCGTCTCCACACCGCCGGTGCCGCCCAGCAGATGCCCCGTCATGGACTTGGTGGCGGAGATCGCCATGTGGTCCACATCGTCGCCGAAGACCTTGCGCAGCGCCTTGATCTCGGCCACGTCGCCCTGCGGCGTCGAGGTCGCGTGCGCGTTGATGTGCGCGATCTCGGCGGGCTTCAGGTCGGTGTTCTCCAGCAGGTTCTGCAGCGCGTGCGCGATGCCGTTGCCGGACGGCTCCGGCTGGGTGATGTGGTGGGAGTCGGCCGAGATGCCCTGGCCGACGGCCTCCGCGTACACCCGGGCGCCGCGCGCGGCGGCGTGCTCCGCCGACTCCAGGACGATGACGCCCGAGCCCTCGCCCATCACGAAGCCGTTGCGGTTGACGTCGAAGGGACGCGAGGCACCCTGCGGATCGTCGTTGTTCTTCGACATCGCCATCATGTTGCCGAAGGCGACGATGGGCAGCGGGTGGATGGACGCCTCGGTGCCGCCCGCGACGACCACATCGGCGCGGCCGCTGCGGATCATCTCGATGGCGTAGCCGATGGCCTCCGCGCCGGAGGCGCACGCGCTGACCGGGGTGTGGACACCGGCCCGGGCGCCGACCTCCAGGCCGACGTTGGCCGCCGGACCGTTGGGCATCAGCATCGGCACGGTGTGCGGGGAGACCTTGCGGACCCCCTTCTCGCGCAGCACGTCGTACTGGTCGAGCAGGGTCGTCACGCCGCCGATACCGGAGGCCACGACCGCGCCCAGCCGGTCCGGGTCGACCGACGGGTCCTCGCCGGCCTTGCCGGTGAAGCCCGCGTCGGCCCACGCCTCACGGGCGGCGATCAGCGCGAACTGCGCCGAGCGGTCGAGTTTGCGCGCCTGCGGTCGTGGCAGGACGGTGGCCGGGTCCACCGCGATGCTCGCGGCGATCCGGACCGGCAGCTCGGCTGCCCAGTCCTGCTCCAGGTGGCTGATGCCGGAACGACCGGCGATCAGTGCTTCCCAGGTCGATGAGGCGTCGCCACCCAGCGGCGTCGTGGCACCAACACCGGTGACGACCACGGTGCGATTGGTCGAGTTCACAGGAATTCTTCACTCCTACGTAGGAGGTGCTGGACCTCTGCCACCGCTCGGGTGGCGACAGGCGATCGGCTCAGCCCTGGTGCTTCAGGATGTAGTCGACGGCGTCGCCGACGGTCTTCAGGTTCTTGACGTCGTCGTCCGGGATCTTCACGTCGAAGCGCTCTTCGGCGGCGACGACGACCTCGACCATGGACAGCGAGTCGACGTCCAGGTCGTCGGTGAAGGACTTGTCCAGCGCGACGTCCTCGGCCGGGATACCGGCGATCTCGTTGACGATCTCGGCGAGACCTTCGAGGATCTGCTCCTGCGTGGCGGCCATTGCGGCGCTCCTTCTTCGGTGTGTTGCGGTTGGGTGCGCAGCGCCCGACTCGTCCGGGGCTGCGTGGTTCTGGGCTAGAGAGCCTATGGGAGGGTAACGACCGTCGCTGCGTAGACGAGACCCGCCCCGAAGCCGATGACGAGCGCGGTGTCGCCGCTCTTCGCCTGCCCCGTCGCCAACAGCCGCTCCATGGCGAGCGGAATGGAGGCGGCGGAGGTGTTGCCGGTGGTCTCCACATCACGGGCGACCGTGACGTGCTCCGGCAGCTTGAGGGTTTTGACCATCGAGTCGATGATCCGCATGTTGGCCTGGTGGGGGATGAACGCGTCCAGGTCGTCCGCGCTGACCCCCGCCTCGTCCAGGGCCTGCTGGGCGACCTTCGCCATCTCGAACACCGCCCAGCGGAAGACCGCCTGGCCCTCCTGGCGCAGCGCCGGGAAGCGCACCTCGTCGGTGGGGCGGTCGCGGTAGACGTCCCAGGGCAGCGTCTGGGCGATGGTGTCGGACTTGTCACCCTCCGAGCCCCAGACGGTCGGGCCGATCGCGGGCTCCTTGGACGGGCCGACGACCACGGCGCCCGCGCCGTCGCCGAACAGGAAGGCCGTCGCCCGGTCCTCCAGGTCTGTCAGGTCCGAGAGCCGCTCGACGCCGATGACCAGCACGTACTCCGCCGTGCCATCGGTGACCATGCCCTTGGCGAGGGTGAGCCCGTAGCCGAAGCCCGCGCAGCCCGCGGAGATGTCGAACGCGGCGGGCTTGCCGGTGCCCAGCAGATGGGCGATCTCGGTGGCGACCGCCGGGGTCTGCTTGAAGTGCGAGACGGTCGAGACGACCACGCCGCCGATCTGCTCGGGCGTCAGCCCGGCGTCGGCGATGGCCTTCCCGCCCGCCTCGACGGACATCTGGGCGACCGACTCGTCCGGACCGGCCCAGTGGCGGGTCGCGATGCCGGAGCGGGTACGGATCCACTCGTCCGAGGAGTCGATGTGCTTGAGGATCTCCTCGTTCGGCACCACCCGGGTGGGGCGGTAGCCACCGACGCCGAGAATGCGCGCGTACTGGGCGCCCTTGCTGGGCCTGATCTTCGCGGTCATGCTCTCGGAACTCCTATTCGGCTATACGGCCGGGGTGTCGGCGGCGGGTACGGCGTGCTCGGCGATCAGCGCGCGCGCCGCCTCGAGATCGTCCGGAGTCTTGAGCGCCAGCGTCGCCACGCCCGGCAGGGCCCGCTTGGCGATACCGGTGAGCGTCCCGCCCGGAGCGACCTCGATCATCGCGGTGACGCCCAGCTTCTGGAACGTCTCCATGCACAGGTCCCAGCGGACCGGGTTGGACACCTGGGCGACCATGCGCTGGATCACCTCGGCGCCGGACGCCACGACCGCACCGTCCCGGTTGGAGACGTACGCGGTGCCCGGGTCGGCGATCGGCACGCCCGCGACCAGGTTCTCCAGCGTGGCCACCGCCGGGGCCATGTGGTCGGTGTGGAACGCGCCGGCCACCTTCAGGGGTACGACGCGGCGCACACCCTCCGGCTTGTCCTCGGCCAGCGCCGCCAGCTGCTCGGCGGTGCCCGCGGCGACGATCTGCCCGGCCCCGTTGACGTTGGCCGGGGTGAGCCCGAGCTTGTCGAGGTGCGCGACGACGGTCTCCTGTTCACCGCCCAGTATGGCGGCCATGCCGGTCTCGGCGCGGCCCGCTGCCTCGGCCATGGCCAGACCGCGGCGGCGCACCAGGACCATGGCCGCCTCGTCGGTCAGCACACCGGTGGCCGCGGCGGCGGTGATCTCGCCCACGCTGTGGCCCGCGGCGGCGCCGACCACGTCCTGGACGCGGTGCGGGCCGTCGGCGAACAGCGCCTGGGCGGAGACGAGTCCGGCGGCCACCAGCAGCGGCTGGGCCACCGCGGTGTCGCGGATCGCCTCCTCATCGGCCTCGGTCCCGTAGTGGACCAGGTCAAGGCCGGAGACGGCCGACCACCAGCCCAGACGTTCGGTGACGCCGGGGAGGTCGAGCCAGGGAGTCAGGAAGCCGGGCTTTTGGGCGCCCTGGCCGGGAGCGACGAGTACGAGCACTCTCACACTCTCTCTTGTGGGTGGTCCCGCCCGCCCGTGGGGACAAGGACGAAGAACGGTCAAGGGAATTGTTGGAGTCCCACAAAGGACTAGGGAATGTTGTCCCCATTGGCAAGTCGGCCGAGGATCAGGGCTATCCGGAGGGTGAAGGCCGACCGGACGTCACTGGGTGACCATCCGGTGACGTCGGTCACACGTCGTAGCCGGTAGCGCACGGTGTTGGGGTGAACAAAAAGCATCCGGGCGGCGCCTTCCAGGCTGCTCGCCTGCTCCAGGTACACACTCAGCGTTTCCAGGAGAGCGGAACCGGCTTCCTCCAGCGGTCTGTAGATCTCCTCCACCAACTGGGCACGGGCGGCCGGGTCCCCGGCCATCGCGCGCTCCGGAAGCAGATCGTCCGCCAGAACCGGACGCGGGGCGTCCGGCCAGGCCGTGCACGCCTTCAGCCCGGCCGCGGCGCACGCCGCCGAGCGGGTGGCGGCCAGCAGGTCCGACACCACGGGACCGGCCACCACCGGGCCGCTGGCGAACGGCCCGATCAGCGCCTTCGCCGCCTGCAGCGGGTTGTCCGAGCCGCCCGCCACCACCACCAGCCGGTTGCCGAGCACCCCGGTGAGCACCTGCAGCTTGGCGTGGCGGGAGGCCCGCCGGATCGCCTCCACGGTCAGCTCGCTGTCCCCGTCGGGCGCCGTGCCCAGCACCACGCAGACGTGCTCGGGCGAGTTCCAGCCGAGCGCCGCGGCGCGGGACAGCGCGCCCTCGTCGGCCTCGCCGGACAGCACCGCGTTCACCACCAGCGACTCCAGCCGGGCGTCCCAGGCGCCGCGCGCCTCGGCCGCCTGCGCGTACACCTGGGCGGTGGCGAAGGCGATCTCCCGCGCGTACACCAGCAGCGCCTCGCGCAGCACCGCCTCGTCGCCGGGAGCCGCCACCTCGTCGATGGCCGACTCCATGACCTCGATGGTCGTACGGACCATCTCCACCGTCTGCCGCAGCGTGATCGCCCGGGTCAGCTCGCGCGGCGCCGTACCGAACACATCGGTGCTGATCGCCTGCGGCGCCTCCGGGTGCCGGAACCACTCCGTGAAGGCCGCGATGCCCGCCTGCGCCACCAGCCCGATCCACGAGCGGTTCTCCGGTGGCATCGCCCTGTACCACGGCAGCTGCTCGTCCATGCGCGTGATGGCGGCGGCGGCGAGCTTTCCGGACGACTTCTCCAGACGTCGCAGGGTGGCACTGTGCGGATGCGGGGTATTCGCGGCGGGTTCAGGCACGAGGACAAGACTGCCTTATCGGATGACGAACGCTGGGGGCGGGAGGCTACGCGCAGGTAGGGACGGGGCGGGGACGGACCGGACCGGGGGCGCACTACCGTGGACCGGATGATGTGGGTACAGCGGTCCGGTGCACGGTATCGGGGCGGGGACGGAGCGGGCGTCGAGACGCGCCACGCCTTTTCCTTCTCTGGACACTATGACCCGGACAACGTGCGGTTCGGGCTCCTCGTCGCCTGCAACGAGGAGCGTCTCGCCCCCGGCGCGGGCTTCGCCGAACACCCCCACCGCGATCTGGAGATCGTGACCTGGGTCGTCGAGGGCGAACTCACCCACGAGGACTCCACCGGCCACCGCACCGTGATCCGCCCCGGCGACGTCCAGCGGCTCAGCGCGGGTGGCGGTGTGCGCCACTCCGAGCGCAACGAGTCCGGGGCGCCGCTCACCTTCGTCCAGATGTGGCTGGCCTCGGGCGCGGCCGGCGCCGAGCCCGAGTACGAGGTCGTCCGCGGCATCGCCGACGGCACCCCGTACGCCCTGGCCCGCGCCGAGGCGGTGCTCCACGTGCGCCGCCTCGCCGACGGCGAACGCACCGCGCTCCCGGACGCGCCATGGGTGTACGCCCACGTGGTGCGCGGTGAGGTGCGCGTGGGTGACGAGACGCTCGCGCCGGGCGACGCGGCCCGCGCCACGGACGCGGAGGGCCTGGAGGCGCGGGCGGTCGGCGCGGCGGAGCTGCTGGTGTGGGAGATGCGCGCGGAGCCGGTGTACGGCTAGCTTCACCGGCTCCGAACGCGGGTCAGCGGCCCAGCCAGCCCCCGTCGACCGGCAGCACGGTGCCCGAGACGTAGTCCGACGCGGCACTGGCGAGGAACACCGTCGCCCCGGCGATGTCCTCGGGCCGCCCCCACCGACCGGCCGGGATCCGCTCCAGGATCGCGCGGGACCGCTCACTGTCGTCGCGGAGCGCCTGGGTGTTGTCGGTGGCGATGTAGCCCGGGGCGATGGCGTTGACGCCGATCCCCCGCGCCGCCCATTCGTTGGCCAGCGCCTTGGTCAGCCCGGCCACGCCGGACTTCGCCGCCGCGTAGCCGGGGACGGTGATGCCGCCCTGGAAGCTCAGCAGGGACGCCGTGAAAATGACCTTCCCCCGGACGCCCTTCGCCATCATGGCCCGCCCCACCTCGCGCGTCAGCACGAACTGGGCGCTCAGGTCGACCTCGATGACGTGGTCCCACAGCTCGTCCGGGTGGTCGGCGGCCGGGGCCCGCCGGATCGTCCCCGCGTTGTTCACCAGGATGTCCACGGGCCGCTCCAAGGCGGCGAGTTCCGCGCCGAGCGCGCGTACCGCCGTACGGTCGGCGAAGTCGACCCGGCGTGCGGTGAACGTCCGCCCGTGGGAACGGACGGCCGCCTCCACCGCGCTGCCCTCGGGTTCGAGCGTGGCGCTCACCCCGATGACGTCCGCCCCCGCCGCGGCAAGGGCCTCCGCCATCGCCTTGCCGATGCCGCGCTTGGCACCGGTGACCACGGCGAGCTTGCCGGTCAGGTCGAAGGGGTTCACCGCCATCACGCCCCCTCCTGGCAGTCGACGAGGACCTTCATGGCCTTGCCCGCGGACAGCTGCTCGAACGCGTCCGCCACGCGCGTCAGGGGCACTGTGCCGGTGATGAGCCGGTCGGCCGGTACGACGCCGTCGGCCAGCATCGTCACGGCCGTCTCGAAGTCCTGCCGCTCGTAGACGCGCGCGCCCAGCACGGTCAGCTCGCGCCAGAAGATCTGTTTCAGGTCCACCGGACGCGGCTGGGGGTGGATCGCGACGATGACCAGGCGGCCGCGCACCCGCGCCAGCGCGGTGGCGCCCAGCACGGCGGGCGCGGCCCCGGAGACCTCGAACACGACGTCCGCGCCCGCCCCCGCGGTCCACTCCGCGACCCGGGCGGGAAGGTCGTCGGTGCCGGGGTCGAGCACGTCGAACCCGAGACCGGCGACCATGGCCCGGCGCTCGGCGTCCACCTCCGCCACGACCACCTCGGCCCCGGCGTGCCGCGCCGCGACCGCGATCAGGACGCCGATGGGGCCGCCCCCGACGACCACGGCTTTCTCGCCCGGCCGGAGGTCCGCCCGCCGCACGTCGTGCACCGACACGGCCACGGGCTCCACGAGCGCCGCCCGGTCGAGGGGGAGGGAGGCGGGCAGCCGGACCAGCACCTCCTGGGGGACGTTCCACCGGCTCTGCAGCGACCCCGGCGAGTCGATGCCGATGAAGTCCAGGTTCTGGCAGATGTGCTGGTGGCCGGCGGCACAGGCCGGGCACGCGCCGCACCAGGCGAGCGGCATGACGGTGACCGGGTCGCCGACCGCCCAGCCCGTCACGCCCTCGCCGACGGCGGCGATCCGCCCGGACATCTCGTGGCCGATCACGGCCGGGAGGGTGACCCGGGCGTCCATGGCGCCGTGCAGGAGGTGCAGGTCCGTGCCGCAGATCCCGGTGTAGGCCACGTCCAGCTGGACCTGGCCCGCCGGGGGCGGGGCCACCGGGACCTCGGCGACGGTGATGGTGTGATTGCCGACGTACCGTGCTGCGTGCATCCGTTACGAGCCCTTCGGTTGAGTCGTGTTCGCGCCGTGTTCGCGCCGTGTTCGCGCCGTGTTCGCGCCGTGTTCGCGTCGCGTCGTGGCGATGGCCGTGCGCGTCAGGTGAGGGGGGTGTGGGGGCGTCCGGCCCAGTACGAGCCTTCGGGGAAGGCGTACTCGGCCAGCGAGGCGTCGTACATGCGGGCGCTGTAGCCGGGCTCCCGGGGCAGGACGTACGCGCCGTCGCGGACGACGCAGGGGTCGGTGAAGTGCTCGTGGAGGTGGTCGACGAACTCCGTGACACGGCCGTCGAGGCTCCCCGAGACGGCCACGAAGTCGAACACCGAAAGGTGCTGGACGAGTTCGCACAGTCCCACTCCACCCGCGTGCGGGCACACCGGAACGCCGAACTTCGCCGCCATGAACAGCACGGCCAGCACCTCGTTGACACTGCCGAGGCGGCAAGCGTCCAGCTGGCAGTAGTCGATCGCCTCGGCCTGGAAGAGCTGCTTGAACAGCACCCGGTTCATGCCGTGCTCCCCGGTGGCCACCCCGATCGGCGCCACCGCCTCGCGCACCCGGGCGTGCCCGAGGATGTCGTCGGGGCTGGTGGGCTCCTCGATCCACAGCGGCTTGAACTCGGCGAGCGCGCCGACCCAGTCGATGGCCTCCGGGACGTCCCAGACCTGGTTGGCGTCGATCATCAGATGGGCGTTGTCGCCGATGACCTCGCGTGCGATGGCACACCGCCGCATGTCGTCTTCCAGATTTCCGCCGACCTTCAGCTTCACGTGGCGGTATCCCGCGTCGACGGCCTCCTGGCACAGCGTCCGCAGTTTGTCGTCGGAGTAGCCGAGCCATCCGGCGGAGGTGGTGTACGAGGGGTATCCCGTCCTCTCCAACTGCGCGATGCGCTCCTCGCGCGTACCGGCCTTGCGGGTGAGGAGGCCGATCGCCTCCTCGCGGGGCAGGACGTCGGACAGGTAGCGCATGTCGGCGGCGTCGACGAGCGCCTCGGGTGTCATCGTCGCCAGCAGCTTCCACAGCGGAAGCCCGGCCCGGCGGGCGGCGAGGTCCCAGACCGCGTTCATGACCGCCGCGAGGGCGAGGTGGACGACGCCCTTCTCGGGGCCGAGCCACCGCAGCTGTGAATCGGACTGCAGCTCGCGGTAGATGCCGCCGAGGTCGGAGGTGATGTCCTCGACGCCGCGCCCGAGAAGCGGACGGGCGCGCTGCTCGGCGGCGGCCACGCACAGGTCGTTGCCCCGGCCGATGGTGAACGTGAACCCGTAGCCCTTGAGTTCCGGGTCGTCGGTGTGCAGGACGACGTACGTCGCCGAGTAGTCGCCGTCCTTGTTCATCGCGTCGGATCCGTCGGCCGTCACCGAGGTGGGGAAGCGGACGTCGAGGACGTCCACGCTGGTGATCGTGGTCATCGTGCTCCCTGATCAGGTGGAGGGTGGGTAATTGATTGCGCGGATTACGGGGATTACGGGGCCTTCACCCGCAAGGGCTGGACCCTGCCGAGCAGGACGAGGTAGTTGAGGGCCCCGAGCAGCGCCAGACACCCGATCACCATGAGCGGGGCGACGAAGGAGCCGGTGTGGTCCACCAGCACCCCGACGAGGATGGGGGTCAGGATCCCGGCGAAGTTGGAGGCGAAGTTCTGGATGCCGCCGAGCATCCCCACGTGCCGGGAGCTGGGCGCGATGTCGGCCGGGAGGGACCAGATGCCGGTGCCCGCGATCGTCAGGCTGGAGTACGCGACGGACAGCAGCGCCAGGGCCATCCACGCCTCGGGTACGACGGCGGCGACCATGATGACCGACCCGCCGACCAGGCCCCCGACGATCGTCACCTTGCGGACCCGGTTGACGGTGTGGCCGCGCCGGACCGCCCGGTCGGCGGCGAGACCGCCGAGCCAGCCGAACACGACGGCGCAGATGCCCGGTACGGCGCCGAAGAAGCCCAGCTCCAACAGGTCGAAGTCCCGCTCGGTGACCAGATAGCTGGGGAAGAAGGTGATGAAGAAATAGATCACGCTGTTCAGGCAGAAGAAGCCGAACATCATGCTGAGCACGGCGCGGTACCGGAACAGTGACCGCCACGACAGGGCGGCCGCCGCCTCGTCGTCGTTCGCCGCCGCGCGGGCACCGCCGGACTCGATGTAGTCCGCCTCCGCCTCCGTGCAGGACGGGTGGTCCCGTGGAGCGCGGTACACCTTCCACCACACCAGGGCCCAGAGCAGACCGAGACAGCCGATCACGATGAACACCGTGTGCCACGAGGTGACGGCCACGATCAGCGTCACGATCGGCAGCGCGATCACGGCGCCGACGCGCGAGCCGGAGTCCCAGACGCTGGTGGCGAACGCCCGCTCCCGTACCGGGAACCACGTGGCGACGACCTTCGCGGCCGTGCTCGGCGCGGGGCTCTCCCCGACGCCCAGCAGGAACCGGACCGTGATGAGGCTCCAGAAGCCCCTGGCCAGCGCGGTCGCCATGGTGAAGACCGACCAGCAGATGGCCGCGATCGTGAAGGAGCGCCGGGGGCCGACCTTGTCGACGTACCAGCCCGCCGCGAGCTGGAAGAAGTCGTAGGCCCAGAAGAACGCGGCGAAGACGAAGCCCTGCTGGGTGCTGGACATGTGGAAGTCCTCGCCCATGAACGGCAGCGCGACGCTCAGGCTGGAGCGGTCGAGGTAGTTGATCGTCAGTCCGGCGAACGCGAGCCAGATGATGAGCCAGCGCGTGCGGCCGACGGCTCTGGGCGGGGTCGCGGCCGCCGACCGGGCGGCGGGTTGGACGCGAGGGGAAGTCATAGGACCGGCCTCCGACATCGACGCTGATGTATATAGGGTCCGACGGATCTCTATAGACTTAGGGTCGATGCTATACGGAGTCAAGGGTTCCGTTGGGTCGAGATGCGTGCGGTGACCGGCTCCGACGGGGGTGCGACGCAGGGTTACGATCACGAAGCAGACGTTTCCCCGCCCTGACTGACGAGGTGTGCGTGCCACCGAAGACACCGGCCAAGCCGTCGACGACCGAGGTGTACGCCCGGCTGCGCTCCTTGATCATCGGGGGCGAGATCCCGCCCGACACCAAGATCAATATCGTGGCTCTCGCGCGTGACCTGGGCGTCTCGCAGACGCCGGTGCGCGAGGCCCTCCAGCGTCTGGAGGGCGACAACCTGATCACTTACCAGCCGGGGCGCGGCTACAGCACGACGCCGCTGCTGGACCTGCCCGGTCTGCGCGCGCTGTTCGAGTTCCGCCTGCTGGTCGAGCCGTGGGCGGCGCGGGCGGCGGCGGTGGACCGGCTGACCAACCCGGGAGCCGCGCTCGGCCGGCGGCTGGACGACTTCGAGGGCGTGCTGGCCGGGCGGGAGAAGAAGGATTCCGATCCGGACGTCAGGGACGTCCGTCAGGAGCTGGTGGCGCACGACGCCGCGTTCCACGCGGCCGTCATCACGGCGTCGGGCAACTCAGTGGTGGAGCAGGCGTACGAGCAGACCCACTGCCATCTGCACACCTTCCGCCTCTATCCCGAGGAGATCGACACGGCCAACACCGTGGTCGAGCACCGGCGGATCAGCGCGGCGATCAGCCGGTGCGAGCCGGATGCGGCCGAGGAGGCCATGGCCGATCACATCAGAAGCTCGTTCGAGAGGTTCGCGAGGGCCTTCGGCGACCCACGGGCGCCCCATGCGGCGACTCCTCCGGCGCCGCCCCAGGTGCCGCCGCGGCGCTTCCTGGCCTGAACCGCGGAGGGGGCGGAAGGGCGGAACGGCGCTGCTACCGCAGCTCGGCCAGCACCGCGTCGGTCAGTGGGGGCCAGGCCTCGATCGCCCAGGGGCCGAACGCCCGGTCCGTCAGGGCGACGCACGCCGCCCCGGCCTCCGGGTCCACCCACAGGAACGTCCCGGACTGGCCGAAATGTCCGAAGGTGCGGGGGGAGGACGAAGCTCCCGTCCAGTGGGGTGACTTCCCGTCGCGTATCTCGAAGCCGAGGCCCCAGTCGTTCGGCTTCTGGTGCCCGTACCCCGGCAGCACCCCGGTCAGCCCCGGGTGCACCACGGCCGTCGCCTCCGCCACCGTCCCGGCCGCCAGCAGCCGCGGCGCCTGCAGCTCGGCGGCGAAGCGTACGAGGTCCTCGACGGTCGAGACGGCGTCCTTGGCGGGCGAGCCGGCCAGCTCGGTCGCGGTCATGCCCAGCGGTTCCAGGACCGCCTGGCGCAGATACTCACCGAAGGGGATGTCCGTGGCCTTGGCGATGTGATCGCCGAGGACCTCGAACCCGGCGTTGGAGTACAGCCGCCGGTCGCCGGGCGCGGCGACCGTCCGGTGCTCGTCGAACGCGAGCCCGGAGGTGTGGGCGAGCAGATGGCGCACCGTGGCGCCCTCGGGCCCGGCCGCCTCGTCCAGCTCGACCGCGCCCTCCTCGACCGCGACCAGCGCCGCGTACGCGGCGAGCGGCTTGGTCACCGAGGCCAGCGGGAATCTGTGGCCGACCGGGCCATAGGATCCGGCCACGGTGCCGTCCGCGCGTACGACGGCCGCAGCCGCCGTCGGGACCGGCCAGTTCTCGATCATCCGCAGGCTCTCCATGGGGACCGAGCCTATCGTCGACCAAGATTCCACCAAATCTGCGCTTGCTTGGAGTGCACTCCAGGTCCATAGCGTTGAGGTGGTCGAGGGGCTTTGCGCATCGACGACGGCGAGAGGGTGCAACGGCATGACCGTGATGGAGCAGGAGCAGCAGGAGCGGGAGCAGGACCTGGAGCGGGCTCCCGCGTTGGCGAGGCCGCGGGCGTGCGTGGGCCGCCGCCCGCATCCCCGGCCTACCGGCCAGGACCGGTACACGATCAGCGAGGTCGCCGAGCACACCGGGCTCACGGCGCACACCCTGCGCTGGTACGAGCGGATCGGGCTGATGCCGCACGTGGACCGCACCAACACCGGCCAGCGCCGCTTCACCAACCGCGACCTGGACTGGCTCGACCTCGTCACCAAGCTGCGGCTGACCGGAATGCCGGTGGCGGACATGGTCCGCTACGCCGAGCTGGTACGGGCGGGCGCGCACACCTACGCCGAACGCGAGGACCTGCTGACCGCGCACCGCGCGAACGTCCGGGAACGGATCGCCGAGCTGGAGTGCACGCTCGACGTCCTCGACTTCAAGATCAACATCTACGCCTCCGGCCGGGGGCTGCCGGAGGGAACGTAGCCCGGTAGCGGTCAGCAGGCGTCGGCGGCCCGCACCGCGTACGCGACGTCATACGAGGTCATGAAGGCAGTCCTCCTCCCGTCCGTCGGCGTCACCGCACCGCACCGCACCGAAGTCCCCGAGGACGATCCGCGCGAAGTTGCGCAACGAGTCCGTGCCCGGCGCGAAGTAGCCGGTGTGGCCGTCGGCCTGGTCGGCGGACACGACGCGGGCGCCGAAGGCGGAGGCGGTGGGGTCCTCGCCGTGGCCCAGCCCCATGAAGTCGTAACCGGTCACCCGCCGTATCCAGTCGGAGCCGTCCCGCGCGGCCCACACCCGCGCCTCCGTGCCCAGCTCCTCGGCGTCGTCCACGCCCATGCCGGGGCTGCCGAACACCACCAGGTCGGAGACCCGGGTACGGTCCATCGCGGACGCGGCCGAGCCGCACACGACCGAACCGTAGCTGTGGCAGAACACGGCGGGCGGCGCGTCGGCGGTCCCCGCCGTCGTCACCGACAGCCCCGCCAGGAAGCGGTCCAGCCGCGGCGCCCCCGCCTTCGCCAGCCGGTCGGTCGCCGCGTCCGGCCCGAGCCCGACCGGCGTGGTGTACCCCACCCACGCCACCACGGCGGTACGGGTCCCCGGCGCGTCCTGGGCCAGCCGTGCCCGCAGCGACGTCGCCATCCCGGCGGGGGTGCCGTACCGGTCGTGCGTACGGTCGAAGTTGGCCAGGTCGATGTCCGACCCCGGTACGACGACCGCCGTCCGCCGCGCCGTCGCCAGGTCCCCGTACACCTCGGCGACCTGTCCGCGCCCGCGCGGATCGAAGGCCAGGATCTGCCGCCCGGGCGCGAGCAGCGCGTCGTACCGCTCGGCCAGCGGGCTGTCCGGATCCGCCCGCCGCTCCGCGTCCCGCGCGGCCCGGATGGCCCGCGCGTTGGCCGCGTAACGCAAGCCGGGCGGCGCCCCGTCGAGGTTGCCCACGACCTCGGGGTGCCGGATGACCAGCGCCTGCCGCTGGGCGTGGCCGAGCCCGTCGAAGAACCGGGCGATACGGGCGGGCGACACGCTGCCCGGGTCCGGCAGCTCGCGCCCGCCCCACGAGTGATCGGCGAGCCACCGCTCGGTCCCCGGCGGCGGCCCCGTGATGGCCTGTTCCTCGTGCGCCACGGTCCACCCGGCCGTTCCCGCCATGACGGTGATGGTGAGCGCTGCCGTGATCAGGCGTCGGGCGTAGTGCCTGGGGCGTGACGTCTGGGACATGGCCGTGGTTTCCCTCTTCCGGTGGGTGGCGGAGGGAAAGGTAGGGAGCGGACATGTGGCGGGGCGTCAACCCCCGGTGCCACGTCGGATGTCATACCGGGGTAGGGGGTGCCCGAGGTGCCGCAGCGGCCCCGCGACAGTCCCGCGGGCTCGTCCCTCAGAACCAGATGCGGGACGTCAGCAGCCCCATCCCGGCCCCGGCCGCGTCCCGCAACACCTGCGGCGGCCCGTCGAGCAGCTCTTCGGCGTCCTGGTCGTCCAGCCAGTCTTCGATCCGGGCCAGCACCTGGGAGCGCTCCGCCCCGGTCATGGCGAACGCCTCGTTGACCGTGGGCAGCAGACGGCGTACCTCGGCGGACGTGAGCACCGCGTCGCCCGCCCAGCCCGGCAGCGCCGCCGCGCGGGCGGGGCCGAGGCCGTGGAAGAGGGCCGCCACCGGGTTGTCCTTGCGGGCGGCCGTGATGCAGCCACCGACGTCGATGTCGAAGTGCTCCCACCACTCCATCACGCGCAGCTCACAGGTCGAGTCGAGGGCATTGAAGGCGGAATCGTTGACCATGTCGAACAGGTGCTGAGCCTCCTCCGTGCGGAAGCCGTCGGACCCCCACAACGGCACCGCGCCACCACCCCGCGCGGCATCCCGCTCCCAGCGCTCCCAGGCCGCCACCGAGGACGGGCGGGCCGCCGTGGCCTCGATGACCGGCCCCGCCCGGCGCACCAGCTCCGCGATGTCCTCCGCGCCGAGCGCGCCCACTGCCCAGAAACTGGACTGTCCCATGATCGGTCCCCCAGACCTCGATGACGACTTCGTGCCCGTACCCCTAGAGGACGCCGCCCGCCTCGTCGTGGAAGACCTCCGGCCAGTAGCGGTAGTCGTCGGGGTCTGCCGGGGGGACGCAGGCGACCGGGTCGACCGAGGCGAGTACGGACACCATGGTGGCGGCGAGTTGATGGTAGAAATCGCCGAACTTGCCGGTCAGGTCGTGCGCTTCCTCGAGCTTCTCCTCGCGGCTGTGCATCCATATCGTGAACGCCAGGGTCGAGATGTCGGCGTTCACCGGAATGACGGTGTCGGCGTCGTACTCCATGTAGTGGACCTCGCCGGTGCGGCCGTCGAGGACGACGTCGAAGTCGTGTATCAGGCCGCCGAGGACGAGCAGGTGGTCGGAGTCGGCGGGGAGCCGCTCCGTGCCGTCGTACAGGTGCTGGAGGCGGGGGTCGTTCTGGCTGCGCTCGCGGTCCACGGTCAGGGTGTCCAGCAGGGTGTCCGGTTCCTCCAGCAGGAACATCCCGCCCTGCTTCGGCAGTCCGACCTCGGCCAGGAACCGGCGGGTCGGGGCGTGTCGCAAGGCGGCGGGCAGGTCCGCGGGGGCGAGCCGGACGGTGGAGCCGAACTCCTCCTCCAGCAGCTCCTTCGGCAGATCGAGCCGCAGGCCCCGGCCGGGTCCGGCGATCAGGGGCATCGGGCGGAACAGCGCGGCGATGTGCCAGAAGGCGGGGACCGGGTGCTCCCACTCCGCCGGGGCGCCCGCGGTTCCCCAGCCGTCGTCGCCCCAGTCCTGGTCGGTGACGACGGTCATCAGGCGTGCCGTCGCCTCCTCGACCGCCTCGGCGCCCGTGCGCTCCGCCAGGTCGGCGAACCGGCCCTGACGCGAGGTGAGTTCGTCCACCGCGGAGAGGATGCCGACGAGGGCCTCCAGGGACGGAGCGAGGGGAATCACCTCGGCGAAGCGCGCACGGGACATATGCAGGGTGAAGACCCGGCCCGTGGTGCCGTCGAGGACGACGTCGTGCGCGTCCTCATCGCTGAGCACGTGACCGACGGCCACCAGGCGCGCGACGTACGGATCGAGGTCGGCGGGGTCGTCGCCCTCTTCGACCAGATGAGGCACCGTCACCGCGGTCCCGTCCGCGAGCCGTGGGAAGCACACCAGCTCATGGGAGCCGGGCACTCCGGCGGTGGTCAGCCATCGTCGTGTCGGCTCATGGGCGATGGCCGAGGGGAGCGCGTGCTCCGGAACGGTGATGTGCCTGCTCATCATGGTGACCCCCGTCTGCCATGGGTGATGTTCCGATGAGGTCACCCTAGGCGGGACCACCGACAGGGCTACTGGCCGCCCGGGGTCACCAGACCCGACTCGTAGGCGAAGATCACCGCTTGGGCGCGGTCGCGCAGGCCGAGTTTGGCGAGGACTCGGCCTATGTGGGTCTTGACCGTCTGTTCGGCGAGGATCAGGGACTCCGCTATCTCCTGGTTGGACAGACCCCGGGCGATCAGTTCCAGGACCTCCGTCTCCCGTGGGGTGAGGCCGCTGCGGCGTAGCACGAAGCTGTTGCGGCGGGGGGCCGGGCGCTGGCGGGCGAATTCGGCTATCAGGCGGCGGGTGACGGAGGGGGCGAGGAGGGCTTCGCCCGCGGCGACGACGCGGACCGCCGAGATCAGGTCGGCCGGTGGGGCGTCCTTGAGGAGGAAGCCGCTGGCGCCGGCGCGCAGGGCCTCGTAGACGTAGTCGTCCACGTCGAAGGTGGTGAGCATGAGCACCTTCGGTCGGTGGGTGACGCCGCGGGGCGGTTCGAGGAGCTGGCGGGCGGCCTCCAGGCCGTCCATCTCGGGCATGCGGACGTCCATCAGGACGACGTCCGGGTGGGTGTGGCGGCTGACGTCCACCCCCTGACGGCCGTCCGGGGCCTCGCCGACCACGTCGATATCGCTCTGCGCGGCGAGCAGCGCGGCGAAGCCCGCGCGGACCATGGCCTGGTCGTCGACGATGATCACGCGGATGGTCATGAGTCCGTATCTTCCAGGTCGACGAGGGGGAGCCGGGCCGCCACGCGGAAGCCGCCGTCCGGCAGGGGGCCGGTGTCGAGCATGCCGTCGACGAGGCGGACGCGCTCGACCATCCCCACCAGACCGTGGCCGGTGCCGCTGGTCTCCAGGGGTTTGGCCGGCCCCCCGGCCGGGGGGCCGTTGACGATGAGCAGGGTCAGCCCGGAGCCGCCCTCGGCCGCCGAGACCGAGACGCGCGTGGCGGCGCCCGGGGCGTGCCGTACGACGTTGGCCAGGGCCTCCTGCACGATCCGGTACGCGGACAGGTCCACGGCCTGCGGCAGCGGGCCGAGCCCCGCCACGTCCTCGGCGATGGACAGCTCGGTCGGTATCCCGGCCCGCACCGTCGCCTCGACCAGCTGCGGAACCTGCCGCAGCCCCGGCTGCGGGGTGCGCTCGCCGCGCGTCTCCTCGCTGCGCAGCACGCCCAGCAGCCGCCGCATCTCGGCGAGGGACTCGCGGGCGGTGGCGGCGATGGTGCCGAACTCCTGCTCCGCCTCGGGCGGCAGCCCGCCGATCCGATAGGGCGCGCTGTCCGCCTGCACCGTGATCACCGACATGTGGTGGGCGACCACGTCATGCAGCTCGCGGGCGATCCGGGCGCGCTCCTCCAGCAGCGTGCGGTGCGCCCGCTCGGCCTCACTGATGGTCTCCTGCTCGGCCAGCCGCCGCTGGACGTCGCCGCGCTCCCGCAGCGCGCCGCCGACCAGCAGCACCACACCGCTGAGCACGAACAGCAGCACATTGCTGCCGTCGCTCTCGCTCGGCCACACCATCCCGAGCACGAGCCCGGCGCCGCCGGTGACCAGCCACACCGCCACCAGGGCGGGGCGCGGTTCGCGCAGCGCGAGGGCGAGGAGGAGGAAGAGGTAGCCGATGATGGCGGGCGGCTGCCAGGGCCAGATCGGGGGCGGGTGGTCGGAGGTGCCCAGCACCACCAGGGCGGTCGTCACATCGGCGAGGAAGACGATCCACCACGCCTGGAGCGGGCGGGTGACCGCCAGCAGCAGCGGCGTGGCTTGGGCGACCCCGAGCAGGGTGGCGAAAGCGCTGCTCACCCCGTAGGTATCGGCCAGAAAGCGGGCGCTGACCGGGACCAGGACGGCGACGAGGATCAGCGCGACGGCATACGGCACCCTCCGCCGCCAGCGCCGGGTGGACCCCGCGAGCAGCGGGGTCGCCGGATAGCTGGGGGTCACCAGGGCCCGGGCGAGGGCGCTGGCCTGCCGCCGGGCGGCCGCGGGCAGGCTCTCGTGCGCCGTGGACGCGGAGGCGGCGGTGGAGAGGGTCGAGGGTGAGGACATGGTCGCCTCAGCGTAGAGTCGGCGCCTCTCGCGCACGTCATACCTGAGAGCCCACTTGGCGCTCATACCTGGGTAGGGGTGGCCTCCTCGCCCATAGCTCCGCCTACAGCTCCGCCAGCAGCTCCGCCTTCTTCGCGCTGAACTCCTCGTCCGTCAGCAGCCCCGCCGTGTGCAGCTCGCCGAGATGGCGGATGCGGTCGGCGATGTCGGCCGGGTCGCGCCGCGACGGGGCCGTGGTGCGGGCCGGTGTGGGGGCGCCCTCGGCCCCGGGCGCGGGGGCGGACGCCCGTACGGCCTCCAGGACGGCGGCGGCGAACGGCAGGGACTCGTGGACGAGCCCGTAGCCCATCCCGAACACCACGGCGGCCGGATCGTGGTCGGGGCGGCCCGCAGGCTGGTCCTCGGCGCCGCGCGGCACCAGCCGCAGATGGCCGTAGCCGCCGCCCTTGGGAGCCGAGCCCCGGGAGCCGGAGCCCTTGGAAGCGGAACTCCTGGAACCGGATCCCTTGGCGCCGGAGGCCCTGGCTCCGGCGGTCTTCGCGGCCGCCGCGCCCTGCGCGTCCGGCCCCGGCTCCTCCGCGCCCTCCGCCGGTGCCGCGCCCGAGGCCTTCGCGGCCGCGCCGCCCGAGCCCCGGTTCTCCGGCGAGCGCCACTCCACCCCGGCGAGCTCGTCGATCCGGAACCGCTGGTCCCCGGCCTTCCACTTCGTCGAGGACGCGCCGGTCCAGAACCAGCGGAACGACACCGCCTTGCCGTCGAAGGAGGCCTTGCCGTCGTACGCCTTGAAGGACAGCGGCGGCGGGGGCGCCGACACCAGGTGGGACTCGACGGCGGTGCCCGCGCCGGGGCCGAGCGCGCCGCGAAGCTCCTCGGCGTAGTACTCGGCGAGGGACGCGCGCTCGGCGGGCAGCACCAGGCGGTACGGGTCGTACCCCTCCCTGAGCTGCCCGTCGGCGACGTCCATCAGCGGATCGGCCCCGGGTCTGGGCACCGCGCGCAGCACCACCGTTCCGCGTTTACCGGGAGTGAGATCGACCGCGGACAGCGCTTCGTAGGGAATGTGCCGTTCGCCGAGCGCCTGCAGCAGCTTCGGCGTGCGGATCCCCCGTTCGAAGCGGATGAGCACGGAGTCGGTGTCGAACTCCCAGACGGTCTGAAAACCGGCCAGCACATCACCCATGCGGCTCATCGTATGCGGCGGTGGCCCGCCCGTCCCCCCTTGAGCGCTACGCGCGTCAAACGTCTAGTCGAATGCCAGTACGCGCCCCAGCACGTGCCGCCCGCGTGTCCACCGCCCGCCGTGCGCGCCCTCATCCGCGGGTCAGCTCAGCCCGGCGGTGCACGCGGTACCGTCCCCGCAGCTCACGTTCTTGATCCGGCCGATCCCGACCCGGGCGAAGTTCTCCAGGCTGGTGGTACCGGGGTCGAAGTACCCGGCGTGTCCCTGGGCCCCGGCGGCGGACAGGACGCGGGCCCCGAAGCCGGAGGAGAGCGGATCGGCGCCGTGGCCGAGGCCGCCGACCTCCAGGTGCGGGATGTCCTGGATCCAGTCGCCGGAGTCCCTCATCGCCCACACCCGGCGGCCGGAGCCCAGGTCCGAGGCGCGGTCGGCGCGCATGCCGGGGCTCCCGGCCACCGCGATGTCGGTGACCCTGGACGGCAGGTCGCGGGCGGCGACCCCGCACACCACCGAGCCGTAGCTGTGGCACATCAGCGAGACGCGGGCCGCCTCGGGCAGCCCGCCCACCAGCGCCCGCAGCCGCAGCGCGCCCTGTGCGGCGAGCTTGCCGGTGGCCGCGTCCATGCCGATACCGGCCGGTGAGGTGTAGTCGGCCCAGGCGATCACGGCCGTCTTGGTGTCCGGGGCCTGGGCGCGCTCGTTGTGGTAGAGCGCGCGGGCCATCCCGACGGTGGCGGTGTACGGGCGGTCGGACTTCTGGAAGGTCAGGATGTTGGTGTCCACGCCGGGTACGACGACCGACACCCGGCGCGCGTGGGCGAGATCGCCGAAGACCTCGGCGGCCCGGCCGGGGCCCGAGGGGTCGAACGACAGAATCTGCCGCTTCCCGCCCAGCAGGTCCTCGTACCGGTGCATCCGCCGCCCGGCGTCATGGCGCCCGAGCGGCGTCAGATCGCCGCTGTGCATCCGGCGCCGCTCGATGTCCCGGGCCTGGGTCAGCGCGATCCGGTTGGCGCGATAGCGCAGCTGGGCCGGGGCGCCGTTGAGGTTGCCGACGACCAGCGGATAGCGGTGGACGAGACGGTCGCGCTGGGCCTTGGTGAGCGAATCCAGCCAGCGGCCGAGGAAGCGCGGCGACGCGTACGGGTCGGGCAGGGCGTGACCGCCGAGGCTGCCGTGGCGCCAGGCGCCGACCGACGCGGAGAGCGGGTCCGAGGCTCCTCTGTGGCTCCGTATGGCCGTCCAGCCGGTGGTGGCGAGCAGGACGAACACCACCGCCAGCGCGAGCAGGGCGCGCCATGCGGTGGAACCGGGGGAGGGAGAACCGAGCTCCGAGAAGGAAGTCACCGCGGGACACCCTAGGAGAAGCGCGCCCACAGGCGCCAAACGCAGTGACCTACATCACGTTTGAGGGCATAGATGTGACGGAAACTTATGTCGGATTTGATGCCTTTGGTGGCTCTTGTCAGTTTTACTGTCCGGTGCGCCAGTTCCTGGCGAGGGCCGGACCCACATGGTCCAGGTGAAACGCGGTGATATCCCGCAGGGTGTCCGTGGAGTCGTCGTCGCCCTCCCCCCACAGCTTCCCCGCGATCTGGATCACACCGCCGAACATCGCGGTCAGCAGCCGCGGCCGGGGGTCGACGGAAACGTCGAGGCCCTCGCGGCGGGCGATCTCCGAGGCGATCCGCTCCTCCAACTCCGCGGTGCGGCGCAGATGGACGGCGAGCAGCGCGGGCGTCGACTCGATCACCCGGTACATCCGCATGTGGAGTTCGGCCGGAACCAGCTCCTCGAGGGTGTCCCCGATGCTGCCCCACGCGTCGAGAACCGCGTTGCGCAGGGCGGCCAGCGGGGCCTCGTGGGCGGGGCGCGCGCACAGCGCCGCGAAGAAGTGCGACTCCGCCGAGTCCTGGCTGGCGAAGGCCACTTGCTCCTTGTTGGCGAAGTAGCGGAAGAACGTGCGCTGCGAGACGTCCACCGACTCCGCGATCTCGTCCACCGTCGTGTGGTCGTACCCCTGGCAGGTGAACAGAACCAGCGCCGAGCGCACCAGTGCGCCGCGGGTCCGCTGCTTCTTGCGTTCGCGCAGTCCGGTCGGTGGCGGTGCCACCGCCTCGTCCGCTGTCACCTCTCGTGCTCGCTTTCTGTCGCGTTTCGGCAGGCCACCTTACCTGTGGCCAACACGACAGAGACCAGCTGATGAATCAGTTTGTCAATTGTCAGACGCTGACATTAGCCTCCGAGCATGACGTCTGAGACCACCGTCGCCGATAAGGCGCCGGAACCTCCTATACCGGATCCCCCGAAGGGGTTGCGAGGGCATCCCTGGCTGACGCTCCTCACCGTCGCGATCGGTGTGACGATGGTCGCCCTCGACGGCACGATCGTCGCCATCGCCAACCCGGCCATCCAGAAGGACCTCGGCGCCTCGCTCGCCGACGTCCAGTGGATCACCAACGGCTATCTGCTGGCGCTCGCGGTCGCACTGATCACCGCGGGCAAGCTGGGTGACCGATTCGGCCATCGGCAGACCTTCCTCATCGGCGTCGTGGGCTTCGCCGCCTCCTCCGCCGCGATCGGCTTCTCGAGCGATGTGGCGCTGGTCGTCGGCTTCCGGGTGCTGCAGGGCCTGTGCGGCGCGCTGCTGATGCCCGCGGCGCTCGGCCTGCTGCGGGCCACCTTCCCCACCGAGAAACTCAACATGGCGATCGGTATCTGGGGCGCCGTCATCGGCGCCTCCACCGCCGCCGGACCCATCGTCGGCGGGCTGCTCGTCGAGCACGTCAACTGGCAGTCCGTGTTCTTCATCAACCTGCCCGTGGGCATCCTCGCCCTCGTCCTCGGCCTGATCATCCTGGTGGACCACCGGGCCGAGAACGCCCCGAGGTCCTTCGACATCCCCGGCATCGTGCTGCTGTCCGGCGCCATGTTCTGCCTGATCTGGGCCCTCATCAAGGCCTCTGACTGGCAGTGGGGAAGCGCCAAGACGCTGATGTTCCTCGGCGCCGCGGCCGCCCTCTTCGTCGTGTTCGTGCTCTGGGAGAACAAGACCCGCGAGCCGCTGCTGCCGATGTCCATCTTCCGCTCGGTGCCGCTGACCGCCGGGACCGTGCTGATGGTGCTCATGGCCTTCGGCTTCATGGGCGGGCTGTTCTTCGTCACCTTCTACCTGCAGAACGTGCACGGCATGTCCCCGGTCAACAGCGGTCTGCACCTGCTGCCGCTGACCGCCACGATGATCATCTCCTCGCCGATCGCCGGAGCGCTGATCACCAAGTTCGGGCCGCGGGGGCCGCTGGTGGCGTCCATGACGCTGACCGCCGTCGCCATGTTCGGGCTCTCCTGGCTGGAGGTCGGCACCGGCACGCTGGAGATGTCCGTGTGGTTCGCCCTCCTCGGCTTCGGCCTCGGCCCCGTGATGGTCGGCGCCACCGAGGTCATCGTCGGCAACGCGCCGATCGAGCACGCCGGTGTCGCGGGCGGCCTCCAGCAGGCCGCCATGCAGGTCGGCGGCAGCCTCGGTACGGCCGTCCTCGGCGCGGTCATGGCGGGCAAGGTGGACGACACCCTGCCGGACAAGTGGGCCAAGGCCGGACTGCCGCCGCTGCGCGGGGACCAGGCGTCCCAGGCGGGCGACGCGGTCTCGGTCGGCATGCCGCCGGTGCCCCCGAAGGCTCCGGCGGAGATCGTCGGGAAGATCACGAGCGTCACGCATGACACGTTCGTGTCGGGGATGGGCCTTGCCTTCACCGTCGCCGCCGTCGTCTCGGCGGTCGCGGCGCTGGTCGCGGTGTTCACCAAGCGCGGAGAGAACGCGGAAGCGGGTGGCGGGGGCGTCCACATCTGACCTCGCGACCGCGCCTCAGGGGTAAGCCCCCTATTCGGGTGGACCTTGATCGACCCCGTGGTGGGAACGGGAGCCGGCCGACAGGCTGGCTCCCGTTTCGTATGTCCACACGGGGAGTGATCCACATGCGCAAGACCATCCTGGCCACGGCGGCCCTCGCCCTGGCCTGTGCCCTGGCCCCCACGTCCGTCTCCGCGGCTCCCGGGCCACGGCTCGGAAGCTGCGCCACGGGGCAGCTGTGCCTCTGGCACAAGGCGGCCTTCACGGGGGCGCGCCAGGTCCACGAGCTGGCCGACACCGACATCGAGAGCTGCGTCCCGCTGCCACGCGGCGCCTCGGCCGCGTCCCTGGCCAATCGCACGGGGCGGCCCGTGACGGCGTACCAGAGCGCGGAGTGCGCCGAGACGGGCGAATACCGCACCTACCCGACCGGCTCCTGGGCCCCCGAAACGGCCTACCAGGTACGGGCCTTCAAGATCTGGGAGCGCTGATCCGGCGGGGGTGGGGCCGGGGGCCGCTCTTCCCCACCCCGCCCCTTCCCGATACCGGGGCCAGCCCCTGGACCCCGCCGGTACGGCGAGGCGGAGGCGCGGGGAAGCGGGCCCGCGCCCCGGGGTGGGGCCGGGTGGGGCGGACCTGTGTGTTGGGGCCAGGAGACCTGGGTGTCTGGGTCGGGCCGGGCCGGGCTGGGGGTGCGGGCCCGCGCCCCGGGGTGGGGCCGGGTGGCGGGCCTGGGTGTTGGGCCGGGGCCCGGGTGTCTGTCTCGGGCCGGGGCTGGGCGGAGCGGGTGGTGCTGGTCCGCGCCTCGGCTGTGCCGGGGCAGGGCGCCCCCGGGCCTCGCTCGTCGGGGCGATTGTCGCTTCCGGGCATCGCCCGGACCGGCGGGCCTGTGTGTCCCCTCGGCGGGGACGGGGATGGGCGCGCGCCCACCCAGGCGGCACGCCGGATCGCGGGGTCCCACCCCGGCTGTGCCGGGCGGCGGGCCTGCGCGCGGCTGGCGGGGGCCTTGCCACCGGCCCGCCACCGGCCTCCAAGGTGCCGCGAAAGGGCGAAAGCGCCGGGCGGGGCTGGAGGTGTCCAGCCCGCCCGGCGCTCCGGTTATCGCCGTCGCGTGACGGTTACGCGTCGCCGCCCGCGGGGCCGGGGTCGGCTGCCGCTACGTCCAGGAGCTGGTAGCGGTCGATGGCCTGCTTCAGGAGCGAGCGGTCGATCTTGCCGTCCTTCGCCAGCTCCGTCAGCACGCCCAGCACGATCGACTCGGCGTCGATGTGGAAGAAGCGCCGTGCCGCGCCGCGCGTGTCGGCGAAGCCGAAGCCGTCGGCGCCGAGCGACTGGTACGTCCCCGGCACCCAGCGGGCGATCTGGTCCGGGACGGCGCGCATCCAGTCGGAGACGGCGACCTTCGGGCCCTCGGCGTCGCTGAGCTTGCGGGTGACGAAGGGGACGCGCTGCTCCTCTTCCGGGTGGAGCAGGTTGTGCTCCTCGGTCTCCACCGCGTCGCGGCGCAGCTCGTTCCAGGAGGTGGCGGACCAGACGTCGGCGCGGACGTCCCAGTCCTCGGCCAGCATCCGCTGGGCCTCCAGGGCCCACGGGACCGCGACGCCGGAGGCGAGGATCTGGGCCGGGTGGGTGCCCGACTCGCCCTGCTTGAAGCGGTACAGACCCTTGAGGATGCCCTCGCGGTCGACGTTCTCGGGCTCGGCCGGGTGGCGGATCGGCTCGTTGTAGACGGTGAGGTAGTAGAAGATGTCCTCACTGTTCTCGCCGTACATCCGGCGCAGGCCGTCCTGCACGATGTGGGCGATCTCGAAGCCGAACGCCGGGTCGTACGCGACGACGGCCGGGTTGGTCGAGGCCAGCAGCTGGGAGTGGCCGTCCGCGTGCTGGAGGCCCTCACCGGTCAGGGTCGTACGGCCGGCGGTGGCGCCCAGCACGAAACCGCGCGCGAGCTGGTCGGCCATCTGCCAGAACTGGTCGCCCGTGCGCTGGAAGCCGAACATCGAGTAGAAGACGTAGACCGGGATCAGCGGCTCGCCGTGCGTGGCGTACGCCGAACCGGCCGCGATCAGCGAGGCCGTACAGCCCGCCTCGGAGATGCCGTCGTGCAGCATCTGCCCGGTCGGCGACTCCTTGTAGGCGAGCAGCAGCTCACGGTCGACCGACTCGTACTGCTGGCCCAGCGGGTTGTAGATCTTGGCCGACGGGAAGAGCGAGTCCATGCCGAAGGTGCGGTACTCGTCGGGGGCGATCGGCACGAAGCGCTTGCCGATCTCCTTGTCCCGCATGAGGTCCTTCAGCAGCCGCACGAACGCCATGGTGGTGGCGATCTGCTGCTGGCCGGAGCCCTTCCTGACCGCCGCGTAGGCCTTGTCGCCGGGGAGCTGCAGCGGCTTCGCGCGCACGACGCGGGTCGGCGCGTAGCCGCCCAGCGCCTTGCGGCGGTCGTGCATGTACTGGATCTCCTCGGACTCCGGGCCCGGGTGGTAGTACGGCGGAACGCCGGACTCCAGCTCCTTGTCCGGGATCGGCAGGTGCAGCCGGTCGCGGAAGCCCTTGAGGTCGTCGACCGTCAGCTTCTTCATCTGGTGGGTCGCGTTGCGGCCCTCGAAGTTCGGGCCGAGCGTCCAGCCCTTGACGGTCTGGGCGAGGATCACGGTCGGCTGGCCCTTGTGGGCCTTGGCCGCCGCGTACGCCGCGTAGATCTTCTTGTGGTCGTGACCGCCGCGGCCCAGGTGCAGGATCTGGTCATCGGTCATGTTCTCGACCATCGTGCGCAGCCGGTGGTCGTCACCGAAGAAGTGCTCGCGGATGTACGCGCCGGTCTCGGTGGCGTACGTCTGGAACTGACCGTCGGGCGTCGTGTTGAGCCGGTTGACCAGCACACCGTCCCGGTCTTGGGCGAGCAGCGGGTCCCAGGAGCGGTCCCACACCAGCTTGATCACGTTCCAGCCGGCGCCGCGGAACTGCGACTCCAGCTCCTGCATGATCTTGCCGTTGCCGCGCACCGGGCCGTCGAGCCGCTGGAGGTTGCAGTTGACGACGAAGGTCAGGTTGTCCAGGCCCTCGCGCGCGGCCAGGGAGAGCTGACCGAGCGACTCGGGCTCGTCCATCTCGCCGTCGCCGAGGAACGCCCAGACGTGGGAGTTGGAGGTGTCGGCGATGCCGCGCGCCTCCATGTAGCGGTTCATCCGCGCCTGGAAGATCGCGCCGAGCGGGCCGAGACCCATCGATACGGTCGGGAACTCCCAGAAGTCCGGCATCGACCGCGGGTGGGGATAGCTGGACAGCGCGTGACCGAGCTTGGACTTCTCCTGGCGGAATCCGTCCAGGTGGTCCTCGGACAGCCGGTCGAGCAGGAAGGCGCGGGCGTAGATGCCGGGGGAGGCGTGACCCTGGAAGAAGATCTGGTCGCCGCTGTCCTGGTCCTTGCCGCGGAAGAAGTGGTTGAAGCCCACGTCGTACAGCGAGGCGGACGAGGCGAAGGTGGCGATGTGGCCGCCGACGCCGATGCCCGGGCGCTGGGCACGGGAGACCATCACCGCCGCGTTCCAGCGGGTCGCGTTGAGGACCTTTCGCTCGATCTCCTCGTTGCCGGGGAAGAACGGCTCGTCCTTGGTGGCGATGGTGTTGACGTAGTCGGTGCTGCGCATCTCGGGCACGGCCACCCGCTTCTCGCGGGCGCGCTCGATCAGGCGAAGCATCAGGTAGCGGGCACGTTCCCGGCCTCGCTCATCGACGGCTGCGTCGAGCGAGTCGAGCCATTCCTGGGTCTCCTCGGGATCGAAGTCCGGGACCTGGCTGGGAAGGCCGCCAATGATGATCGGGTTGCGATCGGATCCGGAAGCCACGCTATTCCTTCGCTTTTCGGTCGTGCTGTGCACGCACATGGATTCGTGCTCTGCTGTCGCGCCGGTCTCCATCGTGTACCTCGGGTACGGGATACGTCACCTCTACCGAGTGGTAACCAATACCTGGTGAGATGGGCGCTCACTGGGCCGGAACGGTACCGGTCGGCGTGCGGTCGGCGTCGCGACGGCCAAATCGCAACCTTACGCCCACGTCCGGGGGCACCTGCGTACGGCCGTTCGGCTCCGGGCGGCGTAGGGTGTCGATACACACACGTAAGCTGGGCATAACGGGGTAATCCGGGCAGCCGCGTGCCGTTCCGTGCCGTTCCTCCCTGATGGGAGTTGCGGCGACACGTCAACGTTTGGGCGGGATCGCTGGCCGGGTACTTGCGCGATCCGCCCGGCCCGTGTGGACTACGCCCCAATGCTTCGCGTACGCGCGCGGGGCGCTGCCAGACTCGAAGAGTGAACGAAAGATGACAGGAGGCAATCCGTGAGCGCGACCGCGGACCACGCGGAGGAGCGGACCAACCCTGCCGTGAGGCTGGGTTTCCAGCCCGAGCAGGTGGTCCAGGAGATCGGCTACGACGACGATGTCGACCAGGAGCTCCGCGAGTCCATCGAGGAGATCACCGGCCAGGAGCTCGTCGACGAGGAGTACGACGATGTGGCCGATGCCGTTGTGCTGTGGTTCCGGGAGGACGACGGCGATCTGACGGACGCGCTGGTGGACGCCATCCAGATGATCGACGACGGCGCACCGGTCTGGCTGCTGACGCCCAAGACCGGCCGTGACGGCTATGTCGAGCCGAGTGACATCAACGAGGCCGCGACCACCGCGGGCCTGTCCCAGACGAAGAGCTTCAACGCGGGCAAGGACTGGACCGGCAGTCGCCTGGTCACTCCGAAGGCCGCCCGTTCGGGCAAGCGCTGAGGCCGAAGGACCTACACAACCGAGCCCCCCGCCGTTCCCTTTCGGTGGGGGGCTCGGCGCGTAGGGTGGGCGTGATCAGTCGATTTTTGATGCGAAGGGATGGCTCTCATGGCCATAGAGGTCGGTACGAAGGCTCCGGACTTCGAGCTGAAGAATCAGCACGGCGAGTCGGTCCGGCTCTCCGACTTCCGCGGCGAGAAGAACGTCGTTCTGCTCTTCTACCCGTTCGCCTTCACCGGTGTGTGCACCGGCGAGCTGTGCGCGCTCCGCGACGAGCTGCCGACGTTCGTCAATGATGACGTGCAGCTGCTCGCGGTCTCCAATGACTCGCCGTTCAGCCTGCGCGTCTTCGCCGAGCAGGAGGGTCTTGAGTACCCGCTGCTGTCGGACTTCTGGCCGCACGGTGAGGCCAGCCGCGCCTACGGCGTCTTCGACGAGGACAAGGGCTGCGCGGTGCGCGGCACCTTCGTGATCGACAAGGAGGGCGTGGTCCGCTGGACGGTCGTCAACGGCCTGCCGGACGCCCGGGACCTGAACGACTACGCCAAGGCTCTCGAAAGCCTGTAAGCGGGCAGCCCGTACCGGGCAGTCTGTACCGCGCGGCCCGCACCGGGCGGGAACCGCTCACCGGGATCGATGCGTTGAGCCTGGTGGGAAACCTTATGGAGAGAGGGGCACGCCGTGCTCCTGACGAACCTTATTGGGAGGACTCGTGGGAGTCAGCCTCAGCAAGGGCGGCAACGTCTCGCTGACCAAGGAAGCCCCTAACCTGACCGCGGTCGTCGTCGGTCTGGGCTGGGACGCCCGCACCACCACGGGCACTGACTTCGACCTCGACGCCAGTGCCCTGCTGACCAACGCCGAGGGCAAGGTCGCCAACGACCAGAACTTCGTGTTCTTCAACAACCTCAAGAGCCCCGACGGCTCCGTCGAGCACACCGGTGACAACATCACCGGTGAGGGCGAGGGCGATGACGAGCAGATCAAGGTGAACCTGGCCGGTGTCCCGGCCGAGGTCACCAAGATCGTCTTCCCGGTGTCGATCTACGACGCCGAGACGCGCCAGCAGAGCTTCGGCCAGGTGCGCAACGCGTTCATCCGCGTGGTGAACCAGGCCGACGGCAATGAGCTGGCCCGCTACGACCTCTCCGAGGACGCCTCCACCGAGACCGCCATGGTCTTCGGTGAGCTGTACCGGAACGGGGCGGAGTGGAAGTTCCGCGCCATCGGTCAGGGGTACGCCTCGGGGCTGCGCGGCATCGCGCAGGACTTCGGCGTCAACGTCTGAACCGGCTCTGGCGCCCGGCCGCAGGCCTTACGTCGTAAGCCGCCGGCCGGGCGCGCCGGGCCGCCACGTCCGGCGCCGCACCCCTGCGTCACAGCGGCGGGAGTGCGGCGCCGGATGCGCGTCGCACCACGCAATACCCCCGGGGAGGGACCAGGATCATGGGCGTCACGCTCGCCAAGGGAGGCAATGTCTCCCTTTCCAAGGCCGCGCCGAATCTCACCCAGGTGCTCGTGGGCCTGGGCTGGGATGCGCGCTCCACCACCGGAGCACCGTTCGACCTCGACGCCAGCGCGCTGCTGTGCGAGTCGGGGCGGGTGCTCGGCGATGAGTACTTCATCTTCTACAACAACCTCAAGAGCCCCGAGGGCTCCGTGGAGCACACCGGCGACAACCTCACCGGGGAGGGCGACGGCGACGACGAGTCGCTGCTGATCGACCTCAGCAAGGTCCCGGAGCGTGTCGACAAAATCGTCTTCCCGGTCTCGATCCATGACGCCGACGCCAGGCGCCAGACGTTCGGGCAGGTCAGCAACGCGTTCATCCGGGTGGTGAACCAGGCCGACGGCAATGAGCTGGCCCGCTACGACCTCTCCGAGGACGCCTCCGGCGAAACCGCGATGATCTTCGGCGAGGTCTACCGGTACAGCGGCGAGTGGAAGTTCCGGGCCGTGGGGCAGGGGTACGCGTCAGGGCTCCGGGGTATCGCTCTAGACTTCGGGGTCAACGTTTCGTAAAGCCGCGTACTAGGCGCGGGGGAGACCGTACGAAGAAGGATTGGGTTGCCAGTGCTCCTCAAAACCTTTGGTTGGTCGTTCGCCGTCACGGCGGGCGGTCTGGCCTTGGCCGGCGTCCTCTGGGGGTGGAAGGGGCTCGCGATCGTCGGGATCCTCTCGATCCTGGAGATCTCGCTCTCATTCGACAACGCGGTCATCAACGCGGGCATCCTGCGCAAGATGAACGCCTTCTGGCAGAAGATCTTCCTGACCATCGGCATTCTCATCGCCGTCTTCGGCATGCGTCTGGTCTTCCCGGTGGTCATCGTCGCGATCACGGCGAAGCTGGGGCCGATCGAGGCCGTCAACCTCGCGATCAACGACAAGGAAAAGTACGAACACCTGGTGACGGCCGCTCACCCGTCGATCGCGGCCTTCGGCGGGATGTTCCTGCTGATGATCTTCCTCGACTTCATCTTCGAGGACCGTGACATCCGCTGGCTGAGCTGGCTGGAGAAGCCGCTGTCCAAGCTCGGCAAGCTGGACACCTTCTCGGTCGTCGTGTCCCTGGCCGTGCTGCTGATCACCGCCACCACCCTCGCCACCGACGTGGCGCACGGCGGCGGTGACAAGAGCGCGACCGTACTGCTGGCCGGGGTCGCCGGTCTGATGACGTACTTGATCGTCGGCGGGGTCTCCGAGTTCTTCGAGAACAAGCTCGAAGAGGACGAAGACGACGAGGACGAGGACGGCGCGGACGGCAAGGACGCCGCCGCCGAGAAGAAGCCCGCCGGTGAGCGCGGCAGCAGCGGCGCCACGGTGGTCGGCCTGGCGGGCAAGGCCGCGTTCTTCATGTTCCTCTACCTCGAGGTCATCGACGCCTCGTTCTCCTTCGACGGCGTGATCGGCGCCTTCGCGATCACCAACGACATCTTCGAGATGGCGCTGGGTCTGGGCATCGGCGCGATGTACATCCGTTCGCTGACGGTCTACCTGGTCCGCCAGGGCACCCTGGACGACTACGTTTACCTGGAGCACGGCGCGCACTACGCCATCGGCGCGCTGGCCGCCATCCTGCTGGTCACCATCAAGTTCGAGATCAACGAGGTCATCACGGGCGGGGTGGGCATCGCCCTCATCGCCGCCTCGTACTGGTCCTCGGTCGTCCGCAACCGCCGGGAGGGACACGGCGGCGGAGCCGGATCAGAGGAGAAAACGGAAGTCACGTCCGGAGTCTGAGCAGTCCGACCGCCGGAGTGTGACGCACCGGCGTTTGAGGAACGCTCTCAGCGGGGCGGCCGAGGTCTTTGGACCTCCCGGCCGCCCCGCTGCTCATGGAGCGGTGGAGAAGGCAGTGGGAGCCACGAAGGGTGGGGGTGCGCACGATGGCGTTCTGGAGCAACTGGGGGCGGTCCGCGTGGCGCGAGTTCGAGAGCGGCGACGCGACCGGAGCGGTCGAGCTGACCAAGCGGAATTCGAGCATCTCGCTGACCAAACAGGGCGCCGCCAGCGGCAACCTGCGGATCAACCTGTCCTGGCAGATGCGGACCTCGGACTTCAACAGCAAGGGGCCCAGCCTGCTGCGCCATCCGCTGCAGATGTTCAAGCCGCAGGTGGTGCAGGCCCAGGGGCCCGCCATGGTCAACGTCGACCTGGACCTGGCCGTCATGTACGAGCTGAAGAGCGGCGCCAAGGGCGTGGTCCAGCCACTCGGCGACTTCTTCGGCAACCTCAACGAGGCGCCGTACGTCAAGCTCAGCGGGGATGACCGGTTCGGCTCCGGCATGGGCGAGACGATCTACATCAACCTGGACCACAAGGACGACATCAAGCGTCTGCTCGTCTTCGTCTACATCTACGACGGCACCCCCGCCTTCGACCGTACGCACGGCATGGTCACGCTCTTCCCCAGCAACGGCCCGCGAGTGGAGATCGCGCTCGACGAGCGGGCCCCGCAGGCCCGCTCCTGCGCCGTGGTCATGCTGGAGAACGTCAAGGGCGAGATCATCGTCCGCCGCGAGGTGAAGTACGTGTACGGCTTCCAGGCCGAGCTGGACCGGCTCTACGGGTGGGGCCTCCAGTGGGGCCGCGGCTACAAGTCGAAGGTGTAGCCGCTGCCGCCACCGGCTGTCGCGCTAGCGGTTCTGGAACTGAGGTCCCTGCGGCGGCAGGGTGAAGTTGGGGTCCGGGAACGGCATCGGCAGCGGCGGCGGGGGCGGCGGATCGGTCCGCTGCACCTGCTGCGGATAGCCGTACGCGGGCGGCTGCGGGTATCCGTACGACGGCTGCTGCGGGTAGCCGTACGCGGGCTGGGCCGGGGGCGGGGCGGGCTGCTGCGGGTAGGCCGCCGCCGGGGGGTGCGGAGGCGCCTGTGGCGGTACGGGAGGCTGCGGCGGCAGGTAGTAGTCGCTGTCGCCCGCCGCGCCGCCCGTGGTGGCGCCCTGCGCGGCGGAGAACGGCTGGGTCGCCTGCGGGTCCCAGGGGTCGGGCTGCGGCAGGGGGCGCGGGTGCGGCAGGGCGGCCGTCTCGGCCTGGCTGGGGGTCGGGCCCGGGTCCGGCGGGGACAGCGGCTCGGCCAGGCCGCCCTCCGGCTCCTCGGCGCCCTGGCCGGTGCCCCGGTCGCGCACCGCGTCCGGGCCCTCGCCGTCGTCCACCGAGATGCCGTACTCCGTGGCCAGCCCGACCAGTCCGGTCTCGTAGCCCTGCCCCAGCGCGCGGAACTTCCAGCTGTCCCCGCGCCGGTACAGCTCGCCGCAGATCAGCGCGGCCTCCTTGCCGGTCTCCGGCAGCACCGCGAAGATCGCCAGCGGCTCCTCGGCGGCCGACGGCGACGCGTCGTACAGCAGCAGGCTCAGATCCCGGACCTGCCCGAAGGTGCCGCCGTCCGCGGATGCCGCCAGCACCACCCGGTGGACCTCCGGCTCCAGCGCGGTCAGCTCGGCCTCGATGGTGTCCGTCAGTCCCTCGGGCGCCTGCTTCTTGGGCAGGTGCCGGACCAGGCCCGAGGGATGCCGTGGCTGGTTGTAGAAGACGAAGTCCTCGTCCGAGCGCACGCGGTCGTCCCCGTTCAGCAGCAGGGCCGAGGCGTCGACGTCCGGCACGTCCGTGCCGGGGGTCCAGCGCAGCACCGCGCGTATGGCCGTGGCCTCGAGCGGGATGTTCGATCCCTTCAGCATCGCGTGCGTCATGGCCGTAATCCTGCCCTCCCGCCCGGTGCCCAGACAACGCAGGGGGCCGGGAAGTGCTGGTGGGATGCGGCAGGACGGGCATGCCGGATACCGGAGCGACGCATAGGAGTTACGCGATTTTCACGGTCTTGGGGAACTTTTGACCAGGGCTCGGACGTACGATAATCGGCCACCCGAGGGTCGCGTGGGCCCGGGTGGGGAACTGGTAGTGCGGGGAGAAACATGCGGCATTTTGGACATCTGCCGGACGAGGTGCGGACGCGTCTCTTCCATCAGCAGCCCATCGAGTTCTCGGTCGACTCACCGGCCCGAACTCTCGCCGTCGCCCTCGGCGCCACCCTCTACAGTCCCGCCACCCGGCCCGCCCTCGCCGAAGACATCCTCAAACAGGCAGGTCAGGGCGTTGTCTCCATGGTGCTGTGCCTGGAGGACTCGATCCATGACGCCGAGGTGCCGGGCGCCGAGGAGAACCTCGTGCGGCAGTTCGCCGTCCTCGCCGAGCGCGGCGCGGCCACCGATCTGCCGCTGCTCTTCATCCGGGTACGCACGCCTGAGCAGATCGTCGACCTCGTCCGGCGGCTCGGACCGGCCGTGCGGCTGCTGTCCGGATTCGTACTGCCCAAGTTCACCGAGGAGCGCGGTGTTCCGTTCCTGGAGGCGCTGATATCGGCCGAAAACCGTGAGGTGGCCGAGGTGTTGGGGAGCCGGCGGCTGTACGCGATGCCGGTCCTGGAGTCGCCCGAGCTGATGCACCGCGAGACCCGCACCGACACCCTCGCCGGGATCGGCCGGGTCGTCGACAAATACCGGGAGCGGGTGCTGGCGCTGCGGCTCGGGGTGACCGACCTGTGCTCCGCGTACGCGCTGCGCCGGGCGCCCGACATGACCGCGTACGACCTCCAGCTCGTCGCCTCCGTCATCGGCGACGTGGTGAACATGCTGGGCCGGGCCGACGGCACCGGATTCATCGTCACCGGCCCGGTGTGGGAGTACTTCAAGCAGCACGAGCGCATGTTCAAACCGCAGCTCCGGCTCAGCCCCTTCTCCGGGCGCGCCGAATCGCTGCGCGCCGCGCTCATCGAGCACGACATGGACGGACTGCTGCGCGAAATCGAACTCGACCGGGCCAACGGGCTGCAGGGCAAGACCTGCATCCACCCCACCCACGTCGCCCCGGTGCACGCCCTGTCCGTCGTCAGCCACGAGGAGTTCAGCGACGCGGTGGACATCCTCGAACCCGAGCGCTGCGGGGGCGGTGTGCTGCGCTCCTCGTACACCAACAAAATGAACGAGGTGAAACCGCACCGGGCCTGGGCCGAACGGACCCTGCAGCGCGCCGAGGTCTTCGGCGTCGCCCGGGAGGACGTGAGCTTCGTGGAACTGCTGGCCGCCGGCCTGCGGACCGCATGAGAGGAATTGAGGCAGACAGCGTGGTGTGGTCGGGACAGTGGGTCGCGGACCGGCTCGGCGTACGGCTCGACGGCGACGGGCAGTTGCCCGGGCTGCTCGGGCTGGCGCTGCGGCGCAACCCCAAGCGGGCGCATCTGCTCGTGTCGAACGTGCTCGGCAAACACGTGCCCCAGCGGCCCGCCACCGTCCACGGCGCGGGCGTGGCGCTCGGGCAGGAGGTGCGCGCCCTGCTGGGCGACGAGGCGGCGGCCCGCGCCGTCGTCCTCGGCTACGCCGAGACGGCCACCGGCCTCGGCCACAGCGTCGCGGACGGCCTGGCCCTCGCCCCGTATCTGCACTCGACCCGCCGCCCGGTCACGGGCGTGCCCACGGTGGGCGGCTTCGAGGAGGAGCACAGCCACGCCACGTCCCATCTGCTGCTTCCGGAGGACCCCCGGCTGCTGGCCACGGACGGCCCGCTGGTCCTGGTGGACGACGAGTTCTCCACCGGCCGCACCGTCCTCAACACCATCGCGGCCCTCCACCGCCGCTTCCCCCGCGACTGCTACGTGGTGGTCGCCCTGGTCGACATGCGCTCCCCCGAGGACCGCGCCCACCTGGACGCCTTCGCGTCCGACCTGGGCGCCCGCGTGGACCTCGTCTCCGCCGCGACCGGCACGGTCCGCCTCCCGGCCGACGTCCTGGAACGCGGCCGCGCCCTGGTGGCGGCCCACGGCACGGCCGCACCGGGCCCGGGCGCGCCCGCCGCGCCCCCGGCCGCCGGGGACGGGTCCGCAGCCCCCGCCGACGAGCCCGGGCCGCCCGGATCGGTGGGGGCGCGCCGGTCGGGCGACACCCCGGGGGCCGTACGGGTCGAGCTGGGCTGGCCGGAGGGCCTGCCGGACGGCGGCCGCCACGGCTTCACCCCCGCCCACCGCACCCGCCTGGAGGCCGCGCTTCCGGCCATGGCGGCGCGTATCGCCGAGGCGCTGACCGCCGCCGCTGACGCCACCGGTCTGCCGGATCGGGCGGGCGCGGCCTCGGCATCGCCGCCCGCCGGGGCGCCCGGACCGGACGTGGCCGACACAGGGCCGGGCTCACCCGCCCCCGCCGTGCCGCCCGCTGAGCGCTCGGCCCCCGCGCCCGCCGGGGCGCCCGGGTGGGGCGGTGGCGCCCCGGCCGACCGCTCGGCGCCTGCCGTGCCGCCCGCCGACCGCTCGGCGCCCGCCGGGTCGGTGCCCGCACCGGCCCAGGCGGTGGACGCCGCCGGTGCCTCCGGGCTGCCGGGCCGGGAACCCCGCGCCGCCGAGCCGCGCAGCGTCCTCGTGCTCGGCTTCGAGGAGTTGATGTACGCGCCGCTGCGGATCGCCGGGGCACTGGAGGGGGTGCTCGGCGGGGGCGAGGTGCGGTATTCGACTACCACACGGTCGCCCGTGCTCGCCGTGGACGACCCCGGTTACGCGATCCGTACCGCGCTCACCTTCCCCGCCCATGACACCCCCGCCGATGGGCCCGGGCAGCGCTACGCCTACAACGTGGCGCCCGGCGCCGACCCCGCGCGCCGCTTCGACGCGGTCGTCGCCGTCGTCGACTCGGCCGCCGACACCCCCGCGCTGCACGCCCCCGACGGGCTGCTCGCGCGGCTGGCCGCGCACACCGACCGGCTGCTGCTGGCCGTCGTCCCCTCGTACGTACCACCTCCCCCCGCTCCCACCCCCGCTCCCGTCCCCGAACGACAGGCCCCCTTCATGCACCAACCGCCGCCCGAGCCCCTGCGCGGTCCCGCGTTCTCGTCCTACGCCGCCGACGACGTCGGCTGGCTGCTCCAGGACTTCTCCCACGTCACCCTCGAAGCCCCCACCGAGGAGCGCGAGGAGGCGATCCAGAGCGGCGGGGCGCACTACGCCGAGTCGCTGCCCGTCGAGTACCAGCCCAGCGAGGACTACCAGGAGCTGTTCCGCGCCGCGCTCGACACCTCCGCCGCCCGCATCGCCCGCGCGGTCGGCACCGTCACCGAGACCGTGCTCGCCGAGCGCTCCCCGCGCCCCGTCCTCGTCTCGCTCGCCCGGGCAGGCACCCCCGTCGGCGTGCTGATGCGCCGCTGGGCGCGCCACGCCCACGGGCTCGACCTGCCGCACTACGCGATCTCCATCGTGCGCGGGCGCGGCATCGACACCGCCGCGCTGCGCTGGCTGGCCGACCACCACGACCCGGCCGACGTCGTCTTCGTCGACGGCTGGACGGGCAAGGGCGCGATCACCCGCGAGCTGTCGGACGCCCTCGCCCCGTACCCCGGCTTCGACCCGCGGATCGCCGTCCTCGCCGACCCTGGCCGCTGCGTCGACACCTACGGCACCCGTGACGACTTCCTCGTCCCCTCCGCGTGCCTCAACTCGACCGTATCCGGGCTGATATCGCGCACCGTGCTCCGCGCCGACCTCGTCGGGCCGGACGACTTCCACGGCGCGAAGTTCTACCGCGAGCTGGCCGGTGTGGACCTCTCCGGCGACTTCCTCGACGCCATCACGGCCCGCTTCGCGGAGGTCGCCGACGACGTGGCGGCCGACGCGAAGGAGCTGGCCGCCGCCGACCGCACCCCGACCTGGGAGGGGTGGCGGGCCGTCGAGCGGATCAGCGAGGAGTACGGCATCCACGACGTCAACCTCGTCAAGCCGGGCGTCGGCGAGACGACGCGCGTGCTGCTGCGCCGCGTCCCGTGGAAGATCCTCGCCAAGCGGGGCGCGGGCGCGGACCTGGACCACGTACGGCTGCTCGCGGAGCAGCGCGGTGTGCCGGTCGAAGAGACGGACGGCCTGCCGTACACCTGCGTGGGGCTGATCCACCCGCGCTACACACGAGGCGCCACGGGCGCGGACGGCAAGGCGGTGGCGTCGAGATGAACGCACTGATGACCTACGCGGCGGAGGCGGCCCGATGACGGTTCTGGTGGCAAGTGATCTCGACCGCACGCTGATCTACTCGGCGGCGGCGCTCGGGCTGGACATGCCCGACGCCCAGGCGCCCCGGCTGCTGTGCGTCGAGGTGTACGAGGGCAAGCCGCTGTCGTACATGACGGAGACCGCGGCCGGGCTGGTCGCGGAGCTGGCCCGTACCGCCGTCTTCGTACCGACGACCACCCGCACCCCCGAGCAGTACCGGCGGGTCCATCTCCCCGGCCCCGCCCCCCGCTTCGCGATCTGCGCGAACGGCGGCCATCTGCTGGTCGACGGCGAGTCCGACCCCGAGTGGCACGCGAGCGTGCGCGGCGCCCTGGCCGACGCGTGCGCCCCCCTGGACGAGGTCCGCGCCCACCTGACCGCCACCGCCGACCCGTCCTGGCTGCTCAAGGAGCGGGTCGCGGAGGACCTGTTCGCGTACCTGGTCGTGGAGCGGAAGCTGCTGCCCGACGAATACGTCAAGGAGCTGGCCGTGTGGGCGGAGCCGCGCGGCTGGACCGTCTCGCTCCAGGGCCGCAAGATCTACGCCGTACCGAAGCCGCTCACCAAGAGCGCGGCCGTCGCCGAGGTCAAGCGCCGCACGGGTGCGGACCAGGTGCTCACCGCGGGCGACTCGTTCCTCGACGCCGACCTGCTGGAGACCGCCGACCACGCCTGGCGCCCCGGCCACGGCGAACTGGCCACCGCGGGCTGGACGGCACCGCGGGTCACGGCGGTCGAGGAGCAGGGCGTCGCGGCGGGCGAGGCGATCGCCGGCGCCCTGTCCGAACACGCCTCCCTGCACCGGGCGAAGGCCCGCCGCGAGGTCATCCGCGCCGTCTCCCGCGGCCGGGCCTGACGAGCGTTGCGAACCGGGTGGCGGCGAAGCCGAGCGCCGCGAGCGCGGCGGCGCCCAGCACGGCCTTGGAGTACACCGAGACGTAGTCCGTCACCCGGTGCCAGTTGTCGCCTAGCGCGTAACCGGCCAGCACGAAGGCCGCGTTCCAGATCAGACTGCCGAGGGTGGTGAGGGCGAGGAAGACCGGGACCGGCATCCGCTCGATGCCCGCCGGTACCGAGATCATGCTGCGGAAGATCGGGATCATGCGGCCGAAGAAGACCGCCTTGGTGCCGTGCCGCTGGAACCACCGCTCGGTCCGGTCGACGTCGGCGGCCTTCACCAGCGGCAGCCGCGCGGCGATCGCGCGGGTCCGGTCCCGGCCGAGCAGCGCGCCCACCCCGTACAGGGCGAGCGCGCCGACGACCGAACCCGCCGTGGTCCACAGCAGCGCGGCGTACAGGTTCATCCGCCCCTGACCCGCCGCGAACCCGGCGAGCGGCAGGATCACCTCGCTGGGCAGCGGCGGGAACAGGTTCTCCAGGGCGATGGCGGCGCCCGCGCCCGGCGCCCCGAGGGCGTCCATGAGGCCGGTGGCCCAGTCGGTGATGCGATCAGTCATGCCACGGAACGCTAGGAATCGGCGCCCCGCCGGACCATGAGGCGGCCCGCCCGGTCGTACGGGCCCGCACCGCACCCACAACCTGCGGAAATCCTCAGTGTGCGGGTGGGTGGCGGCGGCTAGCGTTGCGGTCCATGGGGACGGGTCGGTCGGTGGGGAAGTGGTTACGGCACGGGCTGCGACGGGTGGCCGGGCTCCTGCTCGGCGCGGGCACCGCCCTCGCCGAACTGCTGTACACCGCGGCCGCGGGGCTGACCCTGCTGTGCCTGACCACCCGGCCGCGCGCCCGCGCCCGCGTGCTGCGCCCGCTGACGGCAGGAGCCCGGAGGCTCACCGAGGCGGAACGCCGCAGGCTGGCCCGCTTCCTCGATGCCGAGATCACCCCCGAGTACGGCGGCGAGCAGGCGCTGCGCTACCTCGCCATGCGCTGGGCGCTGGGCCTGCTCGGCGGTGTGGTGCCGGTGCTGGCCGCTATCGGCGCCGCGTACGGCTCGCTCCTGCTGTGGGGTGTGCCGGTGCTCGGCGGCGACCGGTGGGGCGACCTCGTCCTGTCCGGGGTCAGCGGCGTCGTTCTGTTCATCCTCGCGGCGCAGGGCATCGTGGCGGTCGCGGCCTGGGAGGGGCAGCTCGCCCGGCAGCTGCTCGGCCCCAGCCCGCAGGATGCCCTGCACCACCGCATCGAGGAGCTGGCCGCCAGCCGCGCCGGGGTCGTGGACGCCGTGGACGAGGAGCGGCGGCGCATCGAACGCGATCTGCACGACGGGGTGCAGCAGCGGCTCGTCGCGCTCGGCATGCTGCTGGGCCGGGCGCGCCGCAGCCAGGACGCGGAGCGGGCACACGCCCTGCTCGTCCAGGCCCACGAGGAGAGCCGTCAGGCCCTCAGCGACCTGCGCGAGGTGGCGTGGCGCGTCTACCCGGCCGCGCTGGACGAGGCCGGGCTGCGGGTGGCGCTGGAGGGGGTGGCCGAGCGGTCGGCGATCCCGGTCCGGCTGGAGTACGAGCCGGCCGCGGAACCGGGTACGACGGTCCGTACGGTCGCGTACTTCGTCGTCTCCGAGGCCGTCACGAACGCGGTCAAGCACTCGGGCGCGTCCCGTATCGACGTCGCGCTGACCCATGAGGCCGCGGACACCCTCCTCGTACGGATCACCGACAACGGCACCGGAGGTGCCGACCCGGCGGGCGGCGGTCTGCTCGGGCTGGCGCGCCGGGCCGCCGCGCTCGACGGCCGGCTCCGGGTGGTCAGCCCGCCCGGCGGCCCCACCACCATCACCGCGGAGCTGCCATGCCTGCCCCCTTGCGCGTCATCCTGGCCGACGACTCGACCCTGCTGCGCGAGGGCCTGGTGCGGCTGCTCGCCGACGAGGGCCACGAGGTGGTGACCGCGGTCGGCGACGGCACCGCGCTGATCGAGGCCGTGGACCGGGCCCCGGACGTGGACGCCGTCGTCGTGGACGTCCGCATGCCGCCCACCCACACCGACGAGGGGCTGCGGGCGGCCCTGGAGATCCGGCGGCGGCATCCGGCGGTCGGGGTGCTCGTCCTGTCCCAGTACGTCGAGAAGCGGTACGCGACCGAGCTGCTGAGCGGCCCGGGCGAGGGCGTCGGCTATCTCCTCAAGGACCGGGTCGTCCAGGTCGACGAGTTCCTCGACGCCCTGGACCGGGTCGCCGCGGGCCGCGCCGCGTTCGACCCCGAGGTCGTCCGCCGGCTGCTCTCCCGCAGCACCCACACCGACCCGCTCGCCCGGCTCACCCCGCGCGAGCGCGACGTACTCGACGCGATGGCCGAGGGCCACGCCAACGCCACGATCGCCGAGCGGCTGCACGTGTCGCGCAGCGCCGTCGAGAAGCACATCAACGCGATCTTCGACAAGCTCGAACTCCCCGGCAGCTCGGGATACTCGCGCCGCGTTCTGGCGGTACTGCGCTACCTGGGAAGCTGAAAATAAGGAGCGGACTGGACCCGGATTGAGAGAGGCTGAACCATGGCCGAGACCAAGAGCACCCCGATCACCAGCGAGTTGTACGCCTACATGCTGGCCCACAACCCGCCGCTCGACCCGGTACAGCGCGAACTCGCCGACGTGACGCACGCACGGCTGCCGGAGTACGCCGGGATGCTGTCCGCCGAGGAGCAGGGGCCGCTGCTGGCGTTCCTGGTCCGGCTGACCGGCGCCCGGCACATCGTCGAGGTCGGCACCTTCACCGGCTTCTCCGCGCTGTCGATGGCGCGGGCCCTGCCCGCCGACGGCACGCTGGTCGCCCTCGACGTATCGGAGGAGTGGACCGCGTACGGGCGCGAGGCGTGGGCCAAGGCGGGGGTCGCCGACCGTATCGACCTGCGGATCGCGCCCGCGCTGGACTCCCTGCGCGCGATGCCCGCCGAGCCGCACATCGACCTCGTCTACCTCGACGCGGACAAGGGCAACTACATCCCGTACTGGGAGGAGCTGGTACCGCGGCTGAACCCGGGCGGGCTGATCGTCGCGGACAACGTCTTCTACCACGGGGACGTCATCGACCCGGCGGCCACCGGCGGCGGCGCCGCCATCAAGGAGTTCAACGACCATGTGGCGGCCGATGACCGCATGGAGGCGGTCATGCTCACGATTGCCGACGGTCTGACCCTGGCTCGCCGCCGCTGACCTGCCGCCCGCGGCGATGGCGGCGGGGGAGACGCGGCCAGTGGCGCTCGGGGGAGTGGGCTTCCGCGTCCTCCGGCGCCCGGTCCAGCTTCCCCCACTTCCCGGGCGGCTGCCCGCCTTCCTCCGCCCTGCGGTCGACGGCCTCCTCGCCGCCCACGTGGTCCACCATGCTCCGCTGGCCCGGCTGCTCCGGCCGGTCCGGCGCCACTCCGCCCTCCCCGGCCCGCCGCCGGGCGGCCACGATCTCGCGCGCCCGGGCCTCGCGCTGGGCCTGCTCGGGGTGGCGGGCGATCCAGTACGGGTTGTCATGCGGCAGCTTGCTGCTGACCCTCCCGTACATCCCGAACCACATCAGCATCAGGCCCACCACAAAGCTGAACAGCACGTTCTGCAGCCGGAAGGCCAGGAAGTTGAAGCTGGTCTCCAACAGCGCGAGATTGACGAATCCGCTCAGCAGGAAGAGCACCCCGAGCACCATATTGAGCGTCGAGGCGAAATTGCCGCCGATGACCATGCCGACGAAGAGCAGCGCCCCGATGGCGATGGACAGCACGCTCAGCGCGCCGTTGGTGTTCAGCTCGGCGACGGTGGCGCCGCCGGTGTCGAAGAACCCGATGTTGTCGGTCAGCCCGAGGATCCCGAAGGCGACCAGGACCAGCCCCATCAGCCCCGCACCGAGGCGGTAGACCCGGCTCAGCCGGTGGTCGACCGGCAGGTGCTCGTCCAGCTTGGTGTGCCCGCCGATCCGCTCCGGAAAATGCCGGGCGGTGCCCGCGGGGTGCGGACCGATGGGGGAGGGGCGGCCAGTAGCCATGTCGGCCTCCTAACCGGCGAGGCCGTACCCGCGGTGGGTACGCGGGGGTACGTACCGAATTACGCACCCCCTGACGTACCTCCCAGGATCAGCCGCAGCACCCGCCCCCGCAACATCCGCCCCCACCACCGGCGGGCGCGGCCGGTGCGGAGGAGGAGGCGGAGCCGCCGGTGACGGCGACGGTCGACAGCAGCTTCACCGTGTCCTCATGCCCTTCGGGGCAGGACGCGGGCGCCGAGGACTCGGCCATGGGCCGGTTCAGCTCGAAGGTGTTCCCGCAGGCGCGGCAGCGGTATTCGTAGCGAGGCATGTCAGGAGCATAACCACCCCGAACACCCCCAGAACCCCGTTCCCGGGACCGGCTCAGCCCGCTGCCCCGCCGCCCAGCTCGTCGCGGATCTCCCGTACCACCCGGGCGACCGACTGCCGGACCGCCTCCGTCTCCGTGAGGAAGTGCCACCAGTCCGGGTGCCGCCCCTCCAGCCCCGCGACCGCCCGCTCCAGCCGCGCCACCGCGTCGTCCAGCGGGCGGGCGTGGCGGGGGTCGGGGGTGCTGCGCCCGGCCATGGCCAGCCGCTGTGCGTCGCGGATCGCGAAACGGGTGCGCTCGATCTCCTTGTCCTGGTTGAACGACACCTCATCCAGCCGCCGCAGCCGGTCCCCGGCCGCCGATACCGCCTCGTCCGTGGTGTTCAGCAGCGCCCGAACCGTGCTGAGCAGCGCCGTGGCGTCCGGCCAGCGCTGCTCCTGGCGCGCCGCCCGCGCCTCGCCGAGCTTCGCCTCGGCCTGTTCCACATCGCGCGCCGCCTGCCCGGGCACGGACTGCAGATCCTGCCAGCAGGCCGCGCTGTAGCGGCGGCGCAGCTCGCTGAGCACCGGTTCCACCCCGGCGGCCCGGGTGGTGATCGCCTGGGCGCGGGTACGCAGCGACACCAGCCGCCGGTCTATCTCGGCCGCCCGCTCCGGCAGCCGCTCCGCCTCCCCGCGGACGGCCTCCGCCCGGCGCAGCACGTCGTCCGCGCGCCGGATGGTCTCCTGCACGCCGTGCTGCCCGGCGCCCTGGTTCAGCTTGGTCAGCTCGGGCGACAGCGCCGCCAGCCGCGCGGCCAGATCGTCCGCCCGCAGCCCGGAGCCGCGTACCTCGTCCAGCGCGTTCGTGGCCGCCAGCAGCGCCTGCCGCGCCCGCTCCACCGCGGGCGCCAGCCGCGCGAGCTGCGTCTCGGCCTGCTGGAGCAGCGCCCCCAGCCCCTGCTCGAACCGGTCCAGGTCCGCCTTGGTCCGCCGCAGCTCGTCCCGCGCCCGGGTCAGCTCCGCCCGCGCCCGCCCGGCCGCCGCCGCGTCCAGCCCGTCGCGGTCCAGGTCATGCGCGTCCACGGCGGTGATGTAGTCGTGGCTGACCTGGTCGATCCGCTGCCCGAGCGCCGCGAAGTCGGCGGCGGCCCGGCGGGCGGCGGGGGAGTCGTCCACCGCCGTGATCGTCTCGATCGAGATCCGCAGATCCCGCTGCGCGGTGTCCAGCTCGTAGAACGCGGCCGCCGCGGCATCCTTCGCCGCCTGAGCCTCCGCCCGCTGGCTCTCCCCGCGTCCCCCGAACCACCGCCGCGCAGGTGTCGCCGCCACTTACCTCTCCCAATGGATCGCCCGGCCCGGATGTCATTCTCCCACCCACCAGGGACGAACACAGAGGTCGGTACGGTTCGCGTCCCGGGCTTTCTTCCCGCCGCCTTCTCGCCGTCTTCGCGCCGCGAACGGGCGCCCCCACCGGATTGCGGCGCCACCCCGCGAACAGGGTAGGCTGGCAGCTCCCCCAGGGCGCATAGCTCAGCGGTAGAGCGCTGCCCTTACAAGGCAGATGTCGGCGGTTCGAATCCGTCTGCGCCCACAGTGACTGACCGCAGGTGAGAGCCTGTTTCGGCCCCTTGGCCCGCGAGGCTTGGGGGCCGCTTCGCGCCCGGATGTCACATGGAGTCCACATTCCCGCCCACCGCCGCGGCTGCCTCGGCAGGCCCAGCGGAATACAGTTCCACGTATGACTTCGATCAGTCCTGAGAACCCGCTGACCTCAGCAGACGCTCAGGGGTTGCTCGCCATGCTCTCTCCTCGAGTCGAGATCAAGCGAGGTATGAGCGAGCGGGAGCTCGACCAGGTCGAGGAACGCTGGGGGTTTCGCTTCGCTCCGGAGCACCGGACGTTGCTGGGTGCGGGACTGCCGACGGGTGGCCGTGGCTGGCCCGATTGGCGGGACGGCGACGCGGAGGACCTGGCGGGGCGGCTGGCCCGGCCGGTCGAGGGTGTGCTGTTCGACGTGGAGCACAACGGCTTCTGGCATCCGGAGTGGGATCCGCGGCCGACGGGCGCCCAAGACGCCTTGGAGGTGGCTCGCACCTGCTCGGCCAAGGTCCCGGTGATGGTGCCGATCTACTCTCACCGCTATCTGCTGGCCGACCCGGACCGCACGGGCACGCCGGTGTTGTCGATGTATCAGACGGACATCATCTACTACGGCACCGACCTGGTCGACTACTTCCACCACGAGTTCGGTCGCCCGGTGCCGACACCGGAAGACCACCAGTACGCCACGATCCCGTTCTGGTCCTACTTCCTGGACTGATCAGCCCCACGCACATCAGCGAGTTGGTCGGCACCGACGAGTGGCACGCCGTCGAGGGGCGGCCGTACGTCGTCTACGAGTACGCGGCCAAGCTGGACGGGCGGATCGCCGTCGGTTCCGGCACCCCCGTGGCGCGTCATCGTCGATAGCCTCGAGGGTGGCCCGACCCTCGCCGCATCGTTCGTGTCGGCCGGGCTGGTCGCCCGCCCGAAGCGCTGACCGAACAGGGCGTCCGCCGTAAGGTTTCCAACATGGTGACGGCGGCTGTGCGCGAGTGGCACGAGGAGGAGGGCTGGGGCGTGCTCGACTGCGTCGAGACCCCCGGTGGCTGCTGGGGCCACTTCTCCAGCATCGAGATGGCAGGGTTCCGCGTACTGTCACCAGGGCAGCGGGTCGAGCTCGAATGGGAAGCGCCCGGATTTCAGCAAGACGGGTACGAGTATCGCGCGGTGCGTATCGTTCCTGGGTCTGGTCACGGCAGTTGAGCAGCCGCACCAACGAAACAGGTCGGCGAACGGGAACTATCCGTCTGAACTATCGACTGCGCGTGCGGCCGAATTCGCCTTGACCGCTGCTGCGGTGAGGAGTGTGAGAACCACTGCCATTCCAGCCAACGGGACGACGATGACAGCCGGGTTTTCGGTATCGCTCAGCGTCAGCACCAGGCTGAGTGCCGATGAGATCGCGCCCACGGCGTAGGCGGTCAGGAAAGTCGCCGTCAGCATCGGGGCCGCTGAGACATGTCCTGCCTGCCAAGCATGGTCCGAAGACATGGTTGCCTGGGTCCGGATGCCTATCAAAGAGTTGCGCTGGATGTTTCCATTCGCAACTTGATTCTTCACATAATGAATTATCGCGCCCAGTGTGATCAATGCTGCACCGAACATTAATCCCGCCCGTAGCGTTTGCAGGCTTTGCGGTGCTGTAACCGTAACATGATCATGCGTAAGCGTCTGAAGGTCATCCCGGAAACCCTTGTTCCGGGGGTCTTTTCGTGCTGCACGCGTCATGTGGTTGCGGCGGATGCCCCCCCCGCAGGGCAGCCGCGGCGTCGTGGAGGATCGGGTCGCCGTGGCCGAAAGCGGCCGTTTCGGTGTCGAGCCGGGCCAGCCGGCGCAGGGACTCGACGGCCCGGGCGCGGTCGGTGTTGAAGACGCCCAGCGCGGTCCGGCCGACGTTGGCGACCGCGTCGCCGGTGCACAGCACCCTCGGGCCGGGCAGGTGGAGTGCGATCGAGCCGTCCGTGTGGCCGGGCACCGCGATCACCACCGCCCCGCCGCCGAACGCCAGCACGTCGCCGTCCTCGACCTCTCGATCCACCGGGCACGGCGGAGCGGGCGGCAGCGGCGGAAGGCCAGCCTTGACCGGCACCTCGAAGGGCTCCAGCACCGGGGGTGCCCCGGCCGCCTCGCCCCGGATCACGGGAGCCTCCAGCCGGTGCGCGACCACCTCCGCGCCGTGCCGCTCGGCCAGTTCGGCTGCCGAGCCGGTGTGGTCCTCGTGCCAGTGCGTCAGTACGATCCGCCGCAACGCCCCGTCCAGCGCTGCTTCGATGTCCGCCGCACGGTCGGCCGTCCCGGTGTCGATGAGGGGCAGCTCATCGCCGTCCCGCCACAGGTAGGCGGCTCCCACGGGAAAGCGGAGCATGCGCAGGCTCGGTAATACCTCGATGATCTCCATACTTGCGCAGCCTGCGCGATCGTCCTCACCGCTGTCCGGCCGTTCGGTGGCAGAGTCCGTCGCTGGCCTGGTAAAGCTGTGGTGCCAACCCCACCAGCCGAGATCGAGGAGACTTGAAGTGACCCCCGAGCAGCTGCGGTCCTTTTGCGTCTCCTTCAATGCGGCCGTGGAGGAGTTCCCCTTCCCCCGCGTCCCGGACATCTCGGTGTTCAAGGTGTGCGGCAAGATGTTCGCGCTGACGACCCTGGACGCGCGTCCCCTCACGGTGAACCTGAAGTGTGATCCGGAGGCCGCGATCCGGCTGCGCGGTGACCACCCGGGGCTGATCAAACCGGGGTGGCATATGAACAAGCGCCACTGGAACACGGTCACGGTGGACGGTGACCTTCCGGACCAGCTGGTCCAGGAGCTGATCGAGGACTCCTACGATCTGGTCGTCGCGGGGCTGACGCGGGCGGAGCGGTTGCGGCTCGATCGGCCCTGAGCTGCGTCAGGGCGCGGCCGACAGGTGAAAGCGTGCGACGCGTACCCGGTCCGCCGCCGCCAGCGCCTCCTCGTGCGTCGGGTGGCGGTCGCGCGGGAAGCCGACGAACGGGTCCCGGATCGACCCGGGGCCGTCGCGCCGGACGAATTCCTCCAGCAGGCCCGCCACCTGCTCCCGGTCCTCGACGGCCGTGGCCTCGGCCCGTACCTCCCGGCCGCGCAGCCGCAGGCGTACGGTGCGGCGGCTGCGGAAGTTGGTCATCCAGCCGGTCCGCGCGCCGAATGCCCACACCTCGTCGGGGGCCCATCGGTGGTAGGCCACCGGGATCGCGTAGGTGCGCCCGGTCTTGGCGCCCGCATAGGTGAGCAGCATGAGCCGACGGCTCACCAGCGGGTGCAGCCGGGACCTGAGCAGGGGGCGGACGACGCGGTTCGCGGCGTTGAACAAGCGCTCCGGCGGGTGCCAGCGCGTGCGAGCCATAAGATCCGGACCCCTCCGTCGGCATCGTCTGCCCGGCCAACCTAGGGCGGATCCGAAGGCGCTGACAACGTCTCAGTTGAACGGCAAAGCGCGGTGACGGCGGACCGCGTGGTTTCTAGGGTGGGGTCTTGTGCTGTCCCGTCCTTCCTTCATCAGCGATGACACCGTCGCGCGTGCGGTCGCCGCGCACTGGCTCCCCGAGGCCGCCGAGGTGGGCTATCTGCCCTGGGGGTTCGGCGCCCACCACTGGCGGGTGGCCGGGGGCGGGACGGCGCTGTTCGTCACGTTGGACCAGCTGGCGCCCCGGCATACCGCGGAGTCGCTGGAGGCCGCGTACGCGGGGGCCGCGGCGCTGGGTGCCGTCGGGCTGGACGTAGTGTGCGCGCCGTTGCCCGCCCGGTCCGGGCGGTTCACCGTGGACGTCGGGGCCGGGGTGCTCAGCGTGACGCCGTGGCTGGAGGGGCGGTCCCCGACCGAGGCGGAGGCGGGGGAGCCGGACCACGTCCGGGATGTCCTCGCCGCGCTGGACGCGCTGCACGGCGCCGCGCCGCCGGACGGCCTGCGGCGGTGGGGTCCGCGCGTCGGGCCCGGGTTCGCCGATGAGCTACGGGCGCGTACCGCCCGGCCCTGGGCGTCCGGCCCGCTGGCGGAGGAGGCCCGGACCGCGCTCGCCGACCGGGACGAGGCGATCACGCGCTGGACGGGCCGGTACCTCGAACTGGCGGCCCTCGCCCGCGCGCACCAGGACTCCTGGGTGCCGACCCACGGCGAGCCGCACAACGACAACCAGGTCGTGGACGCCCACGGGCTGAGGCTCGTCGACTGGGAGTCGCTGGCCCTCGCGCCGCGCGAGCGGGACTACGCCGACCTGCTCGCGGCGAGCGCGGGCGCGGGCGACCGCCTGCGTGCCGACCCCGCGATGGTCGAGCTGTTCGCGCTCGACTGGCGGCTGTCCGAGATCGACGAGTACGCCCGCTGGTTCGCCGCGCCGCACACCGGTACCGACGACGACCACACCGCGCTGGAGGGGCTGCACGAAGAACTGTGGACAGCCCTGTGACCCGTTGGGGGCGGGTTATCCACAGGTTCCGGCGGTTGTCGGTGGTGGGCCGTACCGTGATTCCTGTCCTTATTCACGCTGCTGGGCTGCGCGTGACTCGGATGCGGAAGGCCGGGCCCTACAGCACGGGTCCGGCCTTCATCCGGCAGCCATTCGGGCTGGCGGAAACTCCGGTGCGGAGTGCGAGGGGGAGGAGTAGCGTCGGTGGGCATGATTCCTGCCCGGGTACGGCCCGCGTACGGGGCCGATGAGCGGACGCAGTTGATCGGCTGGCTGGACATGCAGCGGTCGATCGTCCACTGGAAGTGTGAGGGGCTGTCCCCCGAGGATGCCCATCGGGCGGTGCTGCCCGCCTCGCCGCTGATGACGATGGCCGGTGTGGTGTCGCACATGCGGTGGGTCGAGCACCTCTGGTTCGAGGTCGTCCTGAGGGGTGGGCCCGCGGAGGGGCCGCAGTTCGACGAGGGGGTCGAGGATGCGGATATGCGGGTCGAGGGCATTCCGCTGGACCGGCTGCTCTCCGAGTACGAGCAGCAGTGCGCGGTGTCGGACGCGATCATCGCGGACCACGCGCTGGACGACGTAGGTCGGCACCCGACCCTTCCCGCCGCCGCTGCCTCGCTGCGGTGGATCATGTTCCACATGATCGAGGAGACCGCCCGGCACGCCGGTCATATGGATGCGATGCGGGAGCTGATCGACGGTGGGCGGGGGTACTACTGAGCGGCGGCGCGGAGGACGACTTCGTCCTCCGGATCGGGGTGTACGCGACCGAAGGCGACCTCGCGCGAGTCGTCGACGGGTTCCGTCGGCTGCTGGACGAGGGCTCGGAGGCGTACGAGCTGACGGTGGTCGCGGATCGCGGTGAGCTGTACGACGAGCTGCCGCATCAGTGGCGGTGCCAGTATCCGGGTGCCGATCCGGGGGAGCGGTGGGTGCGGGAGATCCGGGTCGGGCTGGCGCGCACCAGCCGTTCGCGCGTGGATGAGGTGCGGGAGGCGCTGACCCGCGTCATCTGCCCGGATCCCGAGCACGCCTCGCCCTGCCCCGTTCCCTGGGCGGCTGGTTACACCGCGGGCAGGTGGGATGTGTCGTTGTAGAAGAGCAAGGAGGCGGGGAAGCCCGGGCGGTAGCGGATCACGGTCAGGGCCGCGTTGTCGTGGTTCAGGCCCATCCAGCGCCAGGGCGGTGCGTCGAGCGCGGCGCGGACGAGCCAGCCGATCAGGAAGGCGTGGGTGACGACCAGTTCGTGGCGGTCCTCGGAGCCGGGCACCGGGCCCGTGAAGCGCTCCAGGGCCTCCTGGGCCAGCCGTGGGCCGTGGGCGCGTTCGTCCGCCGGGACGCGGTGGACGAAGTCGAGCAGCAAGTCGGCGGCGTCCGGCGGTAGTTCGCCGCGCTCCGGCGTATGCGGGACGTAGTCCCCGGCAGGCTCGCACGCATGCGCGGGCACGCCGTTGAGCTGGGCGGCGATCAGGTGCGCCGTCTGGGTGGCGCGGGGGAGCGGGCCGTAGTGGAGGGCGGTCAGCGGGGCGTTCCGGAGCCGCTTGCCGAGCAGGACGGCCTGGCGGCGGCCGTCGTCCGTCAGCGCGTGCTCGTCCGGGGTCGCCTCGCCGTGCCGGGTCAGATAGAGGTGGCGGGTGGCCTGCGTGGCGGTCATGGTCCGTCCCCTCGGGCAGCGTATGAGCGTACGGACTGCTAGATGCCGTACCTACCGGCCCGGTTCCCGCTCACCAGGGGTCAGCCGCACCACGGCGTCCGCGAGTTGGACGCACACCTGCTCGATCTGCCGCCGCGTGTGGTCGCGCTCGGCGATGATCGCCGCGAGGAGCAGGGCGGTCAGGGTGGTGGAGCCGTTGAAGGCCTGGAGGGTGACCATCCGGGCCAGCAGCGAGTGACCCGCGAAGGGACCGACCCCCTCGGCCGTGGCCTGGATCGCCAGGACGGTGACGATGAGCGAGCAGGGCGCGGCGCCGGGGAGCTGGAAGCGGAGCGCGGCCCAGATGAGGAAGGGGAAGACGAGGAAGAGCAGGCTGGCGGCCGAGCGGGTGGCCACCAGCATGACGGCCGCCGTGCCCAGGAGCAGCGCGGCCGCCTCCAGCCAGCGGTACGGGGAGACGCCGCGCGGAAGCCGGGCCCGGCGGGCGGCCAGCAGCAGGGGCGTGACCACCAGGACGCCCATCGCGTCCCCGGTCCACCACACCGACCAGGTGGGCCGGAAGGCGCTCGCCGGGAGGGCGTCCGCGAGGACGAGGACGGCGGTGCCCAGCGTGGAGCTGATCAGCATTCCGGCCAGGGCGCCGAGGAAGACCAGGGCGAGCGCGTCCCGCAGCCGGTTCAGCTCCGTACGGAAGCCCGCGCGCCGCAGCAGCAGATACGCGCACAGCGGGGCCAGGGTGTTGCCCGCGACGATCGCGAGGACGGGGAGGGGCGCGGGGCCGATGGGGGCGTTGACCGCGAGGGCGCCGAGGGTGATCCCGGGCCAGCTGCGCGGGCCCAGCAGGAGCAGACAGGCCAGGGCGATCCCGGTCGGCGGCCACAGCGGGGTGACCTGACCGCGTACCAGCTCCTGCAACAGACCCAGCTGGGCGCCCCCGTAGTAGAAGGCGGCCACGGCGAGGGCCGGGGCCGCGGTGCGAAGGGCGGTGCCGCGCAGGGGCGTGCGGGGCGTCCTGCCGCCGCCTTCGTCCTCGCCCTCGCGCACCACAGCGGCCATGACACTACGGACCGCCCGGCGGGTACGGCCGGACACGCGGACCGGCGCGGGCGGCCCGCCGTACGGGTGAGCCGTCAGGGTGGGCCGTATGGGTGACCCGTACGGGTGAGGCCCAGCGCATATGCGCACCGGGCTTGCCCACTTCCGCGCGAGAGGCCACCGTTGTCCACCAGCGGGCGCGCGCCGCGTGCCCGCATTCGACTGGGACCGGAGGTGCCATGGGACCGCTCGTTCCACCCCTTGTTCCACCGTACGAGACCGTCGGCGAAGGCCCGCACCACGTCATGGCGGTGCACGGCTGGTTCTCGGACCGCGCCGCCTACGCCGCGATGCTGCCGCACATCGACCGGCGCGCCTTCACCTACGTACTGCCCGATCTGCGCGGCTATGGGGAGGCCCGCGACATCCCCGGCGCCTACACCACCAGCGAGGCGGGCCGGGATCTGCTCGCGCTGGCCGACCATTTGGAGTGGGAGCGGTTCTCGCTGCTCGGGCACTCCATGGGCGGCGCCGTCGTCCAGCGCGTGCTGGCGGCGGCCCCGCACCGCGTCCGGCGGCTGGTCGGGGTGGCCCCCGTACCGGCGAGCGGGGTGCCGATGGAGGGTGAGCAGTGGGAGCTGTTCGCGTCGGCCGCCGACCGGCCCGAGTCCCGGCGCGCGATCATCGACCTCACCACCGGCGGGCGCCATCCGGACGCCTGGCTCGATCTGATGGTGCGGCATTCGCTGGAGCACAGCGACGCCAAGGCGTTCCGGGCGTGGCTGGACTCCTGGGCGCTGGAGGACTTCCACGAGGACGTGGACGGCGCCGAGCTGCCGGTGCGGGTGGTGGTCGGCGCCCATGATCCGGCGCTCACCGCCGAGGTGATGCGCCAGACCTGGCTGCGCTGGTACGCCAACGCCGACCTGGTCGAGCTGGCGTCGGCGGGGCATTACCCCGCCGACGAGACGCCGCTGGAACTCGTCCGGGCCGTGGAGGACTTCATAGCCGCTGGCGGTTAGCCCGTGGGGAGAGCGCGGAGAGCGGGGACGGAGGCCGCGGGGAGGGCGAGGCGGAGGCGGACGGAGAGGCAGTGCGGGCGCGATCGCGCTTCGCCTCGCTCCGCTGGTAGATCGTCTCGCTCTTCCGGTACTTGGGCAGCAGGGTGTTGATGATCTTGTCGACGTAGCCGCGGGTCTCGTGGATGGTCGGGACGCCGCGCGCCCTGAGCACCGCGCCGGGTCCCGCGTTGTACGCGGCCAGGGCGAGCCGGGTCCGGTTGCCGGGCAGCTCCTCGACCACGCCGTACAGATGGCACATGTAGCGCGCCTGCGAGGGGATCGCGTCCCGGGGCTCCCAGACGTCGGCCTTGCCGTCGCCGTTGCCGTCCCGCCCCCACTCCTTCCAGGTGTCCGGGGCGAACTGCGAGATGCCCTGGGCGTGTCCGGAGTCCGCGTCCGGCCGCCAATTGCTCTCCGCGTGGATCTGCGCGGCCAGCAGCGGCACGCTCAGCGGGGCGCAGACCTTCGCCGCCCGCTCCACGATCGGACGCCGGGCGTCCGGGATGACGGGCAGCTTGGGCTCGGAGGGCGTCATGATCTGCCGTACGACGAGGATGGCGGCGATGACCAGCGCGAGGCCGGCGACGAACGCCGCGAACATCCCGGCGGCACGGCTCAGCACGCGAGGGCCGGGAGGACGAAGTGACGCATGGGACGCATGAGTCGCATGGGGAGGACCGTAACGGCAATTCCCGGGTGATCCGTAATCGGCCGCAGGGGTGGCCCCTACGGCCTACGGACCTACCCGGCCTAGGGAGCCGGGACCGTGGCCACCGGGGCCGCGAGCTGCCCGGCCTCGTCCTCGGCCGGACGCTTCATCACATACGCCGCGCCCGCGCCCGCGGCGAACAGCGCGAGGACCGACACCGCCGTGCCCAGCCAGCTGGCGCCGAGCCACTGGCCGCCGACGTAACCGAGCGCCACGCTGTAGGCGGCCCAGGCCAGACCGGCCACCACCGACCAGGGCAGGAATTCCGTCACCCGACGGTGTGCCGCGCCCGCGCTCAGGCTGACGACCGACCGTCCGGCGGGGGCGAAACGCGCTATGACGACGAGCGGTCCGCCGCCCCGCACCAGCGCGGTGCCCAACTTCTCCTGGGCCGAGGTGAGTCGGCGGGAGCGGGCGATGGCCCGGTCGAGCCGGTCGCTCCCGCGCCAGGCCAGCCGGTAGGCGACCATGTCGCCGAGGACGGACGCGGTCGCCGCGCACAGCAGCAGGGCGAACATCTCGGGGAAGTCGGCCGCGTCCGCCTGGCGCACCACGCCGACCGGGTCGACGGTGGTTCCGGCGGCGGCTGTGGCGGCCGTGATGACGAGGAAGCCGCTCGGCAGGACGGGCAGGAAGACATCGAGCAGGACCGAGAGCGCGATGACTGCGTAGATCCATGGGGTGTTGGTCAGCGACCCCAAATGTTCCAACAACGTTCTTCTCCCGATCCCGTTCCCCCGCCGCCGCGTCCTCGTCCGCGGGGAGCGGGCGGGAGCGGCCTGTACAGCCATACAGCGTACGCCTGTGGCGGCCGAGGATACCGGTAAGGGGTGACGATGTTGTTCGAATCACGCCATGCGGGGCACGTTGCCCCGCATGGCGCGATTCACCGCAAGTTCACGGTCGTGTTACGGCGACCCGTCGGTCAGACCGCGCTCGGCTGTCGCCGCGGTTCGGGCGCCGCCGAGGACGTACGCGACGCGCCGAAGATCCGGTCCAGTGCCCAGGGGCCCGGGCCGGTGAAGACGAGGAGCAGGAACGCCCAGCAGAACATGGCCGAGGCCTCGCCGCCGTTCTGGAGCGGCCACAGCTTCTCCGGCTGGTGCTCGTGGAAGTACGCGTAGGCCATCGAGCCCGAGGAGATGAACGCGGCGACGCGGGTGCCGAGGCCGAGCATCACCAGGGCGCCGCCGACGAGCTGGATCACCGCGGCGTACCAGCCGGGCCAGGTGCCCGCCTCGAGGGTCTTGCCGGTGCCCATCGCGCCGCCCATCCAGCCGAGCAGCGAGGAGGCGCCGTGACAGAAGAAGAGCAGGCCGACGACGATCCGGAAGAGGGAGAGGGCATACGGTCTGCCGCTATCCAGCAGGCCGTCGAGTGATCGGGGGGAAGTGTCGGGAGACATGAGGGAGTTGCTCCTTGTTCCTGGGGACGGAGAAACAGCGGAACCGACAGGTTAGGTTCCCCTCATCTTTTGTTGCAAGTTCAAGAACCTGCCAATATGAGGGCCCTGGAAGGGCCTTCGGGATCGTGCCGGCGGCTGCTCCTCAGAGCCCAACGGCGCACATCGGCGCGGTTTTCCACTGCGGTTCGGGTGGTGTGACGAGGCGTAGCGCGGCCCGCGCCACCGCGTCCGTGTCGCACAGGGTGACCGAATTCACGCCGGGGCGCGCCCCCGCCGCCGTCACCCAGTGGACGCCTTCGGTCGGCACGCCGATCGCGAACCTGCGCGGATGCGGCCGTCCCCGGGCGTCCACGATCCGGAAGGGGGCCGGGGTGACGTCCAGTCCGCCCGTCTCGTAGCCCTCCACCCGGTGGGGACGGCACTGCCCGGAGTGGAGCAGTTCGTTCAGCAGCGGGTCGGCGGTGCGGCGCAGATCCGGTTCCGGAAGCCGCGCCTCGATCAGGGTCCGGGCGATCACCGGAGGGCCGGGGACGAGGGTCGAGCGGGCGACGAAGCCGGATTGACCTGACGGCCCATCAGGTGTTTTGGACGTGACGTCCAGACCCGGACCGAGGATCTCCAGCACCCCCGCCTCGATCAGCGCGGCCATCTCCTCGATGCGGCGGCGCGGCGGGCCGATCGACAGGAACGCGTTCAGCGGGGTGTACCAGCGGTCGAGATGGGTCTGCCGCGAGGACCCGGTGAGCCCGCCGTGGTCGACGATCTGCCGCACCTCGTTGCGGAGATCGCGCAGGACGTCGAGCGCGGCTTTGACCGGACCGGCCACATTTCCGAGCCGCGCGTGGGTCGCGTCCGCGCGCGCGTAGGCCAGCAGCCACCGCCGGAAGGCGTCACGCGTGGTGAACTTTTGTTCGCGGTGGGGCTGGGAGATCGTTTCCCAGCACCAGCGCCCGGTTGCCGGGATACCGAACGCCAGCAGGACGTCGGCCTCTTCGGGGGAGCCGTGGGAAGTGGCCAAAAAGTGACGCCGGAAGTGTGGTGGGGTGCCCGGGGCTTGGCGGGCCAGCAGGGCTTCGTAGTAGACGGTTTCGGCCTCCTTCGCCACCAGCGGCCACACCTCCGTGAGGAAGTCCGGCGGATCGCCGGATTCCGCCCGCTTGCGGAAGCCGCCGAGGACGTCCGGGGTCAGCAGCAGCGGGGTGTGGCGGCCGTGCGCGCCCTTCGCGTTGTCGCCGCGCGCGTGGTACGGAATGCCGCGGCGCGAGCCCGCGAACAGCCGTGGTTCGCGGCCCGAGCGGTGGTAGACCAGCCCGTTGGCGGCGGCCGTCTCCGGTGCGCGGGTGAACGAACCGCCGCGGCCCTCGGTGAGCAGCGCCATGTGGTCGAAGAAGTTGAGGCCGAGGCCGCGGAGCAGCACCGGCTCACCGGGCGCGATGAGCGACAAGTCGACATCGGCGGGGTTGGCGGGCGGGTAGTAGCGCAGCCCGTACCGGGCCGCGTGGGCACCGAGCCGCCGCTCCGTCTCGTCAGGGGTGCGGGGCAGATGACCCTGGGCCAGAACGACGGCGCGCAGTCCACCGAGGCGCGTGCCGTCGTCGAGGGCCAGGCTCTGGGTGCCGTCCGCCGCCTCCCGCAGGCCGATGGCGCGGGCCGGGTGGGGGCGGACGGTGACGGTGTCCGGGGCGGTGCGGACGACCTCGGCGAACACCCACTCCAGGTAGCGGCCGTAGAGGGCGCGGCTCGGATAGTCGTCGGGGCTGAGGGAAGGGGCGGGTGCGTCGTCCCCCGTGGTGGCCCATTCGTACAGGCTGGGCCCGGTCCGTATCGGGCCGTCGCACTCGACGCTCTCGTCGGTGAACAGGGTCACCTGCGAGGCGACGGTGTTCATCAGCAACTCGCCCGGCTGTGCCGTCCGCCACACCCGTCCCGCGCCCGGCGGGGACGGGTCCACGAGGTGCACGGTCAGCCGGGTCCCGGGCGTCAGCTCCGGCGCGGAGGCGCAGAGGCGCTCCAGCACGCTGGTGCCGCGGGGACCGGCCCCGACGATGGCTATGGCGTGGGGGTCTCCGGCCAAGGTGTTTCTCCCGGGGCAGATGTGACGCAGAATTTCGCCCATCATGCCGTTCGCTCCCCGGGTTTCCACCCGCGGGCCGGAACGTCCCCCTCCGTTGTGTCCTGTATCACTCCGGCGGCGCCCGCGCGGGCTCTTAGGGCCAGGACGTCCGCAGCGGGGTGGTCAGGCGCGGTTCGGGGGCATCGGCCGTCTGGACGGCCTGGTCCAGGCGCAGCCGCGCGCTTCTGCCCTGGAGCGTCAGGGTCATCAGCTGGTTGCCGAACCAGGGGCCGCCGGTCTTGCGCCAGCTCAGCCGCGGCTTCGGGACGCGGCCGTGGCGGGTGAAGAAGCGGCCCAGGGCGCGGCCCGCCCGGCTCCAGCCGAAGCGGAAGCCGACGCGGATCGAGGCGTGGATGCTGTTGTGCACCGGGGAGCAGGTCAGCTGGCGGACCTCGCTGACCGGGCGGCGCGGCCAGCGGGACCAGTCCGGTTCGGCGATGTACGCGTGGTGCACATCGCCCGACAGCACGCTGATCGTCGCCGGTGCGTCCGGCCCCTCACCGACCTCGGCGATCAGATCGGTCAGGGCGTCGAAGGACTCGGGGAAGGCGGCCCAGTGCTCCAAGTCGCCGCGCTGCCGCAGGTCCTCGCCGATCCGCGCCCAGCGCGCCCCGCGCCGCCCGCCGCACACCGAGGCGTTCCACGCCTCCACGTCGTGGACGAAGTGCGGCAGCAGCCAGGGCAGCGAGGTGCCGATGAGGAGGTGGTCGTACGACCCGGCCCCGTCCAGGGCCTGCTGCCGCACCCAGGCCAGCTCCTTGTCCTCCACCATCGCCCGCGCGCCCTCGCCCAGCACCCGCGCGCCGCGCGTGTCGACCATCAGCAGCCGCACCGGGCCGAAGTCGCGGCGGTAGCTCCACCGGGTGTACGAGGGGTCGGCGTCGGCCCGGGAGGCGAAGGCCCGCAGCGCCTCCGTGCCGTCCTCCGTGTCCCGCACCGCCGCGAACAGGCCGTCGGCGGCGAGTTCGGCCGGAGAGAGGTTGCCCAGGTGCTGGTGCACCCAGTACGACATCAGGCCGCTCAGGATGCGCTCGCGCCACCACGGGGTGGTGCGCATCCGGTTCAGCCACGCCTCGCTGGTGTTCCAGTCATCTATCACGTCGTGGTCGTCGAAGATCATGCAACTGGGCACGGTGGACAGCAGCCACCGCACCTCGGGGTCGAGCCAGGACTCGTAGTACAGCCGCGTGTATTCCTCGTAGTCCGCGACCTGGTCGCCCGGCGGCTCCGACAGATCGCGGCGGGCGGCGATCCAGCGGCGGGTCTCGGCGGACGTCTCGTCCGCGTACACCTGGTCGCCCAGCAGGACGAGCACATCCGGGCGCGGGGCGTCGGGCGAGGTGGCGAGGGTGTGCGCGAGGGTGTCCAGCGCGTCGGGGCCCACCGGGTCGTGCGAGGCGTCGGACGGCGGCGCGGCCCACCGGCAGGAGCCGAAGGCGACGCGGACGGGCTCGCTCGGGACGCCGGACGCGGCGGCGGACGTGGCGGACGCATCGGGCGTGCGGCCGCCGGATCCGGTGGCGGACACCTCGGGCGTACGGATCGTGGAATCCGGGAAGCGGGAGTCCGGCAGCGGCCACACCTGCTCGCCGTCCAGCAGCACCCGGTACGCCGTCTCACCGCCCGGCCGCAGCCCGGTGACCGGGATCAGCGCGTAGTGATGCCCGGCGATCTGCCAGGTGCGGGCCGTGCCGCCCGCGCCGTCGGCGCAGCGCACCTCGGCCTCGCAGGGCCGGTCGGCCTCCACCCAGACGGTCGCGTCCGTCCCCGTCTCCCAGTCCACGTGCCGCAGCAGTGGTCCCAGGCGCAGCCCGGCCATCCGGCCCTCCTCCGTCGCTCCGCGTTCCGTACGCGTCGTACGGTACGGAACGACGGAGGCGGCGTCGCGGTTCCGCTGGGTGGTCAGCTGATCAGCAGCTGTTCAGGATGCCGCTCAGCGCGGACTTCTCCGCCGAGTCGACGCTGAGCTTGTAGGTGGACTTCACCGAGACCCACATGCGCGCGTACATGCAGTGGTACGAGGACAGCGGCGGCAGCCACTTGGCAGGGTCCTTGTCGCCCTTGGCCTGGTTGACGTTGTCCGTCACGGCTATCAGCTGCGAGTGGGTCAGGTCGTTGGCGAGGGCCTGGCGCTGGGCGGTGGTCCAGCTGCTGGCGCCGGACTTCCAGGCCTCGGAGAGCGGGATGACGTGGTCGATGTCCACGTCGGAGGCGGCGGTCCAGGACTCGCCGTCGTACGCGGACTTCCAGGTGCCGCTGGTGGCGGCGCAGCTGGAGTCGGTCTGGACGTTCGTACCGTCGCGCTTGAGGACTACCTCGCGGGTGTTGCAGGCGCCGCTCTGGGTGATCCAGTGCGGGAACTTGTCCCGGCTGTAACCGTCGGACGACCCCTCGGCCTTGACCGTCAGCGCGGCCAGCTGGGTGCGGGCCGTGGCGGCGCTCGGCGGAGTGGGCGGGGCCGCCTGGGCGGAGGGTCCGCTGAGTACCAGCGTGCCCAGCAGTCCGGCGAACCCGCCGAAGACGGCGGCGCGACGCGCGTAGACGCGTCGGCGGTCATGCATGTGCGACATGCGAACTCCCTAGGAGTGGGGGGTCGTTGGCCACGGCAACGCGGCCATCGTGGTGGCGCCAGGTGTCGGTGGGGCGGGCGCCAGGTAACAGAGTGGCGACGCGGTCATGTCAACGCAAGGGGCTTCCGCAAGTGGAGGGGTGGCGGTTGCGCTCCGGCGCCGCCGTCGCCCGCCGCGGCGGGGCCGTGTGCCACCGTTCCGCCCCCGCCCCGCCCCCTCGGTCGTACCTGGTGGCGGACCCGCGGGCGGCCGCGCCGGAGGCGTCCCGTAGGCTGGTCGGCAGCAGAAGGGGAGTAGCTCCTCGCCGGACCGTCGACATACTGCCCGCCCCCTTGAGGTGTGGGCCGGCGCCCGGAGCGTACGAGGCCACCGCCGCATCGGGCGGGTCGCGTACGCCAGCGAGACCTTCGGCCGCAGTGTCCGACGCTGCCGTGCCGAAGCGACCCCTCTCCCTGGGCCCCTCGGTGCGGCCCGACCCTATGAGGTATCCAGCCCGTGTTCAGCTTCACCGTCGCCGCCGTGGTCTTCGGCGTCGTCTTCCTCGCCGAGCTGCCCGACAAGACCGCCCTGGCCGGGCTGATGCTCGGCACCCGCTACCGCGCCTCGTACGTCTTCGCGGGCGTCGCCGCCGCCTTCGCCGTCCACGTCGGGATCGCCATCGCGGCGGGCAGCGTGCTCGGGCTGCTGCCGCACCGGCTGCTCCAGACGATCGTCGGCCTGCTCTTCCTCGGCGGCGCGGCGATGCTGCTGCTGAAGAAGGACGAGGACGAGGAGGAGATCAGCAAGCCCGCCGACCAGTCGTTCTGGAAGGTCGCCGGGGCGGGCTTCACGCTGATCCTGGTCGCCGAGTTCGGCGATCTCACCCAGATCATGACCGCCAACCTCGCCGCCCGCTACGAGGATCCGGTGTCGGTCGGCGTGGGCGCGGTGCTGGCCCTGTGGTCGGTCGCGGCGCTGGGCATCCTGGGAGGCCGCACCCTGATGAAGTACGTACCGCTGCGGCTGATCACGAAGATCGCGGCGCTGGTGATGCTGGCGCTGGGCGGCTTCAGCCTGTACGAGGCCGTGGCGGCTTAGGCGGCGCGCGAAGGCTGAGCGGTGTGAGCGGCCCGGTCCCGTGCGCGGGCGCGGGCCGCGCTCAGTCCGCGATGTGCAGCCGCAGGCCGTCGTCGCCGGGCAGCGCCTCGACCCGCAGCCGCGCCAGGTCCCGTACGTGGGCGTCCGGTGCGTGGGCCGCGGCCCGCGGGCCGACGCCGACCACGCGCATCCCGGCCGCCCGGCCCGCCGCGATGCCGACCTCCGAGTCCTCGAAGACCACGCAGTCCCGCGGCGCGAAGCCCAGTTCGGCGGCGCCCTTCAGGAAGCCCTCCGGGTCCGGCTTGCTCGCTCCGACCCGCTCCGCCGTCACCAGGACGGTGGGCAGCGGCAGTCCGGCCGCGCCCATCCTGGCCCGGGCCAGGCCGTCGTCGGCCGAGGTGACGAGGGCGTGCGGCAGACCGGCGAGCGAGGCCATGAAGGCGGGTGCGCCGGAGATCGGTACGACGCCGTCGAGGTCGGTGGTCTCCCGTTCGAGCATCCACCGGTTGTCGGCCAGGTTCTGTTCCACGGGCCGGTCCGGCAGCAGCGCCGCCATGGTGGCGTGCGCCTGGCGGCCGTGGACCACCTGGAGCACCTCCGCCGGGTCCAGTCCCTGTTCGGTGGCCCAGATCCGCCAGTAGCGCTCGACCACGGCGTCCGAGTTCACCAGCGTGCCGTCCATGTCGAGCAGCAGGGCGCGGGCGGTGAGCGGCATGGGGACTCCAGGGGCGCAGGAGACGGGCAGGCCGAAAGAACACAAGTGGCTCCGCCCGCCGGTCAGGGAAAACGGGCGGAACCACTTTGTTCCTCCACGATACAAAGCAGCCCGCCCGTACGCCAGGGGCCGGGGGTGTCTTTCGACACCCGCCCCTCTCCGTCCCCTCTCCGTCTACGGTTCGTCGGTCCGGGATTCGAGGTCGAGGCGGGTGTTCTCGCCGTAGACGCCCTCCGGGTCATCCTCGATGTCGTACCGGTCCTGGTACGCCGCGACCGCGTCCTTCAGCCCGTCGTCGTACTTACCGTCCGCGATGCCGATGTACATCAGCAGCTGGGTCAGCCGCTTCTGCAGCTCGGTGACCTCGGCCCCGCTGTCACCCTCGCTGAGCACCGGCGGGCCCGAGGGCTCGGGGGTCTTCGGGGGCTCACTGGTCGGCGGCTTGGTCGGCTGCTTCGTCTTCTCCGGCGTGCTGGGCGTGCTGGGCGTGCCGGGGTCGTCCGGCGTCGACGGGGTGGTCGGGCGACTGGTCGTGGGCGGCGCCGCGGGCGTGCGCGGCGCCGGGGGTGCCACCCGGTCCTGGCTCCGGCTCGTGCTCGGCGGCTTCGCGGGGGACGGCGTGGCGCTGGGCTTCTTCTTCTTGGCCGGCGGGGAGCTGTGGGGCGGGGTGGCGCCCTCGTCCTCCGCCGGCGGCAGGTCCGGGGCGCTGGTCTGCGTATCGGCGAGCGCGCCGTCGCCGCGCTTGTTGCTGTCCCTGTTCCCGCCGAGCAGGCCGGTGGTGAAGGCCAGCGTTCCGGCCACGACCACCGCGGCGGCCCCCGCGACCGCCGTGGCGACGGGCTTGCGGCGGTTCTTGCGGTGACGTCCGCCGTCGTCGGCGCTGCTGAGGGTCTCGTCGTGGGGCCGATCGGTCCCGCCGCCGTGCCCCTCTCCCTTGACGGCGGCTGCCTCGACGGCTCCCGGTGCGTCGCTGTCGCGGCGGCCCGCCGCGGTGATGCGGTCGATCACCCGGGTGCGGTCGACGGGCCCTCCGGGGGTGACGCGGTCGACCGGGGTGATGGGCGCGATGCGGTCGATCACCTGGGTCTCGTCGGCGGCGTTCCCCTCCGCGCCGTGCCGCGCCACGGACAGCGGTCCGGGCTGCGGCCCCGGCCGCGGCCCCGACTGGGGCCCGGGCTCCTGGCCGTGCGGCGGTCCGGGTTCCGCTGTGGCGGCTTCCGTTGTGGCGGTTTCCGCCGGGGCGGCTTCCGCTTCGCCCTTCGCCTTGCGGAAGAACTTCCCGACGTCGCGCGGACGGGGCCCGCCCGAGCGGTCGCCGGAGAGCCTCAGGTACGGACGGACGGCGCGCGGCTGGCCGTCGGCCTGCGAGGCGCGGTGCGCCCGTCCGCCGTTCGTCCGTCCGCGGTGCGCCCGTCCGCCGGTCGCCCGGGCGTCGGTCGTCTGGTCGTCGGTGGTCTGCGCACTGATGTCGCCGGTCACGGGCCCGGTCGCCGGGCCCGCCGCGGTGGCGCGTGCGGCGCACGCACAGCTGGCTCGGCCCGCGCGGATCGGCGCGTAGCAGTGCGGGCAGGAATCTGCCGTCACGTAATTTCCCTCCCTGTATTTCGCTGCGATTATGCGCATCTGATCGGCTTCCGCGCATGCGTTCGTCGTCAGGGGAGGTGCGGGTCACGTCACGGACGAACCGGCCCGGCCGACCGTAACAGGGCATAAAGGGCGCGTTGGGGTGAGGATGGGAGGGCGAGCAGCCGAGGAGTCCGAGGAGTCGTCATGGCGCAGGACGCCGGTCGCCCGACTCCGGTCCCGGACCCCGTGGTGCCGGGCCCCGAGGAGGGCGGGCCGAAGCGCACGGTCCTGGTGGCCATCGGCGCGCTGCTGCTCGGCATGTTGCTCGCGGCGCTCGACCAGACCATCGTCTCCACCGCGCTGCCGACCATCGTCAGCGACCTCGGCGGTCTCGACCATCTGTCCTGGGTGGTGACCGCGTATCTGCTCGCCTCCACCGCCGCCACCCCGCTGTGGGGCAAGCTCGGCGACCAGTACGGGCGCAAGAAGCTCTTCCAGGCCGCGATCGTCATCTTCCTGGCCGGGTCCGCGCTGTGCGGGCTCGCCCAGGACATGGGGCAGCTGATCGCCTTCCGCGGGCTCCAGGGGCTGGGCGGCGGCGGGCTGATCGTGCTGTCGATGGCCATCGTCGGCGACATCGTCCCGCCCCGTGAACGCGGCCGCTACCAGGGCCTCTTCGGTGCCGTCTTCAGCTGCACCAGTGTGCTGGGGCCCCTGCTCGGCGGGCTCTTCGTCGACCAGCTCAGCTGGCGCTGGGTGTTCTACATCAACATCCCCGTCGGCGTCGTCGCGCTCCTCGTCATCGCCTCCGTCCTGCACATCCCGGTCGGCCGCACCCGCCACACCATCGACTACCTCGGCACCGCCCTCATCGCCGGGGTGGCCGCCACCCTGGTGCTGATGGCCTCGCTCGGCGGCGTCAGCTTCGGCTGGGGGTCCTGGCAGATCCTCGGGCTCGGGGCGCTCGGCGCCGTCCTGCTGGTCGCGTTCGTGCACGTGGAGCGGCGGGCCGCCGAACCGGTGCTGCCGCTGAAGCTCTTCCACAGCCGCACCTTCACCCTCTGCGCGGTGATCGGCTTCGTCGTCGGCTTCGCGATGTTCGGCAGCATGATCTATCTGCCGACCTTCCTCCAGGTCGTCCAGGGCGTCTCGCCGACCCTCTCCGGTGTCCACATGCTGCCGATGGTCCTCGGCATGCTGCTGTGCTCCACCGTCTCCGGCGAACTGGTCAGCCGCACCGGCCGCTACAAGGTCTTCCCGATCCTGGGCACCGCCGTCACCGGCATCGGGCTGCTGCTCCTGCACCAGCTGCGCGAGACCAGCGGGGTCGTCGAGACCAGCGCCTACTTCTTCGTCTTCGGCTGTGGACTCGGACTGGTCATCCAGGTGCTGGTGCTGATCGTGCAGAACTCGGTGAGCTACCAGGACCTGGGCGTCGCCACCTCCGGCGCCACCTTCTTCCGCTCCATCGGCGCGTCCTTCGGCGTGTCCGTCTTCGGCTCGATCTTCGCGGGCAACCTCACCCCCAAGATCGCCGACGCGCTCGCCGGGCGGCCGCTGCCACCGGGCATCACCCCCGCCGGGCTCGCCGCCGACCCCCGCGCCCTCCCACGGCTGCCACCGGCGGACCGGACCGGGGTGGTGCACGCGTACGCCCTCTCCATCACCGATGTCTTCCTGTACGCGGTCCCGGTCGTGCTGCTCGCCTTCGTCCTCGCCTGGTTCCTGCGGGAGGAGCCGCTGAGGGCGAGCGTCACCGCGCCGGAGGGCGGCGAGATACTGGCCAGCAACCCCGTCGAACGCTCCTCGTACGACGAATGCGCGCGAGCCCTGTCGCTGCTGGGCAGCCGCGAGGGCCGCCGCAGGATCTACGTCGACATCACCGCGCGGGCCGGGCTCGATCTGCTCCCGGCCGCCAGCTGGATGCTGCTGCGCATCCGCCACTACGGCTCGGTCGAACCCGCCGTCCTGGCCGAGCGCACGCCCGTACCGCTGCGGGCCATCACCGGCGCGGCGCGCCAGATCGAGGAACGCGGGCTGGGCGCGCGCTACGGGCTCGACCTGACCCTGACCCCCAGGGGCCGGGAGGTCGCGGACCGGCTCTTCCGCGCGCGCGAGGCGTCGCTGGCCGAGCTGCTGGGCGACTGGTGGTCACCGGACCGGCCGACGGATCTGGTCGAGCTGGTGGACGAGCTGTCGCGGGAGATGTGCGGCTGCGACGCGGAGCGGCCCTGGCGCCGGGAGCCGCCGGGGTGAGTCGTACGGCGTCGTTCAGATGAGGTCCTTGGCCATCCACACTTCGGCGTACGGCCCCTCGCTGAACGCCGGTACGTCCCGGTACCCGTGGCGTGCGTACAGCGCCCGCGCCTCAACCAGGTCGCGCCGGGTGTCCAGCACGATCCGTACGACGCCCAGGCGCCCCGCGGCGCTCTCGACGGCCGCGAGCAGCGCGGCGCCCCCGCCGAGTCCGCGCTTGCCGGGGCGCAGGAACACCCGCTTCAGCTCCCCGGTGCGGCGCTCTGGGGAGCCCCGCCGCCGCAGCCCCGCGCACCCGGCCACCTCGCCGTCGTGACGCGCCACCAGCAGCACACCGTCCGGCGGGGTCAGGTCGTCGCTGGGCATCTCCCGCAGCGCCCGCTCGACCTCCTCGGACGTCGCGTCGCGTCCCTCGTGGAGCCGGTAGTAGCGGTCGGCCACATCGGTCATGTACTCGCGCAGCAGCGTGGCCGCGACCGGGTCGGTGACGGGCCGTGCGGCGACGGTCCAGGGCGGGCTGACGGCGTTCGGCGCCTCGGGCGTACGGAGCATGAGCGGCATCCTGGCATCCGCCGGTCGCCGAGCGCATCGCGATGTGACGCAGTTTGAGTGCGGGGGAGCGGGCAACCCGGCGTCGTAGAGCCCCCGAACAGGGGGGCACCTGCGGGAAGGCAGAAGCAGACCATGTCAACTGGCGCGATCATCATCGTGGTTGCCGCTGCGGTCGTCCTGGCGACCGTGCTCGCCGCGGGCATCGTACGTGCGCGTGGGAGCGGCAGGAAGAATGCTCTGCGACGCCACTTCGGGCCCGAGTACGACCTGAACGTCGCCGAGCACGCGGGCGACACCAAGGCGGCGGAGCGCGAACTCGACGACCGGCTGCGACGGTACCGCGATCTCAAGACCGAACCCCTCCCCGGCGAGCTGCGCGAGCGCTACCTGGCCGAATGGGTGGGCACCCAGGAGCAGTTCATCGAATCCCCGGAGCACGCGGTGGCCGGGGCCGACCAGCTGCTCGCCCGTCTCGCGCGGGACCGCGGCTATCCGTCGGACCGGTACGAGGAGCAGGTGGCGGCCCTGTCCGTGCACCACGCGGACTGTGTGCAGGGCTACCGACAGCTCCACGTCGCGGCCGCCCGCGCCCGTGAGGGCCGGGCCGACACCGAGGAGCTGCGCGAGGCCGTGGTGCACGCCCGGCCGTTCTTCGAGGAGCTGGTGAAGCCGCCCCATCACGCGTCCGACGGGCACGAGGGGCACGGCGGGATGCTGGGGAAGGCCGGGAGGACCGGTCGAACCCGAACCCGGAAGTCCCACGGCTGGCACATCGGGAAGGCGGGTGCGCGATGACGGACAACGTCCCGGAGCGGAACCCGGACCCGGAAATCCATCGCGGCCCGGATGGCCGTCGCGGCCCGGCGGCGAACCGTGGCCCGGACGTCCCCAGCGGCGTGGAGGCCGACCTCGGTCCGGCGGCGGACCGTGGCCCGGCGGCGGACCGTGGCCCGGCGGCGGACCGTGGTCCGGCGGCGAGCCGTGGCCCGGCGGCGGACCGCGGGCCGGAGTGGAGCCAGCAGGGCCTGGAGGCGGACCACGGCCCCGAGCACAACAACGGCCACCGCCGCCACGGCCTGGAGAAGCACGAAGTACCGCCCCTCGGTGGGGCGATGGGCGGTACGGAGACGACGGGCACCCCGGACGGCCCCAGCTTCCCCGTCCTGCCGACGAGCGAGCACGACAAGCTGAACCAGCGCCTGCGGTACGCGGTCAGCGGCTTCGTCGACGCTCCGCGCGGCTCGGTGGAAGAGGCGGACGCTCTCCTCGAAGAGATCTCGGCCCGGCTGGTCGACCTCCTCGCCGAACGCCGCCACACCCTCCGCGCCGCCTGGCACGAAGGCGCCGCGGGCAACGCGGAGACGGAGGAGCTGCGCCTGGCCATGCGCGGCTACCGCAACGTTCTGGAGCGGCTGCTCACCATCTGAGCCCTCCGCCTCCGCCCCCCCGGCCGCCGCCCGGACATCGCTCCGGGTGGCGGCCCTCTTTGTGCCCTCTCCGGGGTCCTTCCCACCCGCGCGCGGCTGAGTTGGGATGATGCGGCGGTCAGTCGCGTCGTCGCGCCGGACGCGCCGCCGGTTCCGGGAGAGGAAGCCCGCCATGCCCCCGATAGACCTCCTGTCCTCCGAGACGTTCCCGGACAGCGTCAAGGGCCTCGCCGAGGTGCTGGCCGACGCCGTCGACGACGGCGCCTCGATGGGGTTCCTGACCCCCTTCGGCCACGAGGACGCCGCCGCGTGGTGGCACGCCCAGGCCCCGGCGGTGGCCGACGGCAGCCTGCGCGTCTGGGTCTGCCGCGACCCGGAGGGCGCGGGCGGCATCGTCGGCACCGTCAGCCTGGCCCTGGCCCGCAAGCCCAACGCACGGCACCGCGCCGAGGTCATCAAGCTGGCCGTCCACCGCGCCGCGCGCGGCCGGGGCCTGGCCCGGGCGCTGCTGGACACCGCTGAGGCGGCCGCCCGCGCCTCCGGCGTCACCCTCTTGATGCTGGACACCGTCACCGGCAGCCGGGCCGAAGGCGTCTACCTCGCCGACGGCTGGACCCGCTACGGCGTCGTCCCCGACTACGCCGCGGACCCCGGCGGCTCCCTGGAGGACTGCAGCTTCTTCTACAAGCAGCTCACGGGCCCTGATTGCTAAGGTCAGCACCCCGCGCCCATGCGTGGTCCATGCACCTGCCACGCCACCCAGAGGTTCTTCACCCGTGCCCGAGCTTTCGCACTTGTCCTATCTCCCCCAGACGGAAGCGGATGAGCGCCGCATGAAGCGCAACCGCTGGGTGTTCCTGGCGATGCTCCTCGCTCTGGTGGGCGCGCTGGTGTTGCAGTTCTTCGGTCCGTCCCTCTCGGACACCGAGGCCAGCACCTTGAAGGCGGGCGATTGCTTCACGAAGAGCGGGCCCAAGGACGACCAGAACGTGGAGAAGCGCGACTGCGGCGACGCGGACGCCGGGTACCGGGTGGTGAAGGTGGACAAGGGCGCGATGGTGGACACCTTCGCCTGTCAGGACGCACCCAGTGCGACGGGCTCCCTCACCCAGACCGGCGGCGACGCCGAGCCGTTCGTCCTCTGCTTCAAGAAGAACGCGTAGCCCCCGAGTCGCCCCGGGGGCTGTCCCGGTCAGGCCGAGCGGCGCTGTTTGAACACCCACAGGCCCGCGCCCGCGACGATCAGGACGCCGATGCTGATGCCGATCGCGGTCGCGGCGCCCGAGTTGCTGTCCTTCTCCTCGTCCGCCTTCTCCTCCTTCTTGTCGCTCTCGCCGGACGCCTTGTTCGATGTCTGGTCGGACGTCTTGTCGGCGTCCTTCGACGGAGGGGCCGAGGACGCCGACGGCTTGGCTCCGGCGGCCGCCGCCTTCAGTTCGAGGACCGGCGCGGGCTCCTCCGGTTCCGGGCCGTCGCCGGGCAGTTCGATCCACCGCGAGACCTTGCCGTCGCTGTAGGTCTCGATGGTCTTGAACGCCAGCGACTTCGCGTCGGGCAGCTGCCGCACCTTGATCTTGTGTACGGCGTTCGTCCCCACGGCCAGCTTCGGCCCGCTGAGGGTGTAGCCGTCCTTCGTGGGCTTCATCTTCCAGTCCTTGGGCGCCTCGTCCAGCGTGACGTCGCCTGGCGCGATGCCCTCGGGCAGCACCACGCGCACGTCGGTGAAGCCGCCGGACTCCGACTCGGCCTCGCCGGTGAAGGTGAGGACGACGTCCTTGGCCAGCGCCTGCGGGTTGGAGGCCGTGACCTCGGCGTGGGCGGACGCGGGGCCCGCGAAGGCGATCGTCGCGGCGATCGCGGCGACGCTCACGGCCCCGAGACGGCGCATCGTACGGACAGTTGACATCGGACAGACTCCTCACAACAGATGACAGACAGTGAAATCTGTCAGCGACTAGCTGTTATCGGTCAGCTGCTATCGGTCAGCCGCAGGACGGTACGGGGATACCCCGCTCCGCCGTCGTGGGCTCTTCCGCCGCCCGCAGCAGCGCGGTCATGTGCTCGCGGGCGCGGGACACCCGGGACCGTACGGTTCCCACCGGGCAGCCCGTGGCCGAGGCGGCGTCGGCGTAGGGGAGCCCGAGGAGCTGGGTGAGGATGAACGCCTCGCGGCGCGGGGCGTCCAGCGTCGCCAGCAGTTCGAGCAGCGCCACGCCCTCCTCGAAGCCGGGCAGCCCGACCGGCTGCGTCCGTTCGGCGACGGCCCGCCAGTCGGTCGTGTCGGCGATACGGGGGCGGGCGGCCGCGGCGCGGTAGCGGTCGGCGACCGCGCGACGGGCGATCGACAGCAGCCAGGTGCGGGCGCAGGAGCGCCCGGCGAACCGGGACAGCCCGGCCAGCGCCCGCAGATACGTTTCCTGGGTCAGGTCGTCGGCACCGTGCACATCGCCGCACAGATGGACGACGAAGCGCCAGACGTCGAGATGGGTGGCGCGGATGAAGTGCTCGATGGCGTCCGCGTCGCCGTCGCGGGCGGCCAGCGCCCATGCGGTGATCTGCTGGTCGCGATCCTGTACGAGGGCAGGGGTCATCGCCTGATGTCCTCCGGAAGTCACGGGCTTTCCGCCCGTCACCGGTCGGGACAGGCGGGTCAGATGGGCACCGGACTCGCTGGGGGACCTCTGCGGGCGACCACGTAGTGGAGGAGCGCCGCGCGCAGCGCCCGCCCGGCCCCCGGCCGCGCCGGACGGCGGCGGGTGGGCAGCGGCAGGGCGTCCGCGCCCAGCAGGCGCAGGATCAGGCGCAGCGGTACGTAGACGGCGGCCGCGAGCGTACGGCCCAGCCGGAACGCGGCGGCCTCGCCGCGCCACAGCCACAGCCCGCACACCAGCGCGGCCAGGGCGTGGGCCAGCATCATCCCGGGGGTGATGCCGTCCGCGGCCGACGCCATATGCGCGTCGGCCATCCCGGCCATGCCCTCCATGCCGCTCATGCTCCCGGCCCCGCCGTGCGCGCCATGCGCGCCATGCGCCATGGACGCCGTCGGGAGCGACGAGGACTGCGAGAAGTGGAACAGCAGGTGCAGCACGAGCTGCGCCCCCACCGTCGCCCCGGTCACGATCGCGCCCCCGCGCTGGCGCCCGGCCAGCCACCACGCCGCGGAAGCGGTGACGAGGAACGCCGCGCCCAGCATCTGCCACGACACGGCCCCGCCGGACATCACCGCATGGCCCAGGGCCGCCATCACCACGCACACCACCGCGAAGATCGCGGCACGTGTCGTGCGGAGAGCTGGGCCGGGTGTCATGCCCGTCATCGTGCCAGTCACCTCGGGCGATGGTGCGAACTCGTCCCAAGTTGATAAAACGAGCGCGCGTGTGGCGCACGTCACAAAACGCGTCGGAACTCAACCCCCCTCCGCTCCGACTACTGGACGAGCACGCCTCGCACCACCCCCGAACCAGGAGGGCCGCCATGTCCACCGACGAACACGTCGCCCCGGCCGCCGATGCCGCCGACGACGTGGCCGACCGGGAGACCCCTGCCCGCCCGGCCTGGTCCGTGCTGCGCCCCCTGGTGCTGCGGCTGCACTTCTACGCCGGTGTCCTCGTGGCCCCGTTCCTGCTGATCGCGGCCACCACGGGATTGCTGTACGCGGGCTCCTACCAGGCCGAGAAGATCATGTACGGCCATGAGCTGCGCGTCCCGGCGGGTGACACCAAACTGCCCCTCTCCCGCCAGATCGACGCCGCCCGCAAGGCCCATCCGGAGGGCACGGTCAGCGCGGTGCGCCCGTCGCCGGACGACACCGGCACCACTCGGGTGCTGCTGTCCGGCGTGGAAGGGGTCGCCGAGGGCCACACCCGGGCCGTCTTCGTCGACCCGTACACCGCGAAGGTGCGCGGCGCGCTGGAGCAGTACGGCAGCACCGGCGCCCTGCCGCTGCGCACCTGGATCGACGAGTTCCACCGCGATCTGCACCTCGGCCAGAGCGGCCGCCTCTACAGCGAACTCGCCGCCAGCTGGCTGTGGGTGATCACCGGTGGCGGGCTGCTGCTCTGGTTCGCCCGCCGACGCCGTAACAAGCGCGCCGCCGCCGGGACCGCCGCTCCCGCCACCGGCCGCCGCCGCACCCTCGCCCTGCACAGCAGGGTCGGCGTCTGGGTGGCGGTGGGGCTGTTCTTCCTGTCCGCCACCGGGCTCACCTGGTCCACGTACGCCGGGGCGAACGTCACCGACCTGCGCGCCGCGGTCGGCCAGACCACCCCGGCCGTGGCCTCCGGCCTCACCGGCGAACACGCCGGTCACGGCGCCATGCCGGGGATGGACATGGGCGGTTCGGACGGCGGGCACAAGGCCACCGACGTGGGCTACGACACCGTGCTGAAGGCCGCCCGGGCGAAGGGCCTCGGCGACCCGGTGGAGATCGTGCCGCCCTCGGGCCCGAGCGCCGCGTACACGGTCAGTCAGATCCAGCGCAGCTGGCCGGAGAAGCAGGACGCGGTCGCCGTGGCCCCGGCCACCGGCGAGGTCACCGACACCGTGCGGTTCGCCGACTATCCAATGCTGGCCAAGCTGAGCCGGTGGGGCATCGACCTCCACACCGGAGTCCTCTTCGGCATCGTCAACCAGCTCGCCCTGGCGGCACTCGCCCTCTCCCTGATCCTGCTCATCGTGTGGGGCTACCGCATGTGGTGGCAGCGCGGCCGCACCGGCGCCTTCGGCCGCCCCCTGCCGCGCGGTGCCTGGCGCCAAGTCCCGGGGTACGTACTGGCCCCGCTGGCCGTGGGAGCCGCCGTGGTGGGCTACTACCTGCCGCTGCTGGGCATCCCCTTGGCCGCGTTCCTGGCCGTGGACATCCTGGCGGGCCGGATCGCCACCCGGCGGGCGGCCCAGGGCACCTGAACGCGGCAGCCGTCCGCCGTCATTCGGCCGGGAAGCATAAGCGGGACTCCTCGGCCAGCGCCTCGGAGATCTCGCGTCGGCGCGGCTTGTCCGGCCGGGGCACCTCGCACTGGATCAGGGCGTGCGCCATCCCGATGGGCGGGTCCTCGGGGTCGGGCGCGTCAATGATCTTCGCCTTGCAGGGGCGGGTGGCCCGGGCCGGGAAGCCGTAGACCATCTGCCCCGGCTTCTTGATCATGGCTTCGGGGCCCAGTCCGTACTCGGTGAGAAGGGAACTCCGATGGACGGAGATTCCGTCGGGGTCCCATCGGAACGCCGTATGGGTGGGCACCCGTCTCCCGGTTTCCAGGTCGGGCACCAGGAAGCCCGGTGCCTCCGGTATCCGCCGGTAAATCAACTCGCTGTCGGAGTTCTTTTCGTCACGTGCGCTCAAAGAGCACCCCCCTCAACACCCTCTCAGCGCCGCTTTAAGAGAAAAGCCTCTTCCAGTTCGGATTGACCGACCAGACGCGCGTCGAGAGCGCCGAGAGGAAGCGGCGGATGTTCTCGTATCCGATGCCCTCGGCTCCCAGGTCCCCGTTGGCCTTCAGGTCGCCGGCCGCGTCGATGTAGCGCACGAACGGGGGCTCGTCGGGGGAGAACTCAAGCTCCAGCCGCTCCTTGCCCGCCCGCCACTCGAAGAGGATGGCGCCCTCTTCCCCGGGGGTGATGAAGGGGAAGACCGTGCGGTAGTCGGAGATCCGGTCCAGCGTGCGGTAGGCCGCGTGGGTGACGGCCTGGGAGGGTGCGCTGCCTCCGGCGTCGTCCCAGTCGTGGGGCAGCGTTCTCAACTCGTGCAGCTTGCCGCTGACGTAGGTCTGTAATTCGAGCTTGGTCTGCTTCTCCAGCGCGCGGGATTCCGCGCCGCCCCGGTCCCCGCGCCGGATCAGCCACACCCCCGCATCGCGTGGTTCGTCCTTGCGGACGGGTGAGAACTGCCCGGTGGGGCACGCCTCAGACGCAATCATTCCATTTCCCCCCATTGCTGCCGCATTTGCGCGCTCGTCGCCTCCAGGAACGCGCCGCTCACCACCTCATGTGCCGCGTCCATGCGCAGGGCGAAGTCGTCCCCCAGGTCGACTTGCGACTCCGCGTCGATGATCAGGGACGAGCCTTCGCGGAACTCGCCCGCCGACGGCTCGGTCACCGCCGAATCCACCCCGATCAGAACGGAGACCCGGTCGTCGCGCTCGGACTGCTGGTATTGCACCCGGAAGCCGCAGTAGTCGGGCACCCGGAACGGGAAGGCCGATTCGAACGACCAGCCGGTCAGGACCCCGGCCATGGCCTGGTGCGCGGAAATGTCCGGGAGCCTGTTGAGGTACTGGGCGTCGGCCCGCTTCACCTCGGGCAGGGTGCCGCAGATGTTCTGCGAGAGCTTCGAGAAGTGGTCGAACTTCCCCAGCAGTTCCGCCTTGAGGGAGTCGTAGCCGGGATAGGGCTGCTCCTCCCCGGTGGACTTCCAGATCAGGATGAAGCGGTCCTGCTGAAACTTGATCTTCCGGTCGCCGAGTTCCGTGGACAGTGAGCAGAGCCCCATCGGCCAGGGCAGACCGGAGCGCATGAACTCCACGTCATCCTGATGGGCGGGCTGCCATGGGGTCAGCGGGGTGGACTCCCGCAGGTTGGGATACTCACTGCGCCAGTCGACCCGCAGCGAGGCCAGGTCGAGCGACTGCAGCCGCGACAACGGCTGGAACATCAGCCCTAACGTGACCTCATGCACCGGCGGCCGTCTGAACCGCAGCATCCCTGCCATGTCACCACCCCCTCACTGAGAGTACCCATGTGGCGTGCGCCACGAACAGAGAATGGCTCAAGTTGCCCGCCGGGCGATGCGGGATGAGCGGAAAAGTACCCCGATGCCCGGGTCGTGCTGCCCGGAAGGGTGAAAACGTCATGCTTTTGACGCGCAGGGGCTCCGTGTTCGCTATGCGGTGCGCGGTGAGCGTGTGGAAACGCCGGCGCAACGCGAAACATGGGGGAAACACGCCCGTGCGCGAGTGGTAACGACCGGACGTGACCCTTCCTTGGGCGGCCATCGAGCACCCACCGATGCGACCCCTGCCGACCAAGAAGGTGACTTATCGACATGCCGACCGGATTCGACGCCGGCGACACCGCCTGGCTGCTGGCCAGCACCGCGCTCGTGCTGCTCATGACGCCCGGGCTCGCCCTGTTCTACGGCGGCATGGTGCGGGCCAAGAGCGCGCTGAACATGCTGATGATGAGCTTCGTCTCCATCGCCGTCGTCACCGTGATCTGGCTGCTCGTCGGCTACAGCCTCGCCTTCGGCAAGGACCTGGGCGGCGCCGGGCTGCTCGGCGGGCTGGAGTACGCGGGGATGCGCGGGATCGGCCCGACCAACCTGACCGGCTCGGTGCCGACGCTGCTCCACGCCGCCTTTCAGCTCACCTTCGCGATCATCACGGCCGCGCTGATCAGCGGGGCGATCGCGGACCGGGCCCGGTTCGGGGCGTGGGTGGCGTTCGTCGCGGTGTGGACGCTGCTCGTATACGTTCCGGTGGCGCACTGGGTGTTCGGACCGGGCGGCTGGATCCTGGAGAAGCTGGGGGCGCTGGACTTCGCGGGCGGCACCGTCGTGGAGGTCAACTGCGGCGCTTCCGGGCTGGCGCTGGCGCTGCTGCTCGGGCCGCGGATCGGCTTCAAGAAGGAGGCCATGCGGCCGCACAACCTGCCGCTGGTGCTGCTCGGCGCCGGGCTGCTGTGGTTCGGGTGGTTCGGGTTCAACGCCGGGTCGGCGATGGGGGCCAACGGCCTGGCGGCCGCCGCGTTCCTCAACACCCAGGCGGCGGGCTGCACCGGGCTGCTGGGCTGGCTCGTGGTCGAGAAGGTCCGCGACGGCCACGCCACCACCCTCGGCGCCGCGTCCGGCGCGGTCGCCGGACTGGTCGCGATCACTCCGTCGTGCGGTTCCGTGGGCGTCGCCGGGGCGCTGCTGATCGGGCTCGCGGCCGGAGTGCTCTGCTCGTACGCGGTGAGCTGGAAGTTCCGCTTCGGCTACGACGATTCGCTCGACGTCGTCGGCGTCCACCTGGTGGCCGGGGTCGTCGGCACCGTGCTGATCGGCGTGTTCGCCACCTCCGCGATGACCGGCGGCCCGGCCGGGCTGTTGTCCGGGGGCGGCGCGGGACAGATCGGCAAGCAGACCGTGGCGGTGCTGGCGGTGGGCGCGTACGCGTTCGTCATGACCTACGGCATCGGGAAGCTCATCGACCGGTTCATGGGCTTCCGGGCGGCCGAGGAGGACGAGCGCTCCGGGCTCGACCTCGCCGTTCATGCCGAGAGCGCCTATGATCACGGGGTTCTGGGCCACGGCGTGCCGCAGAACGCCGCCCATCGCCCGCCGCATCACCCCGACAGGACCCTGACCCCATGAAGCTGATCACGGCGATCGTCAAGCCGTTCAAGCTGGACGACGTGAAGACGGCGCTGCTGGAGATCGGTGTGCAGGGCCTCACCGTCACCGAGGCCAGCGGCTTCGGCAGGCAGCGCGGCCACACCGAGGTCTACCGTGGCGCCGAGTACCGCATCGACTTCGTGCCCAAGGCGCGCATCGAGGTGGTCGTGGAGGACGCCGAGGCCGAGGCCGTCATGGACGCCATCGTGAACGCCGCGCGCACCGGGCGGATCGGCGACGGCAAGGTGTGGGCCGTCCCGGTGGACGACTTCGTCCGCGTCCGCACGGGGGAGCGGGGGCCGGACGCGGTCTGAGCCGCACCCGCCCCCGCCCGGTCCGCGCGGGTCGTCACGCCGCTCGCGCCGACCGCACCGTGTCCGCCCACCGCGCCCCGGCGGCGATCGACTGCCGCCAGGCGCGCAGCACCCGGGGCGATATGCCCACGGCCAGCACCCCGGTCAGCCGGTCCCCGTGGCGGTACGCGGCGAGGAACGCGCCCTCGTCCCCCTCGTCCAGGCCCCCTTCCACCACGGCCACCTCCTCATGGCCGCGCGGATGGCCGTACGCCTGGACGCGCAGACCGTACTGGTCCGACCAGAAGTACGGCACCGGCTGATACGGCCGCCGTGCCTCCGGCGCCGGGGCGAGCAGGTTGCGGGCCGCCGCCATGCCCTGCTCGGTGGCGTTCGTACGGTGCTCGATCCGCATCGCCGTACCGAACAGCGGGTTGTGCCAGCACGCGACGTCCCCCGCGCCGTACACGCCGGGGGCGGCGGCACTGAACTCGTCGCACTCCAGGCCGTTGCCCACCGTGAGGCCGCTGCCCTCCAGCCACTCGGTGTTGGGCACGGAGCCGACGGCGACCAGCACCTCGTCCGCCGCGACCCGTTCGCCGTCCGCCAGCCGCACCCCGCCGCCGGTCACCTCTGCCACGGTGACCCCGGTGCGCAGGTCCACGCCGTGGTCGAGGTGCGCCCGCGACAGCACCCGGCCGACGTCCTCGCCGACCACGGGCGCCAGCGGCACCGGCGCCGGTTCCAGCAGGGTGACGCGCGCGCCCAGCCCGCGCGCGACGGCGGCCGCCTCGGCGCCCAGGAACCCGGCGCCGACCACCACCAGCCGCACCCCCTCCGCCAGCCGGTCCCGCAGCGCCAGCGCGTCGTCCAGGGTGCGCAGCACATGCGCGGCGCCGTCGCCGGAGAGTCCGCGCGGCCGTACGCCGGTGGCGATGACCAGTCCGTCGTACGGCACCTCCGACCCATCGGCGAGGGCGACCGTACGCCCGGCCACATCGAGCCCGGTCGCGGCGACGCCGAGCCGGAGGTCGAGCCCGAGCGCGTCCAGCTCGTCCCGCCCGCGCAGCGGCAGCCGTCCGGCGTCCCACCGCCCGTCGAGGAGCTGCTTGGACAGCGGCGGCCGGTCGTACGGGGGGTGCTGTTCGTCGCCGACGAGGGTGACGGCGCCGTCGTACCCCTCCCGGCGCAGCGTCTCCGCCGCGGCGAGTCCGGCGGCGGAGGCGCCGACCACGACGACGCGTTTCACTCCTCCTCCACCAGCCGGATCGCCGCCGCCGGGCAGATCACCGCGGACTCCCGTACGTCGGCGTGGAGTTCGGCGGCGGGATGGTCGTCCAGCAGCACGACGATTCCGTCCTCCTCACGCTGGTCGAACACGTCGGGCGCGATCATCACGCACTGACCGGACGCGACACACTTCGGAACATCGACTTCCACGCGCATGGTGACTCCCTTGTCTCTCACGATTACCAGGCCACGGGCAGCTCGTAGACGCCGTACACCAGGCCGTCGTGCTTGAACGGCAGCTCGTCGACGCCGGTCGCCAGCCGCAGGGTGGGGATGCGGCGGTAGAGCGTGCTGTAGACGACCTGCAGCTCCACCCGGGCCAGCGGCTGGCCCAGGCACTGGTGGACGCCGAAACCGAAGGCCATGTGGCGGCGGGCGTCGCGGCCGATGTCCAGCCGGTCGGGATCGGGGAAGACCTCCGCGTCCCGGTTGCCGGTGCCGGTGTAGACGATGATGCCGTCCCCGGCGCGGATGGTCTGGCCGCCGATCTCGATGTCCTCCAGCGCGACCCGGCTGCGCCCGTTGTGCACGATGGTCAGGTAGCGCAGCAGCTCCTCGACGGCCCCCGCGACCACCTTCGGGTCGTCGGTCTCCCGCAGGGTGGCGAGCTGGTCGGGGTGCTCCAGCAGGGCGACGGTGCCCAGGGCGATCATGTTGGCGGTGGTCTCATGGCCGGCGATCAGCAGCAGTACGCCCATGGAGGCGGCCTCGCGGCGGGTCAGCTCACCGTTCCTGACCCGGGTGGCCAGCTCGGAGAGCATGTCGTCGGCAGGTTCGGCGAGTTTGGCCCCGACCAGGTTGTCCAGATAGTCGGTCAGCGCGTTGTTGGCGGCGACCACGTCGTCCGCCGACGAGTGGCGGTTGATCATGAGTGAGCTGTTCCGCTGGAAGAACTCGTGGTCCTCGTACGGCACCCCGAGGAGGGCGCAGATCACCAGGGACGGCAGCGGCAGCGCGAGCGAGCGCACCAGATCGGCCGGGGTGGGCCCGGTCAGCATCGCGTCGATCAGGTCGTCGGTGATCTGCTGGATGGCGGGCCGCATCGCCTCGACCCGCTTGATGGCGAACGGGGCGGTCACCATGCGGCGGATCCGCGCGTGCTCGGGGTCGTCCATGGAGATGAAGGAACGCCGCCGGGCGGCGTTCTCGCGGAAGCCGGCGCTCGGGTGCGGAAAGCCGGGCAGTGTGGCCCGGGAGCTGGCGCGCGGGTCGGCGAGCAGGGCGCGGGCGTCGGCGTACCCGGTCACCAGCCACGGGGTGTTGCCGTCCCACATCCGCACCTTCGCGACCGGCCGTTCGGCGTGCATCGCCTGCGCGGTCGGCGGCGGGTCGAAGGGGCATCGGGCGGCCCGGGGCATGGGGTAGTCCGGAATCTGCTCTTCCGGCTGGGCCGTGGGGCCGGCCGTGGTCTGGGCCGTGGAGTCGGCCGTGGTCTCTGCCAGCGTCTCGGTCATGACTCTCCTCGGGTGGGGGATTCCGACAGGAGCGGAGCGTGAACCTGTGTGCACCGGGGACGTGATGACCAGCGAACCCCTCCGACCTGACGCCGCCCGGTCAGTTGCCTGACGAATCGCTGACAGTGGGCAGGGCCACCGTGACCGTCGTACCGCGGTCCGGCGCGCTGCTCACGGTCACCTCGCCGCCGTGCCGTTCGACCACCCGCCGCACGATGGTGAGCCCGAGCCCGCCGCCCGGCCCGGCCCCCGGCTCGCCGTGGCCGTCCTCGGCGCTCGGCGTGGTCAGCCGGGCGACCGCCCGCGGGTCCATGCCCGGTCCCCGGTCGCCGACCGACAGTTCGACCCACGGCTCCCCGCCGGGCCCGCTCACCGGACCGCGCACCGCCACGGTCACCGGGGTCCCGGCGGGGGTGTGCTGCAGGGCGTTGCCCAGCAGATTGCGGACGGCGTGCCGCAGCATCCGGTGGTCGGCGACGAGGGTCGTCCGGCCGGAGTTCTCGCGGGTGATGGGGCGTTCGGGGTCGAGCAGTCCCAGGTCCGCCACCGCCTCGTCGGCCACGTCCCGCAGATCCACCGGCGCCAGGCGCGGCGGCCGCTCCCACGAGGCGTCCGAACGGGGGAACACCCGCTGGGTCGCCTCGTACATGTGGTCCGCCTCGTCCTGGATGCGCCGCAGGGCGCGCACCATCAGCGCGGGGTCGTCGCTGAGCCCCTGGAGGGGGAGTTCGGCCCAGCCGCGGATGGTCGTCAGCGAGGTGCGCAGCTCGTGCAGCAGCACCTCGACCAGCCGCTGCCGCTCGTCCCCGTAGAGATCGTCGTTCATATCGCCGTTCATACGGTGGTGAGCCTGCCGAGCCAGTAGCCGAAGCCACGGCGGGTGTGGATCAGAGCGGGCTCCTCCTCGTCGACCTTGTGCCGCAGACGGGAGATCAGCTTCTCGATGGCGTTGTCCCCGTAGCTCTTGTGGTCCTTGAACCACAGGTGTTCGCCGATCTGCTCCTTGGACAGCACCCGTCCGGCGTTGGCCAGCAGATAGCGCAGCAGCCGGTATTCGGCGGGCGTGAGGTCCAGCGCGCGGCGGCCCCGCAGGGCCTGGCGGGTCGTATCGTCCAGCACCAGGTCCGCGTACCTCGGCGGCGCCTCCTCCTCCGGCGCCCTCCGCCGCCGCCCGCGCAGCAGCACCTGCACCCTGGCCAGCACCTCGGCGATCCGGAACGGCTTGGTGACGTAGTCGCCTCCGCCGATGCCGAGCCCCGTGACCAGGGAGTCCAGCGAATCGCGGGCGGTGAGGAAGAGGACGGGCGGATGGTCCTCGTCGGCGGCCACCAGTCTGCGGCACACGGTGAACCCGTCCAGATCGGGCAGCATCACATCCAGGATCACCAGATCCGGCCGCTCGCGCCCCACCCGGTCCAGCGCCTCACCTCCGGTGGCCGCCGTGCCGACCTGATAACCGGCCAGCTCCAGGGTGGTCGAGAGCAGTTCGGCGATCCTGGCCTCGTCGTCCACGACCAGAATGCGCTGCCCGTCCCCGCGGGCGGGCACCGGCTTCTCGCTGACACTCCCGTACACGAGAAGACCCTAGATGAACCGCCCGTTCCGCGGCACCGGGGCCCTGACCGCGACCGATGACTTCAGGACAGGGCCGGGGACCGCGAAGCGACGGAACTCACCGCAGCAGTGACCTCTCCGTGGGCGCCAGCCGCAGCTGCTGTGGGGGCCTGGCCCACCGTTCCGAAAGGGCCGGCAGCACGTCCTCGCGCCAGCGCTCCGACTGCCGCAGGCGGCGCAGGTGGTCGTCGGCGTGGCCTTCGTCGGGAAAGCGCGCGAACCATACGAAGACTTCCTCGCCCAGCCGCACCGGCAGCGCCGGGAAGGTGTTCGGGGCGTGCTCCGACCGCAGGTACGCCAGTGGCTCGCCGCCGGTCTCGGCCAGGACCGGGCGCACCCGCTGCTCGAAGAACTCGGTGAACGCGGTATCGAACGGGCCGTGGCCGTACCAGATCGTGGCGAGGACCAGCGGCGGTGGCGATGCCGTCGGCTCGCCGGGGGCCCGCCGGGCGCCAACCGGCGCCGGGAACGCGCCGTGTGCCGAGGCCGGTCGCAGCAGCAGTACGTCGTCGGAGTCGGCCATCGTCGCGTTCGCCTCGTCGCGGTGTGCCCGCCAGACGGGCCCGCCGTAGAAGCTCTCCAGCGCCGTGGCGCGGCGCGGCATGTCGGCGAAGCCGCGGAGCCAGACGAACCGGTCGGGGTCGTCCAGGTCGCGGAACTGCCCCAGCACGCTCGCGCCCACTGCCTCCTGGGGCTCGACGAACTCCCGGTCGAACAGATCGATCAGTACGTCTCGCTGTCCTGGGTGCAGTGTGTACTGCCGCAGTTCGACGATCGGACACCGCAGGGGTTCCACCGGCCTCGCTCCTCGTTCAGTTGTGGGAACAGTCCTTCTTACGGCAAGCGGTCCGGCTGGTTCGCCAGCGTCTCGCGCAGTACATCGGCGATCGACGTGTCCGCCAGCTCCCGCCGGATGACCTGCCCGACCCGGCCGTAGACCGCGTCCAGGGCGGGCCGGATGCCCCGCCCGACCGGGCACTCCAGATTGGGCTCGGTGTGGTGCAGTCCGAAGGGCGGCTGCGCGCCGACGGCGTCGTACACCTCGAGCAGGGTGATCGCCTCCGGCTCACGGGCCAGGCTCCAGCCCGCACCGGCTCCGTGGCGGACCTCCACCAGACCGGCGCGCCGCAGGTCACCGAGGCTGCGCCGGATGATCACGGCGTTGGTGTTGACGCTGGCCGCGACCTGCTCCGACGTCAGAACCTCCCGGCCCCGGCGCCGCGCCAGGGCCAGCCAGGCGAGCGCGTGCGTCGCGATCGTCAATCGGCTGTTCGCCGCCATCACTTCCTCCTTGGTGTAACAGTTTCTGTTACAGCGCACTGCGCGGTCAAGTGCTGTGCCCCGCACCGGAACGATCCGGATACGGGGCACAGGGCCACGGCGGGCGGTACGGCCTATTCGCCCTTGGGGGCGGCCTGCTGGACGACCTCGAAGGACCACAGGGTGGAGCCGGACGCGGCGGGCTTCTGCTGCGGAGCGTCCTCGCCGCCGCGCTGGTGGGCCGCCTTCATGGGGCCCTCCATCCAGGCCTGGAAGTCCTCCTCGCTGCGCCAGCGGGTGTAGACGAGGTACTGGTCGGTGCCCTCGACCGGGCGCAGCAGCTCGAACCATTCGAAGCCGTCGGAGTTCTCCACGGACCCGGCGCGGGAGGCGAAGCGCTTCTCCAGCACCTCGCGCTGCTCTTCGGGAACGGTCAGCACGTTGATCTTGACGATGCTCATGGGCCCATCCTGCCACTCGGCGGTGCGGCCACGGCCGCCGCGATTCGCGGGGTGCCCCGCGGCCCTGGTGAAATGGGCCGGGACCGTACGGATCCCTCCGTACAGACGCACTTCCGCCAAAGCCTGGCAGCTTTCGGACAACCGGGGTCGACAGTCAGGTGACGAGGGGGTGTGGCGCGTCTGAGTATTGGGCTCAGTAGGGTCTCGAACATTCCGAACAGGTGAAGAGGGCGAGTGGGGGAGCGGCAGGGCGTGGCGAACGGAGAGCGAAGCGGACTGCGGAACGCCCCGGGCACGGGAGCGGGTTCCGGTGCCCTCGGGGCGCGGACGTCACGGACGATGATGGTGCTCGGTGCCCTCTGGCTGCTGGCCGGTTTACTCGCCGTCCGGCAGGCGGCGGCGGTGCTGCGGCTGCCACCGGACGAGCGACTGACCGACCTGGAGACCTGGATCGGCGAGCAGGGCGTCCTTCATGTGAGGGGTTCGCTGTACGACGGGGACGCGTTCACCGGCACCCCGTTCTCCGGGCTGGTGCTCAAGCCACTGACCCGGGCCGCCGAGCAGAGCCTGGGCGTCGCCTGGACGTTCGGCACCCTGCTGCTCGTCGTCGTCCTCGGGCTGGTCGCCGCGCGCGCCCTGCCGGGGCCGGTCTCGCGCCGCACCGCGCTGCTGGCCGCGCCGCTGGCGATCTGCCTGCTGACGCTGTCCCTTCCGGTCCGCAACACCTTCACCCTCGGCCAGACCAGCATCATCCCGGTGCTGCTCGTGGTGCTCACCGTGCTGCCCCGCACCTCCGGACGGCAGGCGGGTGTCCTCATCGGCGTGGCCGCCGCGCTGCAGCCCGCGCTGCTGCTGTTCGGCGTCGTGCTGTGGCTCCTCGGGCGGCGGCGCTCGGCCGCGCTCGCGGGCGCGACGTTCGCCGCGTGCACCGTGCTGGCGTGGGCCGCCATGCCGCGCGACTCCCTGACGTACTGGGTCCACCACCTCGGCGGCGCCGGGCTCGGCGAGCCCGCCGACAGCCTGGCCAACCAGTCGCTGCACGGGCTGCTGCTGCGCATCGGTCTGGAAGGGCCGGTCGAACTGGCGCTGCTCGCCGTCCTGGCGGTCGCGGTCGCGGTCGTCGGACTGCGGCGCGCGGTGCGGTACGCGCGGGACGGGCAGCTGCTGCTGGCCGCGGCGATCACCGGCTGTGTGGCGCTGGCGGTCTCGCCCACCTCCTGGCAGTACCAGCAGCTGTGGATCCTGCTCGCGGTCGTCGGCCGGGTGGGGCGCCGGGCCGCCGACCGGCTGGTGTGGCCGGTGCTGGTGGTGCTGGTGATGACGCTGAGCCGGACCGCGCTGCTGCCCGACATCAAGATCGCCGGGCATATCGGCTACAACGCCCCGCTGCTGGCCGCGCTCGCCGCGGCCTGCCTGGTGCCGTTCGTCTCCCGGACCTCCCCGCGGTGGGACCGCCCGGAGCCGACGCCGGTCCAGGAGCCGGGCAAGGGCCGTTTCGCCTGGGTGCCGCTGCTGCGCTTCGTACGGCGGCCGCTGTCCCGGCCGAACCTGCTCCTGGAGCTGATGTTCATCCGCGTCGGCTACTTCGCCTACTCGTGGATCCGCGCCCACGCGCCCGACGAGCGCGGCATCGCCGAGGGCCACGGCCACCAGGTGCTGGCCATCGAGCGCTTCCTGCACATCGACATCGAGCACTGGTTCAACCTCCTGGTCGCGGACACCCCGTGGCTGAAGGACGGCATGAACTGGTACTACAGCACCTTCCACTTCCTCATCCCGCTGTCCCTGCTGGGCTGGCTCTATCTGCGCCGCCCCGCGACCTACCGCTGGGCCCGCACCCCGCTCGCGTTCGCGACGATGCTCGCGCTGGTCGGCTTCTGGCTCTACCCGCTGGCCCCGCCGAGGCTGATGGGCCTCGGGTACGTCGATACGGCGCACGGCCCGCAGGACCTGAACAACCCGGACTTCGGCGCGCTCACCAAGCTCTCCAACCAGTACGCGGCCATGCCGTCGCTGCACGTGGGCTGGTCGCTGTGGTGCGGGGTGGTCATCGCGCTGGTGGCGCCGTACCTGTGGATGAAGATCCTCGGCATGCTGTACCCGCTGCTCACCGTCGCGGTGATCGTCGGCACGGCGAACCACTACGTGCTGGACGCGGTCGGCGGCGCGGCCGTCGTCGCGGCCGGATTCGGCTTGCAGTACGTGCTGCTCGGCGTCGGCAGGAAGCCCGCCGAGGAGGCGAACGGCTCGGTCACCGAGATGCTGACGGCGGGCGCCCGCGGCGCACGGGAGCGCGCCCGGGCGCTGGTACGGAGGCCGCGCGCCGGTGAGCCGGAGGAGACGTCGCAGGTGGCGGAGGTCCCCCATCCGAAGGAGGCCGCGGAAGCGGCCGATGCCTCACGTTGAAGGGTCCGGTGCACCGGTCTAGCGTTGAGGAAAGCGGTATAAACGCCAGGAAGTCTCGGGGGTCCCGACCAAGGAGGGATCTGAGGATGTCCCTGGTAACGGCGGCCGCCGCAGCGCTGGCCGTATCGATGACCGTCATCTCACCCGCGGCCGCCGCGCCGAGCGCCACGGCCGATCCTTCGCCTTCGCCGAATCCCACGGCGTTCGTTCTGGAGCGGTTCCGGCCCGCCTCGCAGGCCCAGGGCAGCCGTGGCGCGGTGACGTACGACAGCGCGCTCGTGCCCACGACCGCCGTGGTGCTCGTGGCGGAGTTGCGGCTCCCGGGGAAGTGGCACGGCGGGACGCGGGACCATGAGATGCGAGAGCAGGGGGAGCACGGGAAGCACGGGATGCCGCCGCGCGGCACGTTCGTCTTCCTGGCCCTGCGCGGGGTCGAACCGGACCACCACTTCGGGATACACGTGCACACCAGGCCGTGCGGCACCAAGCCCGATTCGTCCGGCCCGCACTACCAGAACGTGAAGGATCCGGAGCAGCCCTCCACGAACCCCACCTACGCCAACGCGCGCAATGAGATGTGGCTCGACGCCACCACCAACAGCCGTGGCGACGCCCGCGCCAAGTCCCTGGTGAAGTGGCACTTCAGGGCCGGTGAGGCGCGCTCGGTGGTGATCCACGAGCATGACACCGCCACGAAGGCGGGCCGGGCGGGCATGGCCGGGGACCGGGTGGCCTGCGTCAACGTGCCGTTCAAGTAGGGATGGTGGGCAAGGACTACGCGTAGGACACCCGCAGCTCCTTGATCCCGTTCAGCCACGCCGACCGCAGCCGCCGGGGCGCGCCGGTGAGGCGGATGCCGGGGAGGGTGTCCGCGATCGCGTTGAAGATCAGCCGGATCTCCAGTTCGGCGAGGCTCTTGCCGAGGCAGAAGTGCGGTCCGCCGCCGCCGAAGCCGAGGTGGGGGTTGGGGTCGCGGGTGATGTCGAAGACCTCGGGGCGGTCGAAGACCTCGGGGTCGTTGTTGGCGGAGGAGTAGAACACACCGACCCGCTGGCCCGCCCGGATCGTCTGGCCGCCGAGCGTGGTGTCCTGGGTGGCGGTGCGCTGGAAGGACATCACGGGGGTGGCCCACCGGACGATCTCGTCGGCGGCGGTGGCCGGGCGCTCGCGCTTGAACAGCTCCCACTGCTCGGGGTGGGTGAGGAAGGCGTGCATGCCGTGGCTGATGGCGTTGCGGGTGGTCTCGTTGCCCGCGACGGCCAGCAGCAGGACGAAGAAGCCGAACTCGTCCGAGCCCAGGTTGCCCTGGTCCTCGGCGGCGACCAGCGCGCTGACGATGTCCTTGGCGGGGCACTGCTTGCGGTCGGAGGCCAGGTTCATGGCGTACGAGATCAGCTCCATGGCCGACTCGGCGCCGATCTCCTCGGTGATGGCCAGCTCCGGGTCGTCGTACGCGACCATCTTGTTGGACCAGTCGAAGATCTTGGTCCGGTCCTGCTGGGGGATGCCGATCAGCTCGGCGATGGCCTGGAGGGGGAGTTCGCAGGCGATGTCGGTGACGAAGTCGCCGGTGCCGTTCTCCTTGGCACCGGCCACGATGCGGGTCGCGCGGTCGTGGAGGGCGTCCTCCAGGGAGCGGATGGCGCGCGGGGTGAAGCCGCGCTGGACGATCTGGCGGACCCGGGTGTGCTCGGGCGGGTCCATGTTGAGCATGATCAGCTTCTGGACCTCGATCTGGTCGCGCTGGATGCGCTCGTTGAAGCGGATGATCGCGGTGTTGCGGTGCGAGGAGAAGATCTCGGGCCGGGTCGAGACCTCCTTGACGTCGGCGTGCCGGGTGACGGCCCAGTAGCCGTCGTCGTCGTACCCGGCGATGCCGTGGCGTTGGGGGATCCATGACACGGGGGCCGTCTGCCGCAGCTGGGCGAACTCGGGGAGTGGCACCCGGTGCTCATGGAGGTCGGGGTCGGTGAAGTCAAAGCCTTCGGGGAGCGCTGGACAGGACATCGGCCACTCCAGATCTGACGGCCTATCAGAAAGTGTCCAGAAGGTAGTAACGGGTTCTATAACTAGCAAGGGCCATGGCGGGCCTTCTTGGGGGCGGATGCTCCAACTCGCCCTGTGCACAACCCTTGCGCCGTCAGGTCGGGCCTCAGCAGACTGAGCGAAGAACTAGAACGCGTACTAGTTCTGGCGCGGGCGCTGCCGGGAGCCCCCGCGGACGCGATGGAGAAGAGGACGAGTCATGGCCGCGGAACCCGTCATCGTCGAAGCCGTACGCACCCCCATCGGGAAGCGCGGAGGCGCGCTCGCCAATCTCCACCCCGCGTATCTCCTCGGGGAAACCTATCGCGAACTCCTCGCCCGCACCGGCATCCAGCCCGACTGCGTCGAACAAATTGTCGGCGGCACGGTCACCCACGCGGGAGAGCAGTCCATGAACCCCGCGCGCACCGCCTGGCTGGCCATGGGCCTCCCGTACGAGACGGCCGCGACGACCGTGGACTGCCAGTGCGGATCCTCGCAGCAGGCCAACCACATGGTGGCCACGATGGTCGCCACCGGCGTCATCGACGTCGGCATCGGCTGCGGCGTCGAGGCCATGTCGCGGGTGCCGCTCGGCAGCGGCTCCAAGCACGGGCCGGGCAAGCCGTTCCCCGACGAGTGGAACGTCGACCTCCCCAACCAGTTCGAGGCCGCCGAGCGGATCGCCCGGCGGCGCGGGCTCACCCGGGAGGGCGTCGACACGCTCGGCCTCCTCTCCCAGGAGCGCGCGGCCCGGGCCTGGGCCGAGGAGCGCTTCAAGCGCGAGACCTTCGCGGTGCAGGTGCCCACCACCGAGGAGGAGCAGGCGGCCGGAGAGGGCATGTGGCGGGCCGTCGACCGGGACGAGGGGCTGCGCGACACCAGCATGGAGGCGCTGGGCGGGCTCAAGCCCGTCATGCCGACGGCCGTGCACACGGCGGGCAACTCCTCCCAGATCTCGGACGGCGCGTGCGCGGTGCTGTGGGCGTCCAAGCGGATGGCCCGCGCGCTGAAGCTGCGGCCCCGCGCCCGGATCCTGGCCCAGGCCCTGGTCGGCGCCGATCCGCACTACCACCTGGACGGTCCGGTCGACGCGACGCGGGCCGTGCTGGGGAAGGCCGGGATGACGCTCAAGGACATCGACGTGATCGAGATCAACGAGGCGTTCGCGTCGGTCGTGCTGTCCTGGGCGCAGGTCTTCGAACAGGATCTGGAGAAGGTGAACGTCAACGGCGGCGCCATCGCGCTCGGCCATCCGGTGGGGGCGACGGGGGCCCGGCTGATCACCACGGCGCTGCATGAACTGGAGCGGGCGGACAAGGAGTTCGCGCTGATCACGATGTGCGCGGGCGGGGCGCTGGCGACGGGGACGATCATTCAGCGGCTGTAGCGCTGAGTGCTTCATCTCTTCAAGCGACATTCGACCGGTGGGCGACATGATGCCGCACGTCATGTGGCCGGAGTCGAAAGGGAAGTGACGCTATGTCAGCTCGCGCTCGCCGAATGCTCGCCGGTACATTCCTGGGGCTGGGAGCCCTGATCATGACCCAGGCCGCGATCGCCCCGGCCGCCGGGGCCGCGCCGGTCCCCGTGACGACCCTCGCCTGCGATGGTGACACCTACAAGTGCACGGCCGGGCTGCGGTTCGGTGACGGCCGGTGGTTCGCGGACTGGGGCGTGAACGTGTTCCACCAGAGCCCGGCCCGGCAGGCGGCGTCCGTGAAGTCGGCGTCCGTGAAGTCGGCGTCCGCGAAGTCCGCGTCCGCGAAGTCGGCGTCCGCGAAGTCGGCGTCCGCGAAGTCGGTGAAGGCGCCGGTCCCGGTGACGACCCTCAACTGTGACGGTGACACCTACAAGTGCACGGCCGGGCTGCGCTTCGGTGACGGCCGATGGGTCGCGCAGTGGGACGCGCGGATCTTCCACCAGGCGGCGGCACGGTCGGCCACGTCGGCGAAGGCGGTGCGGGCGCCGGTCCCGGTCACGGCCCTGAACTGTGACGGTGACACCGGCCAGTGCACCGCCAACCTCCAGTTCGGTGACGGCAGGTGGGTCGCCCAGTGGGGGGCCAGGATCTTCCACCAGTAAGACAACCCGAGCGAGGGGCGGGGCCGGGGGGGCGCAGGAAAACCCGGGGCCAACCCCGCGTGCGTCCCGGGTGTCCTTTCCTCCCGGGGGGTTCGACACCCCCCGTGTCTTGAAAGCCGCCCCCCCCGTTTCCCTCCCCAACGC